>CAMNDE010000042.1:0-30538 GCA_946534895.1 uncultured Clostridia bacterium
TGGGAAAATACAAGAAGCCCTTCACCATGTACAAGTTCCGCTCCATGCGCGTCAATGACCGGGAAAAGACCGCCTGGAGCACTAAGGCAGACCCAAGAAAAACCAGGTTCGGAAGCTTCATCCGCAAGTTCAGCCTGGATGAACTCCCTCAGCTTTTCAATGTCGTGAAGGGTGACATGAGCCTGATCGGCCCGCGGCCTGAGATCCCGTTCTTCGTGGATCAGTTCAAGGACTCCGTACCCCTGTACATGGTCAAGCACCAGGTACGGCCTGGCATGACAGGCTGGGCGCAGGTCAACGGGTACCGAGGCGACACCAGTATCGTCAAGCGCATTGAGCATGACATCTGGTACATCGAGAACTGGACCGCCCGGCTGGATCTCAAGATCCTCTTCATGACCGCCATGGGAGGCTTTATGAACGATGAGAAAACCGGGCATCCCAATAGGTCACAATTCAAATCCTGATTTTTCCATATGTTCCGCAGTTCAGCATAAAGTACTCAAACAAAAGCCATGACTTCTGCTGGCTTTTGTTTTTCATGGTTGGAACGGAATATCAAGTTAATTCAAACAATAAAATCTTTGTCCCGTTCCAATCGTCTGTGAATCCAATGGTCTGTAGAAGCCAACACTTTAGCTGGAATACCTGCTGCAACCGAATTATCCGGAATATCTTTATTTACGAGAGAGCATGCTCCAATTATACAGTTATTTCCTATTGTAACCCCCGGTAAAATGGTGCAACGCTGCCCAATAAAAGTATTCTCACCAATGATCACTTCGCGACGGTACTGATATTCATGTGTCCGAGTATCCCGGCCAAGTGCAATCAGCCCATAATCAATCGAAAAGTCATGCGTAAGAATTGCCGTCATTGACGCAATCGTTGTGCCTTTTCCGACATGAATTCTTGCCGAATTATCCAACTTGACATCAAGTGATATAAACCTAGGAAGTCCCTCAGGATCTATACTTAGCGTGTCCTTGTAAATTCGGCAAAAAACCTTCATGTAATAATCCCGGCTAATTTTGGGTGTTATGATCTTCAGATATAGCTTACATAGAATCAACCAGATTCTTTTCAGCATCCCTCTTTCCCCTCGTCTTTCAGCGGAACTCTATCGTATTTGGTGCGCTGGTAAAATCCAACACCTGAATATTCCGAGTGATACACCACTCCTTCAGAAGCCTCGCGTCATATTGTTCGCCTGTCATCAGCCACTGCGGTGCATCAAAAAACAGAGTACTGGGCTGCAAAGCCTCATAAAACTCAGGTTTCTGTCCCCAGTTTCCATGATGTGCTGCCTGAACATATTCTGACTTCAGCGCCTCTGCCCCATATGTATCCAGCAGATACTGGCCAAGCGCAGGATCGCTCATATCTCCACAGAAAAACATACTGTCTTTCTCACCTGTAATTCGAAAAGCAAGAGAAGCATTGTTCACAATATCCTTTGCCAGTTCCTTTACATGTTCATCGAAAGCATTGTAAACTGAAAATGTAAGATTACCGATACTGAGTGAATCTCCGCGATTCAGGAACTGAATCTGCTCTGCATCAGCTGTCTGCTCCAAAAACAGCGCAAACGTTTCAGGGGCATCCCAGGACTGCGCGATAGGTTCAAATGTCTCCCAGTCCAAAGGCGTAACATAAATTTTTTCTATTCTGGATCGATATTCCGGCCATATCTCATTGAATGCACCTATATGATCAGCGTGGTAATGAGTAAGAATCCATGCCTTAACATGTCCACCATGGCTCTCAATTACATCCCGAACTGTCTGAGCATTCTGCGTCCATCCACTATCCACCAGAATCAGTGTCCCATCTTCCGGGTTCCAGATGGAATAGAAAGACGCATTATTCCCGGATTCGCATGCATACTGTGTAATCTGCCATACGGGATGCTTCTTTTTATAAACTCTCCATCCCCCATATGCAGACACCACCAGGCAAAGAAGTAAAACACCCAAACCAAGCCATCGTTTTCTTAATTTACTCATCAATAATCCTTCTTCGACATAAAAACATAGATTTGTTATTAACACGAAAAAAGAAGCCCTGCATGAAGGCTTCTTTCCAGAGCTGATGACCGGATTTGAACCGGTGACCTCATCCTTACCAAGGATGCGCTCTACCGACTGAGCTACATCAGCATTGCTCAAACGCAACAGTGAGATTATAGCACCCGTCCGCAGGAAAAGCAAGCCATTTTTATAGATTTTTTCTTGGCGGATATGGCTGCATTTTGGCCATATCCGCCAATACTGTTCAGTTGCTGTTCATATACTCATGATAATGATCACAGACTTCCTGTACGTCGCCTTCCTCCCGGACCTGTCCATGGTCCAGCCAGATCACGCGGCTGCACAGGGAGCGGATGGTATCAATGTCATGGCTCACCATGATCACCGTGGTGCCGTCATGCATCATTTCCATCATGCGGTTGCGGCTCTTGCGCTGAAACGCCTCATCGCCCACCGCCAGGATCTCATCCACGATCAGGATTTCCGGCTCCACCAGGGTGGCGATGGAAAAGGCAAGACGCATCAGCATGCCGGAGGAATAGGTCTTGATGGGCCGGTCCAGGAACTGGTCCAGTTCGGAAAAGGCCACGATCTCATCATACTTGCTCACCAGCGTGTGCTCGTCAAACCCGAGAATGGCGCCGTTGAGAAAAATGTTTTCCCGACCGCTGAGCTCAAAGTCAAACCCGCTGCCCAGCTCCAGCATCGGGGCAATGGTGCCCGCGGTGCGGATGGTGCCCGAGGTGGGCTTGTAAATCCCGGAAATCACCTTCAGCGTGGTGCTCTTGCCCGAGCCGTTGCGTCCGACAAGCCCAATCACTTCCCCGCGCTCAATGGAAAAGGACACGTCCCTGAGCGCATAGAAATCCTGGTATTCCAGCTGATGCTTGACCTTTTTGACGAAAAACTCCTTCAGCGAAGTGGTCTTGCTCTGATTGAGGTGGAAGTTCATGCAGATATGATCCGCCCGGATAATTTCTCCCATGTTCTTCCCTCCTTACAGATACAGGACAAAACGGTCCTGATGCCTGCGGAACACCCAGGCCCCGATGCCAAGGGAGGCCACAGCCGCCACGGTGCACCAGAGCAGCTCCGCCGGCATAGGCGCCCTGCCCTGCAGCGTGATGCTTCTGGCCGCCGTGACAAAGTGATAGAGCGGATTGAGGTGATAAATGCCCAGGAAGCGCTCCGGAATAATGCTCTCGGTATAGAAGATCGGGGTCACAAAGTTCCAGATCGTCAGGAACACGCTCCACAGGAACTGGATGTCCCGGAAAAACACGAGACAGCAGGACAGGAGCATGCCCAGGCCTGAGCAGAACATGAGCAGCAATATTTCCAGGAAAATCAGGATCGGCAGGCGCATCAGGCTTTCCAGCACCGGCGCGCCGGTAAAGGTCATGACCACGAACAGCGCCACCGTGGAAATCACCAGATTGATGGACGAAGAAATCGTCTTGGACAGAGGATAGATATACTTGGGCAGGTACACCTTGGTGATCAGGCCCGCATTGCCCACAATGGCCTGCATGCCCAGGGTGGTAGCGTCCGAGCAGTAGTTGTACATGACCACGCCGGTCATAAGATATACCGCGAAGTTCGGTGTATTGGAGCGGAAGATGGTGGAGAATACAAAGAAATACACCAGCATCATCACCAGCGGGTTCAGAAAGCTCCAGATGACGCCCAGGACGGAACCCTTGTACTTGATCTTGAAGTCCCGCTTCACCAGTGTCTTGAGCAGGAACCGGTACTTGCGCACCATGGCCAGCACCACGGTGAGCATGTTTTCCTTTCCCCGGCGCATGCAGACATGCACATATATAGCAAGCCCGGCCAGAACAGCGCCGGCACAGATGACCGCGGGCCAGTACACGCGGTAGGCACTCAGGTGATTGATCCCGCCCAGCGCGAACACCAGGGTGCCCGGAATCTCACTGCCCATATGCACCAGCGTGCCCTCCGTGGGCACGGGAATGTCAAACCTTCCGTTGCTCACGGTGCTTCCCGACCAGAGTACCACGCCCTCGGCACGTACATGCAGCGTGATTTCCTCGCCCCGCACATGCCGCACCGGCTCGTCCAGCCGTATGCTCACAAACCCGGAACCCTCCAGAGCCTGCACCGTACCGCTGCCATGCCCGGTCTCTCCGTTTCCGGCGGTGAGCATGAGCTCGATCACAGCCTTTTCGGGATTCTGCACATCCACGTCCAGCCGGACTTCATGAATCTCATCCACCGGGGACTGCACGGTCTGGTCCACCTGCAAAACCGGCTGATCCGTATAGAGCATGACAGAGCGCGATACGCTGCCGGTCTCCACCTGCTCCGTCTTCCAGTCATTCCCGGCCACCAGATAGGTCAGGACGGCCAGAACCGCGAACGCAAAGACGCACAGTGCAAAGTGCTTCCAGAAAACCTTATCCTCTTTCAAAACCACACATCCTTTGTCTTCCGCTCAGCGGCGCAGCCGCATCTTCAGCGCATGAAGACGTACTTTCAGCTTATGCCTGATGGCTGTCGCCCCGAACCTTCCCCGCATGACCGTCATGTCGCTTCCGGTGAAATGATGCTGCAGCCTTCCCGAAATCCGCAGCTGCTTCGTATGCTCAGGAAGCTTCAGAATCATCTGCGGGTCCGGCAGGTCAAAGAACCAGAATCCCGGGAACAGGCGCGCATTCGTCCATTCCACTTCGGCTTCCCGCACCTGTCCATCAGCGTCCACGGCTTCCAGCTTCAGTTCCTTCACCGCCACGGTGTCCGCGGGCACCGGATCCCAGCGCACGCGCCGGACATTGTCCACATCATAGACAAGGGAAAAATCATCCAGATACATGGCCAGGCGCCTGTGATCCGCTTCCTCTTCCCTGAATCCGCTGCCACGGTCCGGATAGAGCACCGGCTCAAACACATACCGGGCTGCATCCTTCAGCCGGTCAATCCTTACAAACTCCGCCACGCTTCCCTCGCCCATCATCAGCGGGCGCGCGTCGTGCCTGGACCGGATTTTTTCCTCTGTGCTGCGCCAGAACTGCTCGTCATGCACCGTGTGCGAATTTCCGGCATTTTTCCACATCCGGTAAATCGCCCCAGGTTCCTTCACATCCTGCACGCCCAGGAAAGCGGACGTGCGCATCAGATATTCCCAGTCTTCACACACGTCCAGGGACTCGTCAAAGAAGATCTCAAGATTCCGGAGCCTGGACGGGAATGCGAGCGTCATCAGCGGACAGCTGTTGGCCCGCGCCTGAAGCATCATATCAAACGGCTTGCAGAACTGATTGTTCAGCCCGCTCACCGCACGCAGCATCTGCCCGCTGCCCGAGGGAAGACTCTCCCATTCCTGGCTCACGGCATACTGGTGAATCACGCTGCCGGGAAAAGTCCGGCTTCCGGTACGGAAATGCTCCACCCATTCCGGCAGAAGAAGATCGTCATCGTCAAACACGGAATAATACTGTCCGCGGCTCAGACGGATGCCCTCGTTCACCGGAGCGCATCTCCCGGCGCGCTCCACGGGGATGATCCGGATCTTCCGGCGCATTTCCAAGGTCTGGCTGTCCACAAGGGAACGCACGGCGGTCTCTGCCGCCTTTTCCACCCTGTGAAGCATAAGCAGCACTTCAAAGTTCTGATCCGACTGCCCCGCAAGGCACAGAAGCGCCTCTTCCAGCGCTTCCATGCGCCTTCCCTGTGTCCGGATGATCACGCTCAGGAACGGCTGTACACCGCCTGCTGCTTCCCGCTTTTCATACAGCCGGATCAGAAACCTGTCCCGGCCGTGTGCGGCAAGCACCTGATCCAGTTCCCGGTCCAGGAGTGCAGCCTCAACGCCATGATCCGTCTTTTCCGGGCATTCTGCTGAATCCAGATACCCGAACCCCAGATCTTCCATGCACCTGTCCAGATCACCGGATGTATAGACCGGGTTCCCGCATGCTTTGCGTATTTCCCGGCTGTCCCCGCCAAGCATGGCTCTGATCAGTTCCGCATTGCCGGCATTTCCGGTAACCACGCAGATCTGACGCGCTCCTTCGCATGCCTGTACCTGCTGTGCGATATCTGCCCGCTCTTCTGCCAGTATCAGCCAGTTCTCCGCCGGTCCATGATCAGAAGTGCCCGCAGATTGTTTCCAAGCCTCCGCGCCATGCCGGCGCAAAAGCATTTCCGCCGCACTCACTACACTCTTGTCCACGGGTTCACCTCTCTTCTGTCAGTCTTCCATGAAGCGATCCAGCCTGAAATAATCATATGATTCCTGATAAGCCTGAAACATGCTGATCCATTCCTGCGCCTTTGCTGTACCGGCCCTGCACAGCACGTTTCCGTTTCTTCACATCTGTTCACGTCCACAGATGCTTCATCTCCGTCATGACAACGTCTGCATTCCAGCCGTCCTCAGGCCGGAATCTGGACATGTCCCCTGCATACAGCGGAAAATGCG
This sequence comes from uncultured Clostridia bacterium, assembly GCA_946534895.1. Lineage (GTDB taxonomy): Bacteria > Bacillota > Clostridia > Christensenellales > Aristaeellaceae > UBA2943. Next base: position 6,475 of record CAMNDE010000042.1, read on the forward strand.
ATACCTTGTGTTCCGGGTCCAAGGGATCAGGGAGTCCTCCGCAGCGCTCACGCTCTTCAAACGCCGCAAGCGCCTCCCGCTCCAGAGGCAGCGGCGACTGAGCAAGCTGCCGCTTTTTTTCCTCCAGTTCCGCCGTCCAGCCGTAACGGTACATCAGCATCATCTCGGCCTCCGGAGAATACCGCAGGTCCGCATCCGTGGGCTGCATGCCGCCGTCCCCGGACAGGCCTTTCCCGTGATACACCACGGCTTCGGGCACATAGACCAGATTCCAGCCCCTGAGTCTTGCGCGCCAGCTCAGATCCACATCATCGCAGTAGAGAAAGAAATGCTCATCATACCCGCCGATTTCCTCAAAGCAGGCCCGCCGGATCATGGAAAAGGCCCCGCTCGCCCAGGAAATGGTCCGTGTCGCGGGATCATAGGCCTTGGGATGCTCAAGCGGCGTCTGCCTTGCCTCCGCCATGCCGGTTTTTTCCTCCGCAAACGCCTCCAGCAGATGGAACACGCAGGACGGAGCCGCCACCACATCCGGGTTCATGGTGACAAGCAGATCACACCCGGCCATGGGAAGCAGCCGGTTGTGCCCCCGGGACGTGCCTGTGTTTTCGCCAAACAATACATACTCAATATCAAGACCCGTGCATTCGCTGCGCAGCTTTTCCAGTTCCGCCTCTGTCATGCACGGTTTCTCAGAGGCATCTCCCCAGAGCAGCACACACCGGGCCAGGTTCTGCCCGTGCCCGCGGGCATACTCAAGGGAAGCGCACAGACTCCGGGCCGAGCGCTTCAGCGCTTCCGGGCGGTTGTGGAAAAGAACCGTCTGAAACTGAATCCCGGACATGTCCCGTCCTCTCCTTCCGCATCTGTAAGGCCCATGGTCAGGCCCAGGAACAGCATCAGCACCGGCATGCAGGCAAGCCCCTTGTTCAGCCGGGTCACACAGTCCACGGTCTCATACAGCAGAAGTCCCAGTGCCGGAACCGGCAGCATGGCAAGGATATCCCCGCTCCGGATCAGCCGCCAGGTCCTTTTCAGCAGCATGAAAACCATCGCCAGCGCAAGTCCCAGCCCCGGAAGCCCGGTTTCCAGCAGGATCTGCAGATACATGCAGTGCACATGATCATAGACTTCCGTGGTCACTCCCGACGTCACAGGCAGTACATACTCCATGACTTCCGGAATACTGGTGCCCGTGAGCAGCAGGTACGGCCTGCCTCTGAGCACATCAAGCGCTGCCTTCCAGACAATGGGACGTCCGGAAAGTCCGTCCTGATGGAAAAGATTCCGTTCCTCGGCAAGCGTCAGCGCACTGTCTTCCGCCTCTTCCAGGACTTCCTCGGCCTGGGCCTGCGGCACAAGCCCGCCGGCGTGCACCGCATTGAAGCCGCGCGTCACCATGGGCATGCCCATGACCACGAGGCCGCATGCCAGCAGGAAGATCAGAAGGGAAAGACAGATGCGTACAGCCTGTTTCCCATACCGCTTTTTCAGGGCCGGACGCGCATGCATGACCAGGGTATAGCCCACGGCGGCACCGGTGCACACATATCCGGTGCGCCCGCCGCTCAGGGAAAGACAGATCAGCATGGGCACAAGAGAAATCAGATAGGCCGCCTTCCCCGCCCTGTGCTCTGTGAGCATGTGCCCCGCCAGAGCCATGGCAATGCTCATGGTAAGGTTTGCCGCCGTCACCGTGGAATAGGCCATGAGCTTCAGGCGGTGATCATCCTCCCGCAGGCAGATTTCCAGCGTACGGGACAGGTCCAGGATCCTGACACCGCTGAAGGCGCTCCAGATTCCAAGTAGCGAAAGCCCCGTATAAAAAGCCGTCCAGACTCCCAGAATGATTTTCAGAAAGCGCATCCGCTCCTGCTTTGTGCCGCATATGCCCGCAAGCGGAAGCACCAGAAAGCACAGAACGCCGCGGATAAACGCAAAGCGCGTGCGCTCCACCACGATCTGGCCGCGGATCAGGGACGTGACAAGGATCCACCCCAGTCCCGCCAGCAGCGGCCAGGTCCAGGCGCGCCTGCGCCAGTTGCCGGCCAGCAGCATGCCGCCGGCGCTCATGAGCATCAGCGCATCCAGCCACCACTGCACTTCATCCGAGCCCAGGAAATTAATCAGATGCTCCAGTTCCCACAGGAAGAGAAAGCCCGCGCAGCACAAAAGAGCTTTCATGCTTTTTCCATTTCCGGCCTGCGTCATGTACATTCCTCTCCCTTCCGCCTGAAAACAAGGCTCATAAAAAGCCGGGCAGCTTCCTGCCCGGCAATTCTTCCTGATTTACTTGTGACCGTTCGGCGCATGCTCCCATGCGTACTGAATGGCCTCGGTATGGTAGCTGTCCACCTTGTCACTGTCGTGTGTACGGCTGTTGGTGAAGTGCAGACAGATCTGACCATTCATGTCGTTGTCCTTGATGGTGTTCCCTTCCGGGTTGTGCGGCACGCCATAGAGCGAGCAGGCGAAGGTTCTGGTGCCGATGGTGATCAGGCAGGGCCTGCGCTGCCAGTGCTGCTTGGCATTGATCTCACTGGCCTTGCTCACGCCATAGATCTGGCAGATGCGCGCGGTGTCCGCCGCAGTCAGCGGCTCGATGTCCGCATGCTTGCCGCCGGCCCAGCGGTGTGCCCACCAGACAATGCCGGTCTTCACATCATAGACCTTGAAGTTGGATCCTCTCGGGATCAGCTCCTGAATGCCGCCGGTGTACCAGTCGATCTTTTCCGCGGGATAGATGGTCATGTTCAGATCGGTGGTGTTCCCGGTGCCCACAGGCACGGTGCCGAAGATCGCGTGCTGGGTTGCGCTGCCGGCCACGCCGTCAGCGGTCATGCCCTTGGCGGTCTGGAAGGCCTTCACGGCCGCTTCCACCGCATCCGAGAAGGTGCTGGTCAGCGTGCCGGTGTAATAGCCCTGATTGATGAGCTCCTGCACCATGTTCTGCACGGCGGTGCCCTTGTCACCCTTCTTCAGGGTGGTATAGCTTGCTTCCACCTGACCGGACTGTGGAGCCTGTGTGGTCACGGCCGCCGCTGTGGGTGCCGCGGTGGGACTGCCGTCCGCATTGACCACATTCACGCAGTCGCCTCGGATGTACCCGAGACCGACGCTCGAATTGACGCGGTACCAGGTGTAACCGCCATAGGTGGCCATATCGGAATAGGGCAGGACCAGACCGCTGTCAATGCGGCCGAGAATGTTCCGTCCGCCGGCTGTCTGGCGCACATTGATGCCGCTCTTGGTGGTGCGCACATATCCGGCGTACAGGGTGGTCTGCGGCGTGGCCGTAGGATTGGAGCCCAGGTATGCCTGATACTCCGCGTCCGTCATTTCCGTCACATTGCTGCTCAGCACGAACAGCTGACGGTTGTTGTAGATTACGCGGTACCAGGTGGCACCGCTGCCCGTAACAGTCTGATCAAAGGCGAGCACAACGCCGCTGCCCACGGTGGCAAGAATGGATCCGTCCGTGGATGCCGTGCTCCTGAGCACGGTGCCGTCGATGGCCGTGCGCACATAGTGATTGGTGCTCAGGGCCGGGGTCGGCGTGGCATTGAGTCCCATCCGGGCCTCATAGGCCGCCGCTTCCGACGCCGTGTACATTTTCACGCAGTCGCCGCGCACATAGCCGTACAGTCCCTGATACGTCACCGGATACCAGTCGTATCCGCCGGAATTTGTCCGGTTGCCGGTCATGGCCAGCACAATATTGATATCGATCTTCGCAATACGGCTGCCGTTGGGCTTGGACCGCATGTTCACGCCGGTCTTGATAGTTTCCACATACCCGTAGCTGCTGACTGTGCCGCGGCGGACAGGCGTGGGCGTGGGTGTCGCCGTGGCCGTTCCGCTGGTCACGGAGCTTCCGTACAGGGATACGCAGTCGCTGCGCACATAGCCGTGCACATTGCCGCTCTCCACGTAGTACCAGGTATATCCGTCCAATGTCATGGGCTGGGCCACATAGGGCAGGATCGTGTTGTTCGGGATCTGCTCGATCACTGTGCCGTTGGGCGACAGGCGCAGGTTGACATTGTTCTGGGTGGTGATGACATGTCCGAGCACCGCGCGCGCCGTGGGTGTCGGGGTCACAACGCTTCCGCCCTCGGTGTACACCGGATCCACGCAGTCGCTGCGCACATACAGATCCCTGTTCTTGTACACCACGGGATACCAGTAATGATCCCCCTGGAACACAGCTTCTCCCCGCACCGGCAGGAGGCCGCCCTGTTCCTCCCAGTCCTCCCATACCGTTCCGCCGGGTTCAGTGCGCAGATGCGCGCTGGTCAGAATCAGGCGCACATAGCTGATCACCCGGTTCTGCGTATTCGCCGTAGCGCCCGGAGCCGGCGTGGCCGTAGGCGCCGCGGTGGCTGCCTGCAGATTGCCGTAGGTCACCACGCGGATAAACGGGCCCTGCACATATCCGACATGATTGTCATACCGGATCTGATACCAGGGGTCTGTATCGGAGGCACTGGGAATGCTGAGCAGTTCCACCACCACGCCCTTGTCCAGCTTGAACAGGGACGCGGAGCGGGTGGAGGGCAGTTCACGCACATTGACGCCGCCGTTGGTGATGGAGCCCGTGGCCGTGCCGGGGGCATAATAGTTCTGCACAGGCACGGCGACATTGTTCACCACGTTCACCGGATTCTGACTCCACGCTGTCAGCTCCTCGCTGGTCAGGGGACGGTAAAAATCCCCATGCAGGTATCCCACATAGGCATGGCTTCCCTCTACTTCCGGATCGGGCATTTCCACCCGGTACCAGGTCACGCCTTCCGCCTCCACCGTGCCGGTATAGACGCACACATAATCCAGAGGCACCCGGAACCAGTAATCCGAACTGGTGCTCGCGGTCTTCCTCAGCCGGACACCGCTGGCCGTGGTCTTGCCGTACCCCTCTGCAGCCAGAGCGGGAAACACAGGCACAAGACCTGCCAGCATGACCAGGCACAGCACCAGGGCCAGCGCACGATTTCTCGTCATTACAATCACCTCATACAGAATCCACTGTCCGTCATCCAAATGGACAGGGAAACATCCACGGTTATTGTATGTCGAAAATGTTAAGTTGTCAATCAAATAATCCTAATTTGTGACAATTGTATTTCAAACTGTGAAAAATCCGTTCATGGTTTCAGGCGCCGGACTTCCATATAATAGCGCTTTTCCAGGGCATGGCCGATGGAAAATGTCTTGCGCGGAAACACGCCGGACAGCTGCAGGGAGGCAAAGAAGCCCTCCCGGGAAATACCGGGCATCTGAAGGCCCATATTTCCCTGTCGGCTCAGCGCTTCCAGGCTGTCCAGCCCGTGAATGTAGTCCAGCTTTCCCGGATGCGTCTTCAGCCACTCGTCCAGGAAAATCTGCACCCGGGCAAGCAGCGCTCCTTCCGGCACCGAAAGCGGGATTTCCCGCCAGGCACCGTCCCGGACCACCCGGAGCACGCTCCGGCCGCCGCTGCCCGCGCTTCCAAGCTCAGACGCCTGCAGATCCCTCAGGAATTCCTCCGGGTCCGACTGCATGAGCAGGCGGTGAATGGGCTCGAAGGCCATGCTGGGTTCCCGGACCGAATTGAGCTCCACGCAGGCATAGCGCAGTCTTTCCCTTTCCGCCTCCGGAGCACCGCTTTTCACGGCTTCCTCATAGCAGGCCCTTGCCGTGGCCAGGGAATGGTTCCCGTCACCCACCGCATACACCAGAGGCGTATTTGCGGAAAGCTTCCGCGCCTCATATGCCCGGAGAGCTTTCAGGATTTCCTCCATGGCCGCCCCCTGAATGAGCCAGCCCCGTATATGGCCGCCGCCCATGGGCAGGTCCATGTCATACAGGCACGGCATGTCCTCCGTGCGGATCCGGCCCAGGATATCCTCCTCATCGTCCATGAGCAGCAGCACATGGCTCAGGTCCAGGGCCGCGCCCTGACGCACCCGCTTTCTCGGCGGAATCCGCTCCGGCACCGTCTTTTCCGATGGCCGGACCACGGGAAGCCGGGCGGCATCCATGTCGTACCTTTCCAGGTCCACAAGCCCCACGAGCCCGCGGCGCACGCCGCGCTCCACCTGGCGCTCCGTGTACACAAAGCCCTCCCCCAGCTCCCGGAGCATACCGGGCTCCACCAGCCGGTCCATTTCCGCGTGAATCCGCTCCACCCGCTCCTTCACATCCCCGTCCTCCAGATAGACTTCCGGAAGGATCAGGCGCAGAGCGGACATCTGACCGGCTGTCTCCTCCGCCCGGGCCCAGAAGGCGCGGTCGGACGTGAACTGGTCACAGGCGATCACCGGCCATCCCGGTAAATTTTCTGCCTGCGGAAGCAGGAAAGATCCTGGTCTGAATATGGGTTCCATGCCATCCCTCAATTCTCATGTTCGCGTTTCTGGGGAATATGCAAAAGTTTCCGCACCCGTCCTCTCAGGGATGCGGCTTTCCTTGCCTCGGTATGCGCGTCCAGTGCGCCGCGCCGATAGGCAATGTTCCCGGGATCCAGGTGCACGGCTTCCCGGAAGGATTCCTCCGCCGTGCGGTACTGTTCCAGCGCCATCATGACCCGTCCCTGGGCGTCGTACCAGGACGCGTCCCGGTTCTCGGCGCGCATCAGCTGACGCAGCGCCCGGTCCGGACTGTTCTGCTTCAGCAGACGGTTGGCCAGTTCCACCGCATCCTCACAGGGCAGGGTCAGCAGATACGGGCTCACGGACCGTGACTTCACCAGGGCCATGGCTTCCTCATAGGCCTGATTGAGCAGGATCATCTTCCGCGTCGCCGCATCCTGCTCCGGACCGTCCGGGAACTGGTCGGGATGCACCCGCCTGGCCTTTTCGTGATAGGCCCTGCGCACCTCATCCTCCGAAAGCGTGGGAGAAATGCCCAGCGGCTCAAAAGGATTGATCATCTCAGTGCGGTCCTCCGGCCCCGTTAATCCATGTCTTCCCGGTGAATATCCGCGCCAAGGCTGCGCAGTTTTTCCTCAATATGGTCATATCCCCGGTCAATGTAATTCAGCTCATAGACCTCCGTGACGCCCTTGGCCATCAGGCCGGCCACCAGCATGGCCGCGCCGGCGCGCAGATCCGTCACCGTCACCGGCGCGCCGTAGATCTGGGGCACGCCCTCAATGATGGCGGTGCGGTCCATCACCTTCACGTGGGCGCCCATGCGGGCCAGTTCATCCAGATGCCGGAAACGGTTCTCAAAAATGGTCTCCTGGATCATGCTGGTTCCCTTGGCCGTGGTCAGCAGCGCGCTCATGGGCTGCTGCAGGTCTGTGGGAAAGCCCGGGTATACGCTGGTCTTGATGTTCACGCTGCGGTGAAGCGCCAGCGTCCGCACCCGGATGCTGTCATCGTTTTCCGTCACCTTCACGCCCATTTCCATGAGCTTGGCTGTCAGGGCCTCCATATGGGTGGGAATGCAGCCCCGGATGGTCACGTCCCCGTGGGTGGCGGCCGCCGCGATCATGAGCGTGCCCGTCTCGATCTGGTCCGGGATCACCGCGTAGGTGGTGCCGTGCAGCTTTTCCTGTCCCCGGATGCGTATGGTGTCCGTGCCGGCGCCCTTGATCCTGGCGCCCATGGAGTTCAGGAAGTTGGCCAGGTCCACGATGTGGGGCTCCTTGGCCGCGTTGTAGATGACCGTGGTGCCCTTGGCCCGGGCCGCGGCCAGCATCACGTTGATGGTGCCGCCCACGGTGATGATGTCAAAGAACACGTCGCCGCCCACCAGCTCCTGGCATTCCGCCACGATCCGGCCGCCGCGCTCCCCGGTTTCCGCGCCCAGGGCAGCAAAGCCCTTCAGATGCTGGTCCACCGGGCGCGAACCGATCTTGCAGCCGCCGGGATAGGCCACATCCGCCTTTCCAAAGCGTCCCAGAAGCGCGCCGAGAAAATAGTAGCTGGCTCTCAGGCGTTTGGAATCGCTGTAGTCCACCTTCCAGTTGTCCACGCCCCGGGGATCGATCACCAGGCGCTTGCCCGGCTCGTATTGCACCTTCGCCCCGAGCTTTTTGATAATGTCGATCAGCGCGTGCACGTCCTCAATGTCCGGCACGTTCTCAATGGTACAGACGTCATCGGTGAGGAGCACGGCTGGAATCACGGCCACGGACGTGTTTTTTCCGCCGCTGACCCGGGTTTCCCCCTCCAGTGCCAGACCGCCTGTGATCAGCATTTTCTGTTTTCCCATGGTGCTTCCCCTTTCAAATATCATAGAAAAAAATTCGAACATATGTTCGAATCACAGTTCTTTTTTTATTGATGCCCCGGATAACGCAAAAAAGCAGGCCTGCCCCTGCGTATCCTCTCTGAACCGGTGAAGGCCGCACCCGCTGACGCTTCCCCGTCTCCGCCTCATTCCGTTTCCCGGACAAGAAAAACGCTTCAGGGAGCGGAAAGATTCTACCATAGCCCATGTACCTTGTCAACGAAACCAGCCCTTCCCGAAAGGCCTAAAACCGCTTGTCTGCAAGGCATTTCGCCGCCCTGCGCAGGCACTTGAGCACCAGGATTCCCGCTGCCAGTCCCAGCATGTTGTCCAGGATATCGTCCGGCTCAAACAGTCCGAGTCTCAGAGCATACTGCGTGCATTCCGTAAAAAGCGTCAGCGCGGCGCCAAGCGCCACGGACAGCCAGTAGGGCCGCTTCGCCCCGGCGCACACCCCGGGCAACAGCATGCCTAGGGGCACATAGAGCAGCACGTTCATCAGGATCTGCCGCGCAAGGCCAAGACGCGCGATCCGGATGCCCCCGTTTTCCAGCCGGAACGCTTCCCGGTAGCTCCACAGGAACCCGGCAAATCTTGGCGCGCTTCCCGGTTTCCGGGAAAAGATGGTGAGGTACAGGTATCCCAGCAGATACAGGCAGAGCAGAAGCACCTGAACCATGCGCACCTTCCGGGCACTGTCCGGGCGGCGGAGACGGAGCAGTTCAAGAAAAAACACGGCCGCGGCCGTCAGAACCAGAATCACACCGATTACCGGAAGGCTTGCCGCCGTACTGAGCATGTTCCATCCCCCTTTCCACTGAGCATTTTTTGACATCACCGGGCTGTACAGGTAGAATGACAGCAGGTGTTCCCAATTCTTTCCGAGGTGATCCGTTATGCTGGCTTCCCGTTTCATGGACCTTCTGGGAGCCGATTTCTATACCGGCGTTCCCGATTCCCTGCTGCACCCCCTGTGCGTCTCCATTCTGGAGCGCTACGGCACTGATCCCCGCCATCACGTGATCGGCGTCAATGAGGGGGCCTGTGCCGGCATGGCCGCCGGCTATTTCCTGGCCACCGGGCACGTGCCCGTCATCTATCTGCAGAATTCCGGCGAGGGCAATCTCATCAATCCCCTCGCCTCCCTCATGCACCGCAGGGTCTACAGCCTGCCCGCCATCCTGGTGGTGGGCTGGCGCGGCGAGCCCGGCGTGCACGACGAGCCCCAGCATGTCTATCAGGGCGAAATCACCTGTCAATTGCTCACCGACATGCAGATTCCCTTCCAGGTGCTTTCCGCCGAAAGCACGGAGGAGGACGTGCTTGCCTGGATGAAAACTTTCCGGCCGGAGCTGGAGCAGGGGCATCCCGTAGCCTTTGTGGTGCGCAAAAACGCGCTGACCACGCCGGTCCGTCACGCCTTTTCCAATCCCTATGCCATGACCCGGGAGCGCGCCATTGAGCATATTGTTGAATATACCGGCACATGTCCCATCGTATCCACCACCGGCAAGGCCAGCCGGGAGCTGTTTGAGCTGCGCGAAAAGCGCGGCGAGGACCACGCCCGGGACTTTCTCACGGTGGGCTCCATGGGCCACGCCGCGTCCATCGCCCTGGGCCTCGCCCTGCAGAAGCGGGATACCCGTGTCTTCTGTCTGGACGGGGACGGCGCCGTGCTCATGCACATGGGCTGCCTTGCCACCATCGGACAGGCAAAGTGCGAAAACCTTGTGCACCTTGTCATCAACAACGGCGCCCATGAGACCGTGGGCGGACTGCCCACCGCCGGGTTTGACGCGGACCTTGGCGCTGTGGCCCGGGCCTGCGGCTACCGGCATGTCCTGCTCGCCGTGTCCGAGACGGAGCTGGAGGACGCGCTGAGACATTTACCGGAATCCGGGCCCGTATTTCTGGAAATCCGCTGCGCTCTGGGCGCCCGGGCGGACCTTGGACGGCCCACCACCACGCCCATCGAAAACCGGGACGCGTTCATGCGTTTCCTTCAGACGAAGTAACGCCGCCGGGCATATCCTTCACGATCAGTTCAAACCCGAGCCAGACCCGGAACACCCTGCCCTGGAACTCCAGGCGCACCAGTGCGCTCCGGCCCCGGCGGTCAATCTTTTCCACATACCCTTCCCGGTCCTTCATTGGCCCGGACAGAATGCGGATCCGGTCCTGCTCCTCGCAGGCCGTGGAAAAGGGCAGAAGCCCGTCATAGGAAAGCAGCCAGCGCGCATACTCCCGGTCCTGATCCTGGAGCCGCCAGTCGCCTTCCTCGTTTTTCAGAAGCCGGTATCCCCGGTCCCTGGGAAAGGCATAGGGCAGGAATATGTCCTCCCGGCAGCGGAAGAACACATACCCCGGCATGAACACGGCCGTGTCCCGCCATTTCTCGCCCTGCCGGGTGCGGTGGCGCTCATACAGCGCCGGGGTCACCTGCACATCCCGGCCGTACTTGTAGGAAATCAGCTGCGAAACAATCTTTTCGGTGCCGGCCATGCAGAAAAGACAGCCGTACGCTTCCTTTTCCGGTTCCACGCTGCCCACCCCCTTCCTCCTGACGATTGTAGGCTGCCCCCGCAGCCTTGTCAAATCTTCATCCTGACAGAAAGAAGGCTGAATCCATGGAACTCACGCCCCGCTTTCCCGCCTTTCTGCACGGCGGCGACTACAACCCCGACCAGTGGCTGGACCATCCGGACATTTTGCGCCAGGACATGGAATACATGAAAAAGGCGCATGTGAACTGCGTCTCCCTGGGCATCTTCGCCTGGGCCCGCCTGGAGCCCGAGGAAGGCAGATATGACTTCGTCTGGCTCGATGACATCATTGAGCGTCTGTGGGCCAGCGGCATTCATGTGTCCCTGGCCACGCCCTCCGGCGCGCGTCCGGCCTGGATGGCCCGGAAATACCCGGAAGTGCTGCGCACCGAGCGCGACTTCCAGCGCCGGCATTTCGGCGGACGCCACAACCACTGCCCGTCCTCCCCGGTATACCGGGAAAAGGTGCAGGCCATGGACGCAACCCTGGCCCGCCGCTACGCGTCCCATCCGGCCGTGATCCTGTGGCACATCTCCAATGAGTTTTCCGGAGACTGCTACTGCGAACTCTGCCAGGAAAAGTTCCGGGACTGGCTGCGCGAAAAGTACGGAACCCTGGACGAGCTGAACCGCGCCTGGTACACCGGCTTCTGGTCCATGCGCTACAGCGACTGGCGCGAAATCGAGGCGCCCTCGCCCAGGGGACAGAACGTCAATCCCACCATGCTCCTGGACTGGCGCCGCTTCTCCACGCACCAGTGCACATCCTTCATTGAGATGGAGCGGGATACGGTGAAGGCCGTGTGCCCGGAACTGCCCGTGACCACCAATCTCATGGAACGCTTCTATGACTATGACTACTTCCGCCTCTCCCAGGCCCTGGACTTCGTGTCCTGGGATGCCTATCCCGCCTGGCACGCCGGGGACAACAGCGATGTGGCCATTGAGTTCGCCATGAACCATGACATGATGCGTTCCTTCCTGAAAAAGCCCTTCCTGCTCATGGAATCCACGCCCTCCCTGATGAACTGGAAGGATGTCAACCGCCTGAAGCGGCCGGGCATGCACCTGCTCTCTTCCATGCAGGCCGTTGCCCACGGCGCCCAGAGCGTCATGTACTTCCAGTGGCGCAAGGGCCGGGGCGGCGCGGAAATGTTCCACGGCGCGGTGGTGAGCCACGACATGTCCCCGGATACCCGGGTCTTCCGTGACGTCACCGAGGTGGGCGTCACCCTGGAGCGCCTGGCCCCGCTGTACCATGAGCCCGTGGGCCGGCCCCAGGTCTGCTTCCTCTATGACTGGGACAGCCGCTGGGCCATGAGCACTGCCCAGATGGGTCTGCGCAGTGAACTGGATTATCACGCGCAGGTCATGGCCCACTATGCGGCGTTCTGGAAACTCGGCATTCCCGTGGACTTCCGGGATCCCGTATCCTTTGACCCCGCCGAGGGCTACGATCTCGTCGTCGCCCCGGAACTGTTCCTGTTCCGCGAGGGCATTGAGGACAGGCTCCGCGCCTATGTACAGCAGGGCGGCACCCTGGTCATGTCCATGCTCAGCGGCACAGTGGACGAAAACCAGCAGGCCTTCCTGGGCTATGCGCCCCACGGCCTGACGGACGTATTCGGCATGCACGTCCAAGAGCTGGACGCCCTGTATCCCGAGGAATCCAACCCGCTGTCCGGCCCGGACGGCCTCAGCGCGCACCAGATGTGCGAGCTTCTGGAAAATGAGGGAGCCGAGGTCTATGCCGCCTATACCCGGGACTTCTACGCCGGCACGCCCTGCATCACCCGGCATGACTTCGGCCTCGGGCAGGCCTGGTATGTGGGCGCGCGTCTTGAGGACGGCGGACTGGATACGCTCTATGCGGACATTGCAAGTCGCCTGCAGCTCCGTCCTTCCCTGCCGGATCCCCTGCCCCGGGGCGTCACCGCGCGCCGCCGCGGCACCGCCGTGTTCGTGCAGAACTATTCCGGAGAGGAAGCGACGCTAACCCTGTCCCGGTCCTGGCAGGACATGCTCAGCGGCAGAACCGTGACAGGCACGGTGCAGCTGCCCGTCAACGGCCTGCTCATTCTCCGCGCCCAGGCCTGATCCCATGAAGATTCATATCCGTATACGTCAGCAGCCCTGCCATCTGGCAGGGCTGCTCTTCATTTGCCTCATGTTCCGTCCTCTGTCAGGTATTTCCCGGCCCACTCAAGCTCCGTGTCCGAGGCCAGAAGATCATTCCAGGAAAGCACCACCGACGCGCATCCATATGCCCGCGCGGCACGGATCCCGTCCCGGATGCTTTCCTCATCCGCCTCACAGATGCCCGGAATCCGGTGGATTTCTATCCCCGGGCAGACTTTTCCCGTATTTTCCAGGGAACGCAGCTGCTTTTCCATGGAGGAAACCGACATGAGATCTGCATCCCAGAGTCGGGACAATTGTTCCGTAAACTCCGCGCCGAAGGCCTTCAGCTCACAGGGAATCCCGGCCGGCGCATCCGTTTTATAGTACATCATGGGCTTGATAAAGTCCGAAAGCTCCATGAGCCTGGGCAGGTCCTGCCCCACCAGGTCCGCAAACGCCGGCGCAAACGTGTCCAGTCCGACCCTGAGTCCCTTTTCATGAAAACTCCGGACAATACATTCCACAGCGTGCGTGATCTGCCCTCGTCTGTCGGCCATCAGCCGGTTCAGGTCAGCATCCGCGTACCGGCAGCATCCATTTTCCACAGACACCGGAAGCGGCATTCGCATGCCCTGGTCCGCGTCCCGGATCAGGCGCCGGAGCTTTTCCCGGTCACGGATCTGCCCGTCAAGCCTCCTGAGACAGTTGGGGCATCTGCAGCCAAAGAAATGGGCTTTTGAAAAAAACGCCGAAGGATACCGGATGCGGTCCAGAAACACGCCTTCCACAGATATGCCTTCCGCAAGGTCCGCCCAGGTCCGGAACGCGCTGTCCAGATTCTTTCCGGAGGCCGGGCATATGAAATGGAATCCCTCCCCGTCCATCACCGGCACATCCCTGTCCCCGGCATGGTCTGCGTCCCAGAACACCATGGGATCCGCCTGGGCCGGGTCCCGGACATCCGCATAGACCGGCAGCCAGAGATACACGTCCGCGCCATTTGCATGCGCCGTGTCCGCTATGGCCTCAAACATTCCGTCCTTCCTCGCCCATCCGAAGATCACGGCCGTGACCGGCAGCCATTTCAGCATCTGCTCCAGACGCGAGCGCACCTCGGCCACACTGCGCTCCGTGCACTGACCGAACCTTCCCGTGGAAATCTGCAGAATGGCTTTCATCGCCTGTCCTCCTCCGCTCTGCTTTCTTTCATGCCAGTCTTACCCGATATTCTCTGCACTCTCTGCTGCCTGCCGAACCCGCATTTCCAGCTCCCTGTCGCCGTTTAGTCCGGCCTGCTCCAGCGCCCAGAACAGGGCCCCGGCCACAGGCTCCGTCCCAATCGGACGGATGGAGAAAGTGATTTCCGGGCACAGCTCCTTCAGCTTCTGTTCCATGCTCTGCCGTGTCAGACCGCAGCTGGCGCGCAGGAAGCAGGAGCCCACCAGGATCAGGTTCACGTTCCCATGCTCCGCAAGACCCGGCAGATGCCTGAGCACGCCCAGTACACATCTGGCGTATTCCTCCCCGGACGCGCGCAGAATGGAGGACGCGACTGCATCCCCGGCCCCGGCGCAGTCATACAGGAGCATGGACATGCTGCGGATATACCTGGCACTGTCCGGACTTTCCATGCATTCGGACACCCTTTCCGTAAACAGTCCCGGATCCGTTATGCCCAGGATGGAAAGCGCGCCGCCGGTCATGGCCGTCTTCGGCCCGCCCTTTTCCAGCTCGCTGTACACCGCCGCCAGAGCGCGCTGCGCATATACCTTCCCGCCTCCGAGATCGCCGCTCAGCTGATCCAGGCCGCCCACCTGGGCGGTCTGTCCCTGCCGGTCAATCCCGTATACGCAGAAACCGGTGCCGTTCACGGCGCAGATGCCCGCATCGCATTCCGCCTTGATGCCCAGCACGGCATCATTGGCCAGCGCGAACCGTTCAAGCCCGATTTTCGAGAAAATCCCGGCTATGATCCCGTGCTGCCTGCGGGTATCCACCCCGGCCACACCGAGTCCCGCCCCCGCAATGTCCTTAAGGGTCACGCCGGTACAGGCACACAGGCGATTGAGATGCGCTTCCATCATCTTTTCAAGCTCCGCATATCCGCCCGGGAGGCCCTCATGATTCCCGCACCCACCGTATAATCTCCACGCTCTGTTCTTTTCAAGGTCATACAGTATAAACGCCGTCTTCGTCGCCCCGGCGTCAATGCCCAGCAGATACCCCGCCATGTATTTTCCCTCTTTCCACACTGGCCAGCGCCATATACTTTCCCTGCCCGATCTGTCCGGATGTTTTTCTGTTTCACATCTTATCTGACTTCCTGCATAGCATTATATGGTTTTTCGTCCGCGCGTTCAATCATTTCGGCCTTTCACCGGAACGCAAAAAGGCCTGACACGTTCCCGCATCAGACCTTCGTTTCTCTGTCACGTTTTTGGAAAAGGGCTTCAGTCGCCCATGCTCAGCTCGCGAAAGGGTCCCAGTTCCCCGCTTCTCCAGTGCTTGCGGCACAGGGAGACATACTGGCTGTTGCCGCCAAGGAGAATCTGATCGCCTTCCTTGACCACGCGCCCGTTCATGATCCGGGCATTGCACGTGGCTTTGCGCCCGCACCAGCAGATCGTCTTGATCTCCTCAATGGTGTCCGCGCAGGCCATGAGGTTCAGGCTGCCCTCAAAAAAATTGCCCTGGAAATCCGCGCGCAGACCGTAGCAGATGACCGGAATGCCCAGATCATCCACCACGTGCACCAGAAACTCCACCTGCTCCCTGGTCAGGAACTGCGCCTCGTCCACGATGAGGCAGTCATACTGCTTCACGTCCATGTCCGGCACTTCTTCCATGTACACGCAGGGCGCCGTCAGCCCGCAGCGCGAGGACAGCATATGCTCGCCGTCCCGGGTTTCCATGGCCGGCTTGATCATCAGGACCTTCTGCCCGCGCTCGATATAGTTGTAGCGCACCATGATGGCATTGGCGGTCTTGGAAGAGCCCATGGCCCCATACCGGTAATACAGTTTCGCCATTTTCTTCTGCACTCCCCTTTACAGACTCAGTTCCGGGAACACGGTCAGCGTATCCAGGGTTTCCGGGGAAAACGCGCGGCTCAGCGCCATCTGCGGAGCGGAGCGCGTCATCATGCGCACCGTGAATTCCGTGGCGCCCTCGGACGCCATCACCGTCATGAGATGCGACACCAGTGCCTTGCCGATGCCCTGCATCCGGCTCTCCGGGGACACATAGACGGCCAGCAGCTCACAGTTCTTGTTGTTGCCGGCCACCACGGCCTCCGCCAGGATCTGGTTCCCCCTTGTAATGCCCAGCGCCCGGAAATGCGGCGTGCGCATGACCTGGAACAGGAAGCCCATGTCCAGGTGCGTCACATCATTGGCCGCCATCCGGGACAGAAGGCCCATCTGCTCCTCCTGCGTGTTCAGCGGGATTTCGCGGATCACGCTGCCCATGGGAAAACGGTTCTCCGCGGCCGCGGGGTTCAGCTTGAGCCGCACTTCCGTATGCTCCAGGTTCCATCCGTTCTCGCGATAGAATGCCTGCTGGGCCTCGTCATCCACCCGTACGGCCGTATACACCCTGGCCCGGGCATTGGGATTCATGTCCCGCATCTGGCGCGCCCTTGCCACCAGGGCGCCGGACAGAAGATACCGGGCCGAGGAAGCCGACTCCAGGGATGCGTAAATATTGATGGGACAGTCCGGATCCAGGTGCTGCTGAAACTGGCAGACCACATAGCCCATACCGACCTGACTGCCGAGATCGTCCATGACAAGAAAAACGTCCTCTGCCGGGATTCCGTTCACCGGAGTGAGAGGATGTTGTAAATGCTGCATTGCGTGCCTCCTCTTCCGCATACCGCGGTCCCTGATTGTATCATGCCCGTTCCGGCTTGACAAGGAAAAGCCAGAGACATGCCCGATGTCTGTCAGGCACGTGTATACCTGCGCATGGTGTGCACAAGAAGCGGCACTTCCCAGGCCAGCATGACCAGCCATCCCGCCGCGGACCCGAAGGCCACCGCCCGCAGGCCGAGGCCTGAAATGCCCAGCAGCACCACAAGTACCCGGATGGATATCTGGGTAATGGTGGCCGCCAGCGTCACCTTCATCATGCCCATGCCCCGGAAAAATCCCTGGCAGAGGTTCGTCATGGCAGGAAGGAAATAGAACAGCGACATGTACAGAAGATATTCCCGGCCCATGTCCATGACCTCGGTGCGCGCCGGGTCCACGAACAGACTCATGAGCCAGTCCCTGGCAATGAACACCACAAGCCCGATACCCAGACCGTATACCGCCTCCATCACCAGTCCGGTCAGGAATCCGCCCTTCACCCTTTCCCGATGCCCGGCGCCACGGTTCTGGGCCAGGAACGTGGTCACGCTGGACGACAGGTTCTGTTCCGGCAGGCACGCGTAGTCATCCATGCGCGTCACCGCGTTGAAGGCCGCCATGGCGTTCACGCCCAGACCGTTCACGGCGCCTTGGATCATGAGCTTGCCCACCGGCTGGCAGGCCTGCTGCAATGCCGTGATCCCGCCGTCCCGGAGTGTCCGGGAGAGCAGGGCACGGTTCGTTTTCCAGTCATCCCCGGCAGGTCTTGCCTGTGGCAGGCGCAGAAGCAGATACGCACCCAGAAGAGCGGCCGTCAGGTACTGGGAAATCAGCGTGGCCATGGCCGCCCCCTGAATCCCGAGTCCCATGTTCACGAACAGCAGGTCCAGAAGAATATTCACCACACTGCCCGCCGCCAGCGTGATCAGCGGCACCATGGCATTGCCCATGCTCTTGATGCACGCCGCCAGGGCATTGCAGGCAAAGGTCGCGGGAATCCCGGGCAGGATCCAGGCAAGATAGATACCGGCCGGTCCGTACAGGTCCCCGGGCACCTTCAGCCATCCCATAATCTGCGTCAGCAGGATTTCCGCCGCCAGCGCAATGATCACAGCGCTGCCTCCGCCGGTCTTCAGCAGCACGGCCAGCTCCTGCCGCAGCCCTTTCATGTCCCCGGCGCCGTAGAACTCACTCATGATCACCCCTGCGCCGATGCACAGTCCGGAGATGGCCAGCACCAGCAGATTCATCAGCGGTCCCGCCGTACCCGAGGCCGCAAGAGCCTCCATGCCCACCATGCGGCCCAGGATCATGGAATCCACCGCATTATAGGTCAGCTGGAACATGTTCGACAGAAGAAGCGGCAGTCCGAACCTCAGAAGATGCTTCGGTATGCTGCCCTCCGTCATGCGGATCCCTGCCATGTGCGTCTCCTTCCCGCCCGATAAGTGTCGGGCGCGCGTATCATCCCATGGAATTGTACCGACGTCGTCCCAGAATGCAAGTCATCCGTCATGATTTTCCCGTCCGGCCTTCCCTTTCCCGCTTCTTCCCGCTCCCGTCCTTGCTTCGCTCTGCGGAGTGTGGTATTATCGCGGAAATGCCGGACAATTTTCCGCAATGCATTTGCCCTCTGCTTATAAGCTGAAGCGTGAGGAGCTGGAAAGGATGGATCTCCATGGAACTGCTCACCACCCGTGAACTCAAGGACCGCCTGGAAGAACTCCAGGGCAAGGAAATCTGCCTGCAGGGCTGGATCCGCAACCACCGCAAGCAGAAGAATATCGGGTTTATCGATTTTTTTGACGGCACCTGCTTCAAGAATCCCCAGGTAGTCTATGATGAAAGCATTGACGATTACGCCGCCGTCAGCGCCCTGCATGTGGGCGCGGCCATCACCGTGCGCGGCACGGTGGTGCCCAGCTACAAGGATCCCACCACGCCCGAGGTCAAGGCGCTGAGCATCTGCCTCGAAGGCGACTGCCCCGAGGACTATCCGCTGCAGCCCAAGAAGCACAGCCTTGAGTTCCTGCGCGAAATCGCCTACCTGCGTCCCCGGACCCGCCTGTTCCAGGCCGTGTTCCGCATCCGCTCCGTGGCGGCCATGGCGATCCACACCTATTTCCAGGACCGCGGCTATGTCTATGTGCACACGCCCCTGATCACCTCCAATGACGGCGAGGGCGCGGGCAATACCTTCACCGTCACCACCCTGCCTCCGGACAAGCGCTCGGATCCGAGCCAGGACTTCTTCGGCAAGGAGACCTCCCTGGCCGTCACCGGCCAGCTGGAAGGCGAGACCTTTGCCATGGCTTTTTCCAGGATCTACACCTTCGGGCCCACCTTCCGCGCGGAGAACAGCAATACCAAGACCCACGCCGCGGAATTCTGGATGATCGAGCCTGAAATTGCCTTCTGCGACCTGAACCAGCTCATGGACCTGGAAGAGGACTTCCTGAAGTTCGTCGTGCGCACGGTTCTGGAAAAGTGCCCGGATGAGCTCACATTCCTGGACAAGTTCACCGGCGGCGGACTTCTGGACAAGCTGAACGCCCTGGCCGACTGCAAGTGTGCCCGTGTCACCCACGAGGAAGCCATCACCATTCTGCGTCAGGTCAAGGACCGCTTCCAGTTCGAGCCCCGCTACGGCGAGGACACCGCCAAGGAGCATGAGAAGTACCTCACCGAGGAATACTTCCACTCCCCCGTGTTCGTCTACAACTGGCCCAAGGACATTAAGGCCTTCTACATGTATCAGAATGACGACGGCAAGACCGTGGCCGCGGTGGACCTGCTGGTGCCCGGCTCCGGCGAGCTCATGGGCGGATCCCAGCGTGAGACCCGGTATGACCGCCTGGCCCAGCGCATGGACGAGCTGCACATCTCCAAGGATGCCATGTACTGGTACCTGAACCTGAGAAAGTACGGCGGCTGCACGCATTCCGGCTTCGGCATGGGCTTCGAGCGCCTGCTCATCTATCTCACCGGCGTGGACAACATCCGCGACGTCATCCCCTATGCCCGTACCCCCATGAACTGCGATTTCTGATCTTCCGGCGCGCATCTGCATGCGCGCCTTTCTGATTGGAGGTGAATCCGTCCTGCGCGAAAAGAAAAAGGGCCGTTTCCTTCGTTTTTTAAGGCTCGGCCTCATGGTGCTGCTTCTCCTGATCGCAGCCGTTATCACCTATCTCGTGGTCATTCTGGTGCATCCCCAGCGCGAGGAGGGCACCCCGACCGCTTCCCCGGCGCCATTTAGCACGCCCGGCAGCGGATATGTGCTGGAAAGCGCGGACCAAGTGCCTGAGCTCCTGAGCGCCTTTCCCGGACCTGTGCTCCTTGCCGCGGACTCCTCCCCGCTTCAGCTCCTTGCCGGACAGTGGGAGGACCGCAAGGTTCAGGACGGGTACGCGCGCTGCCTCACCCTCGTCTATGAGCTGGACAGTGTGCGCTGCACGGTCCAGTCCATCGCGCCGGGCAGTGATCCCGCACTCTATGACCGCGGCGCCTTCCATCTCGTTTCCCGGGACTGCATGATCGCCGGCCGTTCAGCCGCCGCCTTTGAAAACGGCACCGAGCTGCGCGTGCAGCTTACCCTGGACGGCATGCTCTACTCCGTCACCCTGCCCCTGCGCAGTGAGGAACTGACGGATACCGTGCTCCGCTCCCTCGCCTTCAGCGCCGGACCGGACACGCAGCCCTGAACGACCAAAGGCCGGACAAATGCCCGGCCTTTTTCCTGTTCACAGATCCTCCGCGCCCACATCCCTCAGGTATCTGCACTGCTCCTGCGTGAGCACGGCATCGCCCGCTTCCTTCAGCGCGAGCACATGCTCCATCCGGCTGGCCCCGGCCAGCGCAAAGGTGGGAAACGGCTGACTGGTCAGGAACGCCAGGGAAAGGGCGGTCATGGAAAGCCCGGTATGTGCCCGGAGCTCACGCATCCGTTCGTACACGGCAAGGTTTTCCGGGGTCATGTACGCGTCCCTGAGCCTGTCCGGCAGCGTGTTCTCATCCAGCTTGGTGAAAAAGCCGTGAGCCTGCGCGGTAAAGCAGCAGCAGACCATGCCCGTTTCCCGGTGCATCCGAAAGGCTTTGCCGTCCATCCGGCACAGTGTGGGGTCCCCGAACATTGCTGGCTTTGCCAGGGAGAACTGCAGTTGATTGCCACATATGCGGTTCAGCCCGTGCTCCCGGGCATACGCGTCCGCTTCCAGGATCCGCGCACTTGTCCAGTTGGACACGCCCGTCATGCGCGTATATCCGTTTTCCACCAGTTCCTGCAGGGTTTCCACAATTTTGCCCACGGGCCTGCATATGTCATCCCGGTGCAGCCAGTAGATGTCCACATGGTCCGTACCCAGCGCTTCCAGGCTCTCCGCCATGTCCTGGCATATGCTCGCGCGGTCCAGCCTGCTCTTTGCCATGTCCCGGATCGGCGGATGCGCGCCCTTGGTGCTCAGGAAAATCTTCTCACGGTTGTGCCGCTG
Source organism: uncultured Clostridia bacterium (assembly GCA_946534895.1). Taxonomy (GTDB): domain Bacteria; phylum Bacillota; class Clostridia; order Christensenellales; family Aristaeellaceae; genus UBA2943. The sequence continues at coordinate 27,697 of CAMNDE010000042.1, forward strand.
TGCCATCCATCGGCCGATGACGCGCTCGCTTTCGCCGTTTTTCGGGGTTACAAAATCCCCGTATACATGCGCCGTGTCCAGAAAGTTACCGCCCAGCTCCACGTACGCGTCCATGAACGCCCAGGCTTCCTGTTCCGGACACCGCCCGCCGAAGTCCGTGGACCCGAGACCGATCACGGAAACCTGATACGGTCCGAATGCCTGCTTTCTCATTCCCTGTCCTCCTCCGCCCGGCTCTATGCACACATGCCGGGCATGTCTGCCTCTCTGTTCACCGCCATGCAGGCGCTTCCTGCAATTTTCAACAAAAGAACGGGAGCGTCCCAGAATCATGAGACGCTCCCGCTTGAATTCCCGAAGGAACCTGCCGATCAGGCTTCCTTGCTGTCCAGATATTCCTGAATGCTGGCCAGGACTTCATCCGCGTCCAGACCATGCACCTGGCAGGCCAGTTCCAGGCTCTCGCCGATGGAAGACGGGCAGCCAACGCAGTGCATGCCGCACTGAACCAGGACATTTGCGATACCCATATCATAATGGAGCATTTCGCCCATGGTTGTCTCTTTCGTGATTTCCATACCGTTTATTCCCCTTCCGAAATTGTTCGTGCGGCCTTGCCGCGCTGTGAGTATACACCTTTTTCCCCGGCATGCAAGAGCACTTTTGTGCTTTCGGTCACGCTTCCGGAACGGATTCCGGCGCCGTCTCCACCATGCCCAGTTCTTCCATGACCTGCGGAATCCGGGCGGCTTCCTCCGGTGCCAGTTCCGGATAGCTGGGATGCATCTCTTCCAGTGTTTTCACCAGGATTTCGCTGACCAGATACCGGGTATACCACTTGTTGTCCGCCGGCAGCACATACCAGGGTGCATAGGGCGTGCCCGTGGCATTGATGCAGTCCTCATAGGCCCGGTCGTAGCTGTCCCAGTCCGCGCGCTCCTTCATGTCATTGGTGGAAAGCTTCCAGTGCTTCTCATTGCGCTTGATGCGTTCCATGAAGCGCTCCTTCTGCATCTCCTGGGACACATTCAGAAACAGCTTGATCATCCTGTACCCGTTTTCATACAGATACTTCTCCCAGTTCCTCAGCTGCTCATACCGCTTCTCAAAGAAATCCTCCGTGATGCACCGCTGCGGGATATGATAGCTCTGTTCCAGGTGATGCACCTTCACCACCAGCACATCCTCATACTGGCTCCGGTTGAACACCCCGATCTTTCCCCGGGGCGGGAGCGCGCAGTGGATGCGCCACAGATAGTCATGGCTCAGTTCCGTGGAGTTGGGGGCCTTGAAGGAATGCACTTCCAGCGCAGCCGGGTTCAGCGCGGAGAACACCTTTTTGATCAGGCTGTCCTTGCCGGCCGCGTCCCGAGCCTGAATGGCCACCACAAGTCCTTCCTCGCCGGAAGCATACAGCTCTTCCTGCAGTATGGCGGCACGCTCCAGATTGTGTTCCATCCGGCGGTTCAGTTCGGACTTCTGCTCGCGCGCGTCCCCTGCCGTGGTGGGTGCCGCCGTCATGTCCAGCCTGCGGCTTCCGTCATAAAGATAATCTTCCAGGGTCACAGTATCCAACGACTCCTTGCTGTTTCGGATAAAAAAAGTATATCAGAGCCCCATGTAAAAGACAAGCAGTCTTCAGCGCACTTCGACGTGCCCGGTCATATCACATGCTTTTCATTTTTCCTCCACTACGCCTGTGCTGTCAGAAAGTCGGGAAATGAAATCGACATGAGCTGCCGGAGCACATACTGCTCTGTAAAAGCTCCTTTGTATTCCTGAACTCATGTTTTCGTTGTCTCTGACACAAAAACGGACGAAAATGTGGCTCCAGCTGCCACTTTTCAGGATGAATCATTGTCAATATGCGCCGCTTTTCCGTACGAACAAGTGTATCCCTCAGTTTCTTTCCTGTCCAGACCATGCACATTATGTATCAGAATCATTCTGAAAAAACTCATGATCGTCCGCAGAAGAAAAGGGCCTGTACGCTGCTTCCAGGAAACAGTGTACAGAACCCCTGAATACTGTCATCTGTCCGGTTACGCACCGGATCGGATGGACATCAGCCCTTGACAGAACCGATCATCACGCCGGTGACGAAATACTTCTGAACAAAGGGATACAGGACCAGAACCGGCACCACGCTGACCATGATCAGGGCATACTTGATAACGGCTGTCAGGTCCGCCAGACGCGCCTGAAGTTCCGGGTCCGACACGGTGGACGGATCGATATTGGTGGACATGAGGATTTCCCGCAGGAACAGGGTCAGCGGATACTTGGCCTTGTCATACAGATAAATCATGGCATTGAAGTACGCATTCCAGTGACCCACCGCATAGAACAGGGTCAGCACGGCGATAATGGCCTTGGAAAGCGGCAGCACAATGCTGATGAAATACCTCAGGTCCGAGCATCCGTCAATCTGGGACGCCTCCAGCAGTTCCCTGGGAATGGAATTGACAATGAAAATGCGCGCCACAATCATGTTGTACACGCTGATGGCTGTCGGCAGCATCAGGGACAGCGGCGAGTTCAGCAGATGCAGGTTCTGCACCTGCATGTACATGGGGATCAGACCGCCGTTGAAGAACATGGTGAAGGTGAACAGCAGCATGATTCCGTTGCGTCCGGGCAGGTCATGACGTGACAGGGCATAGGCCGCAATCAGGGTCATGAACAGGTTGATCAGCGTGCCGGCCACCGTGTAGGTGATGGAATTGCGGTAGCCCGTCCAGATGGTAGGCGTATTGAACACCGTCTTGTAGCCTTCAAAGCTGATATCCACAGGCCAGAGCACCACGCGTCCTGTCTGGACCGCGGTACCGGAGGAGAATGA
>CAMNDE010000043.1:0-30244 GCA_946534895.1 uncultured Clostridia bacterium
AATGTTGCGGTTGCTATACCTTTCGGTGCGTCTTTAGACGTTTGCCGGTAATGTGTCTTGAAGGCACGGTGCATACCACCGGCTTAGCCGGTGGTTTTGATTTGTACTAAAAACCCGTCCTCTTTCAGGACGGGAAGATTACGATATTTTCCAGAAGGATCTGGAACCAGGCTTTATGTTCGGTGCCTGCCCGGGGCAATGAGAGATGCTTATATGGCTCCCTTGTACGGCATGAACTGCCTGACAGAATAAAACAATTATTGAAACTGCTTTTGTACAGCATAGCATTCTGGGGATCCCTGCGATGCGTTGATAAAACGCTGATGAAGAACATTGTATTCTCTGTTTGACAGTTCAGCCAAAAACAGAGAAAGCTGTTCACGTTCATGATTTCCTGCTTCATGCCCCGGATAGGCACAGACTGTACACACACCACCGGGAAGCAGCAATGTGAGAGCCTGTTTCAATGCTTCAAAGGTACTGTCCCAGACCGTTGTGATGCTCTTATCTCCTCCGGGAAGCCAGCCAAGATTGAACACCACTGCAGAAACAGGCTCATGAACATATTGGCTTATATGGGCATGACTGTCATGAATTAAGGTGCAGCGGTCTGACAGTCCCTGTTCCTGCAGTTTCCTTTGGGTTGAACTTATGGCCTGTTCCTGAATGTCAAATCCATACACATGTCCTCGTTCACCAACAAGACGGGCGAGATCACAGGTGTCATGTCCGTTTCCAACCGTGGCATCGATAACGGTATCTCCTGGAAGGATTACCTTGGCACGAATCTCCGCAGCGAGATAACGCGCGGATCTCAATTCATATCTGTCCATATTACAATTCCTTCAGCTTTCGAATCTCTGATTCTGTCAGCTTTCTCCAATGGCCGCGCTCCAAGTCGCCCAACTGAATAGGTCCGAATCCAACCCGCTTCAGCTGAACCACCTGATGTCCTACGGCCTCAAACATCCGGCGGACCTGACGGTTTCTTCCCTGATGTATGGTTACCAGCACAATCGTATCAAATGCTTCCTCACGTATTACGACAACTTCGGCCGGGCTTGTCAGTACTCCATCCAGGGCAACGCCGTTTTTCAGATGTTTAATTTCGTCCTGTGACAGATGGTTGCTCACCTTCACCCAGTATTTTTTGGGAACTTCATGACTGGGATGAAGCATGCTCTGCATAAGATCACCGTCATTTGTCAGGAGCAGAAGGCCTTCACTGTCGTAGTCCAGCCGCCCCACAGGAAACAGACGCACAGGATAATCCCAAAACTTATCCATGACAGTAGGACGGCCTTCCGGATCAGAAACCGTTGTCACTTCTCCAATCGGCTTGTGATAGGCAATGTAATGCTTTTCTTTCTCCGGTGTGATCTGCTTTCCGTCCACTGCAATTCTGTCTTTTTGTTCATCGATCAAAAAGCCCATCTCTGTGATCTTTTTGCCGTTAACAGTAACATGGCCGTCTGCGATCAGGGATTCTGATGCGCGCCTGGATGCCACTCCGCATGCAGCCATGTATTTTTGAAGTCTCATCATAGTTCTTTTTTCATCCTTTCTGGCGATAAAAAATCAGTTGACATGTTCTCTGAGATATCGGCTTTTGGAGTTCTTCCGGAGTAACCGCATCAGCCATGCGGTCTATTCCCTGAAGATGAAATCCTGTATGCTCGCAGAATTGGCAGGCAACCGCATTCTGATCGTTTGTGACAAGACGCAGACCTGCCAGTCCTGCTTTTTCAGCATAATCCACATTGGCATCAATCAGGGCTTTTCCGGCATACTGGCGGCGAAACTGAGCATCGACACGTATATCGAGAATTTCAAGCCAGTTTCCAGAAGGCGTGACAGAAGAAGTACAGGTTCCGATAATCTTTCCGTCCATATATGCGCCAAACAGAATACAGGACGATAGGTCTGTCCATGATTTTGCTGGGCAATTGAGCCATTTTGCCTCAGCGGCCGGCAGATATGATAACGAAAAACCGGCACGTGATATGCGGACAAGCACATCTTCGCCTACCAGAGAACGGTCCGCATTCTTGAGTAGTTCCTGGGTTTGCAGTCTCTTAATGTATAGCATCTTTATCTCCATTGCATCAGGGCAAAATCTGGATAAGACTTGATGAGCTGCTGGGGGGCATTGATCAGGTATCCTTTTTGGGCGATGGAAAGCATAGGAATATCATGTTTGGAGTCTCCAAAGGCTTTTGCTATGGAAAAGCTTTCTTCTGGAGAAAGGTTAAGAAACTCACGAATTCTCTTTACCTTTTCTACACCTTTACAATTGGCGTGAATATGTCCGGTGTAAATATGGTCAACAGCTTCACATTCTGTTGCGATGACGGCATCTGCCGGAATATAGTTCAGGAGATGCTTCATATAGATATTCGGTGATGCAGACACGATAACAACAGTGCAGCTGTCTTTTTTTAGCCGGCGTATTTCGTCGATACCATCTTTATACAGACGCGGCACAAGGTGGAGCTTTACAAAGTCAGCACAGAAAGAATCAAGTTCTTCCATGCGTCTGCCTTTGATGAAGGACAGGGTATGCTCCTTGGCACGGACAAGCCGTCTGGGGAAAAGCATCTGGGAGATATATCCGAAGCCCGCCCGCAAATACTGTACAGGCGGGGCAATGCCCTGCTTAACAGCGAACTGCAGAAATGGCAGTATGGAATCTCCCGGGCAGAGCGTGCCGTCAAAATCAAATGCAGCCAGCGGGTATGCTTTCATCAGTATGGACACGGCCTTTCGAGTCTTTGATGTGTGTATTCAAAGTCGCCATTTACTTTGCTCTGCATGGTCTGTCCGTGACCGATGAGCTTATATTTATAAGTCGTAAGGCCTTCCATTCCCATGGGACCACGGGCGTGTATTTTCCCGGTTGCGATTCCGACTTCTGCTCCAAACCCATATACAAAACCGTCAGCAAATCTGGTGGAACAGTTGACATAGACACTGCTGGAATCCACCTGAGACAGGAAAATGGAAGCATGGTCTTCGTTATGAGTGACTATGCAGTCTGTGTGATGGGACCCATAATGATTAATATGATTTATGGCTGCTTCAAGCGTCGGGACAACAGCAATGGAAAGCTTATAGTCCAGATACTCTGTTGACCAGTCTGCATCACATGCCGGCTCGCAGCCGATAATACTGCATGCGACAGGATCACCGACCAGCTGAACATGTGCGCGTTCAAAGGCTTTGGCTGCCTGAGGAAGAAATGTACTGGCAATGTCTTTATGCACCAGAAGGGTTTCTTCTGCATTGCAGACAGATACATTCTGAATCTTGCTGTCAACGGCTATATTCAATGCCATATCCAGGTCTGCATCGTTATCGATGTAAACATGACAGATGCCGTCAGAATGCCCGAGTACAGGAATTCTGGTGTTTTCTTTGATATACCGGACAAGAGCGTTGGAACCGCGGGGAATAATCAGATCAATGCATTCGTCTTCCTGCAGCATTTTCTTGACATCATCCCGGGTTTCCAGTAGCAGAGCAAAATCACGCGGAATACCGGCGGATTCTGCGGCATCCTGAAGAATACTGCAGAGCACACGATTGGTGTTTCTGGCCTCAGTACCACCCTTCAGCAAAACTGCATTCCCGCTTTTTAATGTGAGGGAGGCAATCTGTACCAGCGCATCCGGGCGGCTCTCAAAAATGACACCGATTACGCCTATAGGGCAGGTAACCCTGTACAAATCCAGGCCGGGGGTGATTTCCTCGGAAAGTGTTGTGATACCGAGCGGGTCTTTTGATGCAGCTACATCTTCAAGACCTTTGCATACCTGGGCCAGTTTGGACTCATCAAACCGAAGCCGCTTTTTTAACGGCGCAGGCAGATTACTGGCTTCGGCAGCATCCAGGTCCAGTTGATTATTCTGGAAAATAAGCTCTTTCCGTTTTATTAATGCTTCCGCAATCATGCGGAGCGCTTTATTTCTCGATGCGCATGAGAGGGCAGAAAGCGCCCGACTTGCTTTTATGCTGCGAATGGCAAGAGCATGGACATCATGCATACAACCACCTCCGGGAAAATTCTATCAAATGTATAAGTGATTTGCAAATACGGACCTGCTATGTTAAAATAAAAAAGAAATACGATTTGGAAGGTGATGAATTGTGCCACATCAGAAGGGAACAAAAACCGTGGTGCAAAATCGTAAAGCCTTTCATGATTATTTCGTGGAAGAACGCTACGAGTGTGGGATAGAGCTTTTTGGAACAGAAGTAAAATCCATGCGGGCCGGAAAAGTGAGTCTCAAGGAAAGCTGGGCACAGGTCCGAAACCGTGAGATTTGGGTTGAAGGAATGCATATCAGTCCCTATGATCAGGGAAGTTATTTCAACAAAGATCCACTCAGACCAAAGCGCCTTTTGCTTCATAAGAGCGAGATTCGGAAAATCGATGGATATGTTGCAAGACAGGGATATACACTGATTCCCCTGGAAATATATCTGAAAGATGGAAGAATGAAACTGCTTTTGGGATTGTGCAGAGGCAAGCAGGAACATGACAAGCGGGATTCCATGGCAAAGCGTGATGCGGATCGTGAGATTCAGCGTGCATTGCGGCAGCGCCAGAAGCATTAAGGGGATGATCCGGTTTCGACGGGGATTATGAAGTGCGATAAGCGAGCCGTGGCCCCGGACCACGATAAAACTGGGAAATTAAAAATGAACTGACAATAACAGTTTTGCTTTCGCGGCCTAATTAGGCTGCGCGCTGGCCCGGGGTTCCCGTTGCCCCGGTAACCGGCGTCATTTCAACGGGGAACGAACATGCCTAAGCTTTGCTGTATGTTTGTATTATGAAGCTACTGAAGCATGAAACCTGTCTGTGGGTGTCATGCGGAGGGAATGTCAGATCACAGACTTCGCTCGGAGAAAGTTGCATGGATTGGTTTTCGGACAGGGGTTCAACTCCCCTCATCTCCATTGACAGAAGGCCTTATTCGATGATTGTCGGATAAGGTCTTTTTTTCAGTATCTGCATGAATATGATGCGTGGGCTCCGATGGAACTGAAAAAGCCAGGGAAGCCGGATTGAATCCGGTTGCTTCCCTGGCTGGTACAACAGAGAAAGGATTAGAAGACAGAAGGCACAACGATCTCTCCGGAGATGATCTTGTTCTTGATTTCTTCAACTTCGTTCTTCAGCTCATCAGATACCTGCTGGGTCATATCCTCGGTGCCGTATACAACATCGATATAACCCGTTGCCATGTTGGCGTTCCAGATTTGGCCGCCCTGGAAATACTTATCCGGATCGGATACGACGTCGTAAATGGATTTTCCGACACGTTTTACCATGGAGCAGATGATGACATCAGGGTTGATGTATTTCTGATCACCGTCTACGCCGATTGCAAAGTTGCCGGTCTCTTTGGCAGCTTCGAAAACACCTTCACCGGTTTTTCCGGCAACCTGGTAAACGATGTCACAACCCTGGGAATAAAGCGCCAGGGCACATTCCTTGCCCTTTGCGGGATCTTCGAAATCGTTGGCGTAGCTGGGTGCAACCACTTCGATTTCAGGATTAGCGTATTTGGCGCCGGCTTCGTAACCGACCAGGAAATCGTTGATTGTATCGCTGTCCTGTCCGCCGACAGCACTGATTTTTCCGGTCTTGGAAAGCTTTGCGGCAATATAGCCGACGAGGAAGGAACCCTCATTCTGTGCATAGGTGATGGACATCAGATTATCGCCAACACCTTCCAGACCATTGTCGATGAAAAGAAATTTCTTTTCAGGGTATTCATTCAAGATGCCGCCGTCAGCAAGGTTGTCCCAGAACTGCCAGCCTACTGCCGCGATAATATCGCATGCGTCTGCAGCTTCATAAAGACCGTTCAGATACATGCTTGCATCTTCTTTGCACTCGATCACTTTTGTCACGGTGCCGAAATCTGCTTGCAGCTGATCAATGCCCTCCTTGGCTGAATCATAGAAGGAACGATCGCCAAGTGTGCCAGCTACCACGATGGCTACGGATGGAGTGGTGGTTTCAGCTGATGCAATGGATACGGAAAACACACAGAGCATCAAAAGAGCCATGAGTAAAGAAGCCGTTTTTTTCATTTCCGATAACGCCTCCAGATGTATTTTGCCCTACAGGCACCTTCTTTTTTCTATAATATGCCTGGGAAATCCTGCCTGAAATGCCTGATAAACATGAAAAAAGCAGTATAATGGATTTGTACGAAACGGAAGGGATGGATTGTACGTGACGGCGAGAAAAATACTGGCAGTCGATGCCTGTGTACGGCGGGATGCATCAAGGACCAGACGATTGAAGAATACGTTTCTGTCTGCCTTTTCTGGAAATGAACAACAGTGGCAGATCAAAGAGACTATGCTGGAGACAGAGGAACTTCTGCCACTGAATCATGCACGGCTGATGCAAAGGGAAGCATTGTGCGACAAACGCCTTTTTTCGGACAGAATGTTTCAGATGGCGCACGATCTGCTTGAGGCAGACTTGCTGGTCGTGGCAGCACCATACTGGGATCTGTCTTTTCCATCGTCGCTGAAGGTATGGGTGGAACAGGTCTTTGTAAGGAATCTGACGTTTTATTATGCTGAGGACAGGCCTTTCGGAATGCTCCATGCCAAGCATTGCGTGTATCTTACCACAAGCGGAAGCATGATCGGTGAAAATGACTGGGGTGCATCCTATATACGCGCAACGATGGACATGCTCGGAATCAAAAAGTTTTCATGCATAGCAGGTGAAGGCCTGGATCTGAGCGGGGCGGATGTAAACCAAATCATGCACAGGGCGTCAGAAGAAGCCCGAGCTCTGGCACGTGAGCTCCAGCGGCCGGACGCATGGGAAACATGAAAAAACCAGACATTTGATTGACACTTTGTTTCCGCCCATGTAATATGACCGTGCCGCACTGTGAAGCGGCTGATGAATACTACCGATGTTTTTATCATGATTGTTGTAAACAGGAGGATGGGTGTCATGAAATATCGTGTGGGAATAATCGGGGCTACGGGTATGGTTGGGCAGCGCTTCCTGTCTTTATTAAAGGACCATCCGTGGTTTGAAGTGGTGCTTCTTGCAGCTTCGTCCAGAAGTGCAGGGAAGAAGTATCGGGATGCAGTCGGGGATAAATGGGCTTTTCCATGGCCGATCCCGGAAAAATATGCAGATATGATTGTGAAAGACACTGCAGACGTTGAAAGCTTCAGAGACAGTGTGGATTTCGTATTCTGTGCAGTGAATCTGGGAAAGGCGGAAGTCAGGGAACTCGAAGAAAGGATCGCCAGGTGCGAGATTCCTGTGATTTCCAATAACAGTGCGTGCCGTGGTCTGAACGATGTGCCTATGATTATTCCCGAGCTGAATGCGGATCATGCAAAAGTGATTGAGCAGCAGAAAAAGCGGCTTGGAACCAAGAGAGGGTTCATAGCTGTAAAGCCCAACTGTTCCATTCAGAGCTATGTCCCTGCCATTACTCCGCTTCTGGAATATGAGCCTGAGAAAATATCCGTATGTACGTATCAGGCTATTTCCGGGGCAGGAAAAACGTTTGCCACATGGCCGGAAATGGTTGACAATGTGATCCCGTTTATTTCGGGAGAAGATGAAAAGAGTGAGCAGGAGCCGCTGAAAATCTGGGGCAAAGTCCAGGAAATAGATGGAAAGCTGCAGATTGTTAACGCACAGCTGCCTGTGATTTCCGCCCAGTGCCTGAGAGTGGCCTGCTCGGACGGCCATATGGCGGCCGTATCGGTTTCCTTCAAACATAAGCCGACCATGGAACAGATTCTGGATAAATGGCGCAATTTCAATACACTGCCTCAGGAGCTTGAGCTTCCAAGCGCACCGAAGCCGTTTCTGCAGTATTTTGATGATCCATCCAGACCGCAGACCAGGCTGGACAGAGACTTTGAGAATGGATTCGGGGTTTCGATCGGCAGGCTGAGGGAGGACCGGATTTTCGATTATCGGTTTGTATGTCTGAGCCATAATACGGTAAGAGGCGCCGCCGGCGGCGGAATCCTTTCAGCTGAACTGCTTTGCCGTCAGGGTTACATTACTGCTAAGGGGGACCAGTGATGAAAGCGTTATTCGAAGGCTGCGGCACCGCTCTTATCACTCCGTTCAGGAATGGGGAAGTAGATTACCCGGCGCTTGACCAGCTGGTTGAGACACAGCTGGAGGCGGGGATTGACGCGCTGATCGCTGTTGGTACAACGGGTGAGCCGGCCACGCTGACCTGGAATGAACATCTGAGTGTGATACGGCGGATTGTGGATATCACGCATCATCGTATTCCTGTAATCGCAGGTACTGGATCGAACAGTACGGCTGAAGCCGTGCAGGCTGCCCAGAAATCCCATGAATTTGGTGCGGATGCACAGCTTGTGGTGACACCGTATTACAATAAGACCAGCCAGGCCGGACTTGTGGCACATTTCCGGGCGATAGCGGATGCAGCCACATTACCGGTTATTGTGTACAATGTTCCGGCAAGAACGGGAATCAATATTGGACCTGAAGCATTGATGAAGATCTGCTCGCATCCCAATGTCATTGCCGTGAAGGAAGCTTCATACGACGTGGCGCAGGCTCTGGATAAGATGCGGCTTGTCGGAGATAATGCAGTGTTCTATTCCGGAAACGATGATATCTGCGTTCCATTAATGTCATGCGGGTTCAAGGGGGTCATTTCTGTAGCATCAAACCTGATGCCGGAGGAAATGGTTCGAATGGCCCATCTTGCTTTGGAGGGCAGAACGATTGAAGCAGCGGAAATACAGATTCGGCTTCTGCCATTGATAAACGCTCTGTTCAGTGAAACGAGTCCCATTCCGATTAAAGCGGCTATGTCAGCGATTGGAATGTGTGAAGATGAACTGCGGCTTCCGCTCGTTCCCATGCAGCCCGAGACTCGCTCTAAATTGCTCTCTGTCATGCGTGAACTTGGAATGGGGGTCTGAGCGGGGAATGGTTATTGCTGTTGGCGGGGCTCTGGGACATATGGGAAAAGCCGTAACAAAGCTTGCGGAAGAAAAGGAACTGGAGGTTCTGGGCGTTGATATTCGAGCGGATTCTTCGATGCAAGAGCATCAGATATACAGTTCATTTTCCCAGCTTCCCGGAAAAGTGGATGCATTGATTGATTTTTCCTCTCCGGATGCACTGAGTGGGATTCTCTCTTACGCAAAATGCTTTCATGTTCCCTGCGTTCTCTGTACTACAGGGTATTCTGAAGAGGATATTCACGCCATAGAAGCAGCATCCGGCGTCATTCCGGTTTTCCGTTCTGCCAATATGAGTCTTGGCATTTCGGTGGTTTCCCATCTTGTACAGGAAGCAGTGAGAATGCTTGGCAGCAGCTTTGATATCGAGATTGTGGAAACTCATCATCGCAGGAAAAAGGACGCTCCGAGTGGAACGGCACTCATGCTGCGTGACGCAGTTTGTGAGGCGGGAGGTGGAACGAACGGCACTGTGCTGGGACGGCAGGGTAATCATTCTGCAAGGCAGCCTGGAGAAATAGGAATCCATGCTGTACGCGGCGGCACGGTAACCGGGACGCATGATATCAGATTCCTGGGAGAAATGGAGCAGGTTTCCATTTCACATATTGCAGAGGACAGAACGGTTTTCGCGTCCGGTGCAGTTCAAGCAGCCCTGTTCCTGAAAAACAAGGGAGCCGGCCTGTACAATATGGATGATTTGTTAAGTGAAAGACTAGGTTATTGAAATCAGAATTGAATAGATGGTCTGCATCAGGCAGAGTAACTGCTGACGCGTAAAGTGTGCATGAACGGGGAGTTGTCATGTAACGAAGCAGAAATGCGCGGTGTCAGTGGTGCATCCCGCTGCTGAACTGCCTTTGCGGATCTGTACCAAAGGCAGTTTTCTAATGCCTTTTTGCAAAGGAGGTAGAATACATGTTAAGTCCGTCTTCAAATTCTATTGTTTCTCGCAGTTACTGGCGCATGGCTGCTTCTGAATTCAAATCGACAAAAATGAGAGTTTTTGCCGCAATTCTGATTGCACTGAGAATCGTTCTGAAATCTGTAGCGATTCCAATTGGCCCGGAACTGAAAATAAACATAGCCTTCTTTATTAATGCATATGGGTCAATGATCTATGGTCCGGTTGTGGCCATTGTGGGAGCTGCGATTTCTGATACGCTTGGATGGGTATTGTTTCCGTCGGGACCTTATTTCTTTCCTTTCATTTTTACGGAAATTGCCGGATCCCTGATTTTTGCATTGTTCTTCTATAGAAGAGATTTCTCGGCAAAGCATGTGATTCTGTCCAGGTTTTGTATTGATTTCTTTGTGAATATTGTCATGAATACCCCGATCATGTGGCTGTATTATCGAATGGTCATGGGAAAGAGCTATGTTCTTTTTGATGGGGTCCGGATTGCCAAGAACCTTGTCATGTTTCCTATTGAATCAGTATTGCTGATCCTGTTTTTCCGGCTTGTTATTCCTGCGACGAGAAAAATTGCCGACATTACAGCAACGGGTCAGTACTTAAAGCTGACACGAAAGCATGTCGCGCTCCTGTCAGCGCTGCTTCTGGTAGGTGTTATTTCAGCCGGCGGCTATATGGTGTATCAGCATAATCACACATCGCTGAGCGCTTCCTATTCTTCGGAGGAGCGGCTTTCCAAAAATCTTGAGATGAAAAGCATCCTTTCCGGGAAATATGAACAGTATGGCGACGATGAATGGATTACAGTGATTGAGAGTGCATATAATACGCTTGGATCCAAAGAAGTCTATTATACCGTTGCAGTATATAAGGTGAATCAGGACATTTTTCTGGAGAAAGAAAAAGAGGATTCCAGCTATACGCTGGCCCGGGTGCAGGGGTATTCCAAATCCAAAGCTGCGGCAGATAATGCGCTGGAGAGAGAGGGAACTGCATCCATTATATTGGATAAGAACACCAAAGCTGTTCTGTCTGTTGTAATGACAACGCAGGCAGCAGGAAAGAAAGATTAAATGTCTGTTTGAATGTCTCCTGTTTTCGAAGGGACGGGTTATTTGCACAAAAAGCTCCTGCTGAAACACATTGGTCTGCTTAAAGCAGATATATGTTTCAGCAGGAGCTTTTGTTTCAGTCCTGATCGTCTACGAGAAGCAGTTCAAAGCATGGATAATAGGTTGTTCCGTTTTCTGCATCCAGAATCTCATAATTGCCGATCAGCCGTCCGTATATGCGATGTGTGGAGTCGATTTCAAACTTGGGATCCTGATCGCATGTCAGGACAACCATATTGCGGTACCCATTTTTTGTTGACTGCATTGCTGCAAATACAATCCATTCATCACCGCTTTGAGTGACCTCGGTAATATAGAGATTGTAGGTCATGATACGTCCAACGTAGTTTTTGAGCTTTGCGGTCAGATTCGTGTAAGCGGGCTTAATGGCTGCTGCTTTGGTTTTTTCGATTTTTTCCTGTTCAGACATGGTACGGTTGACAATCCATGAGAACCTGCGCTCATCGAGGCCTTTCTTCTGGAAGGTGAGCGTGATGCTGTAATTACCTTCCATGGAAGTATCAAGCTTAAAGGAGAAAGCACCGGAGTTATTGGTCCGTACCTGCTTGTTCATGGTAAAAGAACCGCTTACGAGGCACTGAATGGTCGTATTTCTGTCGGTGATTCCCTTGATGACAAACTTGTCTTCCGTGAACTGTTCTGGTATTACAGGATCAAAATTGACCGGAAGAAGCGTCTGCTTATAGGTGGTTGTGCCGAAGACGGTTTCGCCGACAGTGTTTTCGCCGTCAAGATAGGTCAGGGTCATGAGCCACGTGCCTTCCTGGGGCAATTCCACATTAAAGGTAAAAGCACCTTTTTTGGAAGCATCGGTTTCCATGCGAATCGGTTCATTTCCGGACATCCGCATGACCACGGCGATAATGTGAAGGCCGCTGTTGCATGTGCCTTTCACTTTGAATTTGCCGGTGTTGGTTTCGGACGGAGGTTCTGAAGTAATTGTGCTTGAGAACTGGATATGACTTCCGGAATCCGTATTGGAACTGCTTTCTGAGACTGTTTGAGAGCTTCCGTTCTGAGTCAGAACCTGTGTAAAATGCCACGTGGACATAAGCTTGTTCAGAGCATTCAGATCTGCATTCTTCAAAGCGCGGCCGTAGACTTTATAATCTACGGTGATGGTGTATCCGTTGCGGACAGCACGCCGGGCAAAACCGCGATATACAGTATCGTTGACTGTACGTTTGTATTTCAGCATGAGGAAACGGCCGTACTGATTTGTTTTTTTCCATTCGGCCGACTGATATTTATATCCATCGTCGCCATACAAGGAGCCATTAAGATGGCCTGAACGGTATTTGCTCCGGATGGCCGGGGTCTGTGCATCCAGGTCAAAATAGGTATTTGAAGTTTCATCCTGTACTGCTGTGAACTCCATGCAGGCATCATTGGCTGTGGACCACGCTTGAGCCAGCACACCGCGGGCATTCCAGTCAGCCAGAAGCGATTCGTTATTCATGCCTCTGTTGGCCATCCATTCCTGATGCATATCCAGATTGTTTCGGGTCAGGAGGATATACTTGGAATCGTCCAGCGTGCACTCTGCATATATGGTATCAAATGTCAGCTTGGTTTCAGCCAGACCAAGTCCGACACAGGAGAGCAGAAGAAGAATCATTATGAAGAAAACCCATGTTTTTCTCATAGTACACCTGCTTTCAGATAATGAGGAAATGTGTCTTTATGGAGCATATTGGGAATAATCAATAGGTTCGGGCTCCGGCCCCTGGGTGAGAACCTTTTTGCGGCGCTTTAAAAAAGTGTCCCGGTCCATCATTACAACATGTCCGCAGCCTGAACAACGGATTTTTATATCTGCACCAACACGGATTACAGTCCATTGGTCAGAACCACAGGGATGTTTCTTTCTGGTTTGAACCACATCGCCAATTCTGATTTCTATGGCATTCACGTTAAAAACCTCCGCAGATTCATTGATTTCTTTGGAGCGTAGCGGATAAACTATACAGGGGTATTATACGCAATCGGAAACAACTGTTCAAGATGGATGCTTTTACAAACGCATCGGGGGCTGTCTGTTATTCCGACAGGCATAATCCGGTAAAATCTGACATGGGTCCTGAACAGGCAAAATGTCAGCATCTCTGGGGAGGGAAAAGTGTTTGGGATATCAAGTTCGGAAGCATTTCTGTCTAAACGTGTATCTGTTCTGAGATCAAGCATTGGGGAAGTCGAAGCTCCCGGAATGTTATGGAAACTTGCCTGGAATTACTGCAAAAGAAAGAAGATGTGCTATACTTCATCTATCTTCAGAATTGTGGGAGATGTTTTGTTTGAACTTTGAATCACCAGTGGGTGTATTTGACAGCGGCGTTGGGGGCATCAGTGTTCTCAAGCGCCTGGTTCAGGAACTTCCGAATGAATCATTCATATATTATGGGGATACTGCTCATGCACCCTATGGGACCAGAAATGTGGATGATATCATGCATTGTGTAAATGAAGTGGTTGATTATCTGCTGAGACAGGATATAAAAGCGCTTGTCATAGCATGCAATACGGCATCTGCAGTGGCAGCTCAGACTCTGCGCTCATGGATGCAGATCCCTGTCATTGCGATGGAGCCGGCTTTGAAGCCAGCCGCATTGCTGAGAAAACAAGGGAGAATATTGGTGCTGGCAACACCTGTGACATTGAAGCTGGAGAAGTTTCAAAAGCTGTATGAACTGTGGGGAGAGGGGGCTGTTCCGGTTCCCTGTCCGGGTTTGATGGAACTTGTGGAAAACGAGGATTTTGCAGGTGCAGAGACGTACCTGCGAGGTGTGTTCAGTACATATGATCCGGATTCACTGGATGCAATTGTTCTTGGGTGTACACATTATGTTTTTTTAAAGTCTCTTATTAGGTCGATGCTTCCTCAGCATGTATTTGTTGTTGACGGAAACGAAGGAACAGCGCGTCAGCTGAAGCACATATTGGAAGAAAAAAGATTATGCTCAAGCGGAGGCAGGGGAACTGTAAAGCTTTATACAAGCGGGGATGCTCACGATATTGAAGTGATGAAACAGCTATATGCTTATGATATTTAATGGATATGAATGATTTGTGTGCTTTCTTTCATAATGATATGGAGTAGAGTCTTTTCTTTTTCATGCATTTCATGTATAATTTGGACAGATAGGCATGCGGATTGATCATCTGAAATGCTTTAATGCATACAGCATAAGGAGGGTTATCATGGCAGATTATGTAACGACCAATATCAGGAATATAGCGCTCATGGGGCATGGCGGCGAGGGCAAGACCACGCTGACTGAGGCAATGCTCTACGCCGCTCATATCATTGATCGCCAGGGCAAGGTGGAAGACGGTAATACGACTACCGACTTTGAGCCTGAAGAGGTTAAGCGTCATTGCTCTATTTCTGCTGCTACAGCACCTATTGACTGGAATGGCAAAATGCTCAATATCATTGACGTTCCAGGCTATTTCGATTTTGCCGGCGAAGTTACGGGACCGGTTCGTGTTGTCGAAACTGTTGGTATCGTTGTAAGTGCAGTTACCGGTTTCAGTGTTGGTGCAGAGAAGGCATTCAAGCAGGCTGTAAAGCATGGAAACTGCCGTATGTTCATTGTAAATCAGATGGACCGTGAGCACGTTTCCTTTGAAAAAGTACTTCAGCAGCTGCGTGAGCGTCACGGCTCCTGCGTGGTTCCTGTGCTGGTTCCGATAGGTGATGGCCCGAGTTTCCGCGGCGTCGTGAACGTTCTTGAAAAGAAAGCCTATGAGGGAAGCTATGACAAGAGCAAGGAAATCCCGATGCCTGCTGAAATGAGCAGCAAAGTGGATCGCTGGTTCGAGGATCTTACCGAACAGGCTGCTGCTGCTGATGATGATCTCATGATGAAGTATCTTGAAGGTGAAGAACTCACCTATGATGATATTCTTCTGGGATTCCATAAGGGCATGAAGGATGGTTCCATTGTACCCGTGGTTTCTGTTTCTGCAGCAACCGGTGTTGGTATCGCACGTATGATGGACCTGATGGCCAAGTACATGCCTTCTCCTTCGCATCTGGGCATTTCCCATGAAGGCTTCAACCCCAAGACGGGCGAGGCGCAGAGCAGGACCTGCACAGATGATCAGCCTTTCTCCGCTTTCATTTTCAAGACCATTGCCGATCCTTATGTTGGTAAACTGTCTCTGTTCCGCATTTTCTCCGGCCAGCTTACAACCAGCACCACTCTGTACAATGTGAACAAGGACAAGACTGAAAAGAGCGGCGGCCTGTATATTCTGCGTGGCAAGAAGCAGATTTCCAAGCAGAGTCTGCATGCCGGCGATATCGGTGCACTGTCCAAGCTTCAGTTCACATCAACCGGTGATACTCTGGCGGACATGAGCAATCCGATTCAGTATCCGACGCTGGATTTCCCGAAGCCCTGTATCAGCAAAGCAGTGTATGCCATGAAGCAGGGTGAGGAAGATAAGGTGTTTACCGGTCTTTCCAGACTCATGGAAGAAGATCCTTCACTGTCCCTGGAAAAGAATACGGAAACAACGGAGACCATTCTTTCCGGCCTGGGCGAAATGCATCTTGATGTTATCCGCAATAAGCTGGAGAGCAAGTTTGGTGCAAAAGCAGATCTGCGGGATCCCAAGATTCCTTATCGTGAGACGATCCGCAAGACAGTCAAGGTTCAGGGACGTCATAAGAAGCAGTCCGGCGGACATGGCCAGTTTGGTGATGTTTGGATCGAGTTCTCTCCGATCTATGACAAGGATGTTGATTTCGAGTTTGAAGATGCCGTTGTTGGCGGTGCGGTTCCCCGCAACTTCATTCCTTCCGTAGAAAAAGGTCTGAGAGAGAATATCGTGCATGGTGTGCTCGCTGGTTATCCTATGGTGCATCTGCATGCGAAACTGTATGACGGATCCTATCATCCGGTGGATTCTTCGGAAATGGCTTTCAAGACGGCTGCCCGCATTGCCTATAAGAAAGGCTGCATGGATGCAAGCCCGGTTCTCCTTGAGCCGATCATGCATGTGGAAGTTACCGTACCGGACGAGTACATGGGCGACATCATGGGCGATATGAATAAGCGCCGCGGCAGGATCATCGGTATGCAGCAGGAAGGCGGCATGCAGCTGGTGATTGCAGAGGCTCCCATGGCAGAAATGTTCAAATATGCGACGGACCTCCGCTCCATGACTCAGGCCAGGGGTTCCTTCGTTCAGAAGTTTGAGCGTTACGAAGAAGTGCCTGCGAACGTGGCAGAAAAGATTATCGCCAATGCAGTCCGTACTGACGATGAGGATGATGAATAATTTCCCATTCTTTCTGAAAATTCCGGGTCTGTGAAGAGCCGGACATGTGATATTCAGTAAATAAGCTGGAGGCAGGATGTTTAACATCCTGCCTCCAGCTTTTTCCTTTTGCGAGAAGATTGAAATTCCGTGTTGAAGATCACATTGTTGCAAGCGAGTATAGGACATCTGTCATGGCTTCAAGCGCATGGCTCGGAATCAGTTCCTTCCGGCTGTGGAAATTGTAGCCGCCGGTTGAGAGATTCGGACAGGGAAGTCCCATGAATGAAAGGCGCGCACCATCTGTACCGCCGCGGATGGGGCGGGAAACAGGCTGAATGCCATTGGCTTCAAACGCTTTTTGTGCACGTTCAACAATATCCATGTTTTGCTGAATGATTTCAAGCATGTTGAAGTAGCTGTCCTTTATGTCAACACAAACCGTTCCTTCGCCATACTCGGAATTCAGAAAAGAGACGATTGTCCGAATACGTTCTTTTCTCGCCTGGAAACACTTCAGATCATGGTCTCTGATGATATAGTTCACTTCGGCGTGTTCGACATCGCCCTGAAAGGACGTCAGGTGATAAAAACCTTCGCGGCCTTCTGTATGAGCCGGAGTTTCCGCATCAGGCAGCAGCTGAATCAATCGGGCCGCAACGAGACAGGCATTTTTCATGCGCCCCTTGGCATCGCCGGGGTGATAGGAGATTCCCTGAATCTCAATATGACAGGCTGCGGCATTAAAATTGTCATATTCAATTTCGCCAAGTGCGCCGCCGTCTACCGTATATGCATAATCCGCGCCGAAAAGAGGCAGTTCAAAGTGATCGACGCCCTGACCGATTTCCTCATCAGGAGTAAATGCAATGCATATTCTGGGATGATCTGGGGCGTCCGGCAGCATCAGACGCTCGGCAAGTTCCATGATCTCTGCGACCCCTGCCTTGTCATCTGCGCCAAGAACGCTGCTGCCATCAGTGACAATGAGCTCCTGCCCAATTACTCCGGTCGGAATTTCTTCTTCCTCAATCCGGACAGCATCATTCAGACGGATGGGTCCTCCGGCATACTTTTCGAGAATCTGAGGGTTGGTAGGACCGGGAACAGCGTCGCTTGTATCCATGTGAGCAATAAACCCGATGGCTTTCTCAGCATCGCGACCTTTGGCAGGTATGATTGCATAGACAACTCCGGATGAACTCAGAGTAGGATTCAGGCCCATATCCTTCAGTTCTGTACAAAGGAGCCTTGCAAGATCCCATTCTCCTGCGAAGGAGGGGACAGATCCGCTGGATTCATCAGAGGTTGTGTGAACACGTACGTAGCGGAGAAAACGATCCTTTACTGACATGACACAATCATTCCTTTCTTGAAGTTTTAATCCATGTGAGAATTTCTTGAAGGGAGGTCAGGGAAACATCAACGTATTTTCTGTATTCCTTCGGCAAGACAATAAGGTCGGGGATATGAATGCACGTCATGCCGGAGGTGTGTACAGCTTTTACCCCGCTGGGCGAGTCTTCTATGCCAATGCAGTCCTGAGGGGTGAGGTCCAAAAGCTGACAGGCGCGAAGATAGGTTTCAGGGTCCGGCTTGCGGCGTATCACATCATGACTGGTCAAAACCACCTGAAAGTAAGGTTTCCATTTCAGGATGTCAAGATATCGGTGGACTACGGAAGGAATGTTATTGGTACACAGAGCAAGTCTGAATCCCAGGGCAGTGAGAGACTGCAACACTTCTTCCGCTCCCTGCTTGACAGGCACACCATTCTGCTCGACATACTGAAAGGTGACTTCAGACCAGTCCTTTTGAAACTGTTTGCAGTCAAAGTCAGGATGACGGGAACGGATGAAACGGCATGTGTGTTCCAGAGAAGTCCCGATCACTGACATCCACGCAGCAGGAGGAAGCTCGAATCCCTGACGCCGGCAGGCCAGATTCAGCATTCTGCTGCTCAGGTTTTCTGTATCTGTCAGCACGCCGTCCATATCAAAGCAGATTCCCTGAAGTTTCATTTCAGGACACCCCATTCAGAACATGCATGGCCTGATTGATGCCGTCTACCGCAGCGCTCACGATTCCTCCGGCATATCCGGCACCCTCGCCGGCAGGATACAGTCCGGAGATACTTTCAGATGTGCCGTTCAGGGAACGCGGCAGCCTTACAGGACAGGATGAACGTGCTTCCACGCCGGTCAAAATGGCATCCGGGTACGCAAAACCATGCATCTGGCGATCAAGAAGAGCGAGGGAAGTCCGCAGATTGTCCGCGACAAATATCGGAAGACACTCATGGAGATCAGCCAGGGCATATCCAGGACGGTAAGTAGGTTCTACGCTGCCAATATGTTTGGATGGACGGCGCAGGAGAAAGTCCTCCAGTCTTTGCACCGGTGCTTTATACCCCCCGCCGCCCAGCTGAAAGGCTTTTTTTTCCAGGTCACGCTGGAACTGGAAACCAGCCATGACATGATCCGGGGGAAAATCTTCCGGACGAATGCCAACCAGCAGAGCAGCATTTGCATTCTCACCGTTGCGTGCATAATTGCTCATCCCATTGACGCATACGGAATTCGGTTCCGAAGCAGATGGAACCACATATCCGCCGGGACACATGCAGAAAGTATACACGCCTCTGCCGTCAGCGGTGTGTACGTTCAGTTTATAAGGCGCGGCTCCGAGCCGGGGATGGTCCCAGGAGGGACCATATTGAATCTGGTTAATCAGTTTTTGAGGATGCTCAATGCGGACACCGACAGCAAAAGGCTTCGCTATCATATGCACACCCTGGTGATGGAGCGTTTCAAAGGTATCCCTGCTACTGTGGCCTATGCACAGCACGACGGAATCGGTCTCTATATGAATCCGGGTGTTATCCTTCATAAGGAAGGCGCCAATAACGGTCTGTTCATGTAATTCGAGTTCAAGAAGACAAGTGGAAAACCAGACAGTTCCGCCCAGACGCTGAATTTCTTTTCGCATGGAAGCAATGGTAGGTCGCAGACGGTCCGTACCTATATGCGGTTTTGCACTGGTCAGAATCTCTTCAGGGGCGCCATGCTCCACAAATGTGCGAAAAACAAAGGGGAGATACGGAGATTTGATGCCGGTTGTCAGCTTGCCGTCTGAAAATGCGCCGGCGCCTCCCTCGCCAAACTGGACATTGCTTTCGGAATTCAGTCTGCCGTGTTCAAACATTTCATGGACATCTGCAGCCCGATCGTCCACAGATTTTCCGCGTTCGATCAGAATAGGACAGGCACCGGCTTTGGCCAGCACCAGTGCAGCGAACAAACCGGCAGGTCCTGCGCCGACAACCAAAGGACGCTTTTTTCCTGCATATGATGGAAAGCTGGGCTCCAAATACTCGGGAGCGACAGAAATGTTTGGCGGAAGGCGCTTGAGTGCTGAAGCCTCATGTCTGAGATGTACGTCAAGGTTTACAACAAAATGGACATTAGCCTTATTTCTGGCATCGACTGCCTGGTGCGCGATCTGTATGGACAGGATATCAGACGGGGAGCAATGAAGCTTCCGACTGCAGATGGTTTTTAAAAGCGCATCGGTGTAATCGAGAGGAATGTTCAGATTCAAAATACGAAGCATGATCTGTCTCCTATTCCGTATGCCAGCGCAGAAGTTCAGGGGAGGTAAAAGCAGCCGGGGGATAACCCACGGTGGTAAGCTCCAGACCACAGGCAGGGGCGGTGGGGCCGAGATCAAGGCGGCTCCCGGAAGACAGAGCTGTTTCGAATGCCCGGACGGGGAGCTTGCCCTGACCGATCTGAATCAGTGTGCCTGCAATGATTCGCACCATATTATAAAGAAAGGCATTTCCCTCGATGGTGAGAATCAGCATGTCTCCATCTTTTTCAATCTGACAGGCATAAATTGTACGAATGGTTGTTTTGGCCGTTCCGCCAACTGCCTGAAAAGCACGGAAATCATGAGTGCCGATAAGGGTCTGACAGGCAGACTGCATTTTTTCAACATCCAGCGTCACGGGAACATGAACGGAATAAAGACGATGTAACGCGGATGCGTGACGACGATTATAGATTCTGTAAGTATACTGCTTTCTGCTGGAAAGAAAACGGGCGTGGAACAGGTCAGGCACCATTCTGCCTTCTGTCACCCGGATATCCGGCGGAAGCTCTGTATTCAGAACAAAAGGATATCTGTCGGGCGGAATTCGGGCTGACGTATCAAAATGGAAACGCTGTCCCTTTGCATGAACACCGGCATCTGTACGGCTGGCTCCTGTGATCTTCACTTCTGTTTCCAGGATTCTGCTGAGAGCTGACTCAATAACTTCCTGGACAGCCAGTCCATTCTTCTGACGCTGCCAACCACTGTAGGCAGTGCCGTCATATTCTACAGTCAGAAGAATCCGCATTTTACAGAATCAATCCTTTCGGAAATGCGTGTGATACCAGAATGATCAGTCCTAAAAGAAGAAGAACCAGCAGACAGGCAATCCAGTCGGGTCTTCCTATTTTCAGGACGCGGAGCCGGGTGCGGTTTTCGCCTCCGTGATAGCATCTGCTTTCCATGGCCATGGCCAGATCGCCTGCACGTCTGAATGCACTGACAAAGAGCGGGACGAGAAGAGGAATCATTGCTTTGGCACGTGCCAGAAGGTTACCGCTTTCGAAATCGGCGCCTCTCGAAGTCTGAGCTTTCATGATTTTATCGGTTTCTTCCATCAGGGTAGGGATAAAGCGCAGCGCGATAGACATCATCATGGCAAGTTCATGCGCGGGAAAATGAAAGACTTTCAGTGGGGCAAACAGCCGTTCCATGCCGTCTGACAGCTGGATCGGGGAAGTGGTCAGGGTCATCAGTGAAGTGGACAGCACCAGGAAAACAAGACGAAGAGAATAATGAATGGACTGCCGCAGGCCTTCCCGTGAAACAGAAATGAACAGAACACGGAAGAGTTCTTCACCGGAAGTAAAGAACAGATTCAGCAGGAAGGTAAGAAGCAGGATAAAGCGCAAAGGCTTAAGCCCTCTGAACATTACCCGGAAGGGAACTTTTGCCATCCGGGAGGCAAAGAGAAGAAAACCAAGGATGCACACATATCCAATGAGATTTTGTACAAGAAAGACACCGACGATCATGGCGACGGTGAGCAGAATTTTTATCCTGGGGTCCAGACGGTGCACGACACTGTCGACCGGATAGTATTGACCGAGAGTGATGTTATTGAGCATGGTTTTGCTCCTTCCATAAACGGATAATTGCATCCCGGACCTCGGAATGAGTGTAGAGGTTTGCGGGAATATCCAGTCCATGCGCTCGGAGTTTTCTGCAGAGCTGAGCTGCTTCCGGGACAGACAGCCCTGCCTGCTGAATGATGTCTTCCTGAGAAAAAATATCCCTTGGAGAGCCTTCGGCAAGGATGGTGCCATCCTGCATTACGACGATCCTTGTGGCCAGGTCGGCAATATCATCCATGGAATGGCTTACCATAAGGATGGTTTTCCCCTGATCATGCATTTCGCGGATGATGGAAAGAATCTGATCCCGGCCTTTGGGATCGAGGCCGGCAGCCGGCTCATCGAGAACCAGCGTCTGGGGCTGCATGGCCAATACACCGGCAATGGCTACGCGGCGCATCTGACCGCCGGAAAGCTCAAAAGGATTCTTGGAAGCAATGGTTTCTGGATTCAGATGGACCATACTCATTGCCTGGATAACACGATCATGGATTTCATTTTCGGAGAGCCCCATGTTCTTTGGCCCGAAAGCAATATCTTTTTCCACAGTCTCTTCAAACAGCTGATATTCCGGATACTGAAAAACGAGTCCCACCCGCTGGCACAGCTGCTTTCGGTTGATCTGCTCCTGATGGATATCCTGTCCGTCAATAAGCACCTGGCCGGACGTCGGTTTCAGCAGACCGTTCAGGTGCTGGACAAGTGTAGATTTTCCACAGCCTGTATGTCCCACAAGAGCGATGAACTCGCCATCCTGGATATTGAGATTGACCTGGTCCAGTGCTTTGTGCTGAAAAACGCTTCCCGCAGAATACACATGAGAGACATTGATTAGTTGGATGGACATAATAATCTGAGTACCTCCTGGACCATTTCATCCACAGTGAGCACTTCGGGATTGACCGGCATTCCTGCTTCACGGAGCGCTTCAGCCATATGCGTCATATGGGGCACGTCCAAATGCAGCTCCCGCAGCCTGTCTCCCTGACAGAAAACTTCACGGGGTGTCCCGCTCATGCAGATTTCTCCATCCGAGATCACAATCACGCGGTCTGCAAGAGCTGCTTCCTCCATATAGTGTGTGATCCAGACAACGCTGATTCCCTTTTCACGGTTCAGTCTCCGGACAGTGGAAAGAACTTCGTTCCTGCCTGAGGGGTCCAGCATGGCTGTGGATTCATCGGCAATAATGATCTGCGGTTCCATGGCAAGCACACCGGCAATTGCAACCCTCTGCTTCTGGCCGCCGGAAAGAGTATGTGGAGAGGCATCTGCATATTTGGTCATTTTTACACTGCGCAGAGCATCGTCGATGCGCTGAACCATGATATCATGAGGAACCCCCATGTTCTCGAGTCCGAATGCCACATCTTCCCGCACCACAGTAGCCACAATCTGATTGTCCGGATTTTGAAAAATCATTCCTGCATTCTGGCGGATATCCCACAGATGTGAGTCATCTTTTGTATCCATGCCGCATATCAGGACGGTTCCTTCTTCCGGAAGATACAGAGCGTTCAGCAGCTTGGCAAGCGTGGACTTTCCAGATCCGTTATGGCCGAGTATGGCAACAAATTCGCCCTTACTGACGCTGAGCTGAATGTGCTTTAATGCAGGGACAGGGGCTTCTTCATAAATATAAGATACATCCTGGACTTCAATCTGCTGCTCGTTCATCAAATCTCCCCTTACAATCAGAAAACGAAAGAATTTTAGCATAAGGATAGATGACAGGCAAGGAATTATTTGACCGACCGGACGGTGATCAAATGCATCTGCGGAACCCGAAGAAAGCGGGCGGGAACGGACACAGTACCAATGCCGTTTGATGTGAGAAGATGAATTCTGTTTTCGACCGTCCAGCCACTGACATATTCATCCCGTACATCGTCAGTAAGGTGCAGAAGATTGCCCGCACCTGCAATTTGTCCGCCGAGGGTATGCCCAAAGAGGCCAAGCTGGAACCAGCCGCGTTTTCCATCTCCATTGACACTCTGCATAAGTTCCGGAATGATACTGGGATTATGGCAGAGGAAAATAGTAAAGTTGTCGCCGGTTATGCTGGATGCAAGCTCTGTCAGATTCGGCCATCCTTCTGTTATATCATCCAAACCTGCAATATTGATGGTATTACTTCCGATACGGATACTTACACAGTCATTGATCAGCGGGGTGACTCCGGCGGCAATCATTGCAGAGCGCACCAGGGTTATGCTGCTTTGATCCGGATTGCGGTCATGTTCGCCGAGTACGGCGAACACCCCATAGTTTGCCCGCAGTCGGTTTTCGGCAAGGCGGGTGAAAAAGTCAGCGGTCTGCTCCGGAGATTCTGTGTAATCCCCGCCAAGAAGAATAATATCAGGGTTCAAGGAATTTACTGATCGGACCAGGCTGCTGAAACGGGCGGCAGTAAAAAAGGGAAACGCTTTTTCATGAATGTCAGACAGGAATACAATCCGGATCTGCCGTACATCCTGTGAAATCAGGCTGCTTTCAATTACGGTTTTTTCAGTCTCGATCATGTATGGTTCACGGAATGGGTAAATGATGCAGACTGCAACGGCCAGAATAAGCAGTACACGGATGATAAGACGCAGGTTTCCATGCTTGGCATGACGTGGACGATACATATGGTCATCTTCCTTTTGAATTGACTTTCTGCAGATGAGTGATTACACTTTTGCAGAAGGAGTGGAAACGATGAAAGAAAAATACAGAGTGATATCTCCGACAACGATGATGGCGCCTTTACCTGTGGTAATGGTTACCTGCGCTGAAGGAGAAAAGCCGGAAAAAGTCAATGTTTTCACAGTGGCATGGACGGGAATTGTAAATACAAAACCGCCCATGGTTTCCATATCCGTGAAGCCGGAGCGTCTTTCTTATCAATTCATTGTTTCCTCGGGCGAATTTGTGATCAATCTGGTGGACCGGGGGCTTGTACGGGCGGCAGATTATTGCGGGGTAAAAAGCGGCAGGGAAGTGGATAAACTGACGGCTGCTGGCATTTCCATCCGCAAAATGTCCGGCGTGGAAAGGACTCCTGCGATAGATGGTGCTCCGGTGTCGCTCTCCTGCAGGATTCGGCAGCAGTTACCGCTTGGAAGTCATGATCTGTTTCTTGCTGAGATCACAGGCGTGGAGGTCAGAGACGATCTGTTTGATGAGGACGGATCGCTGCATCTAGAACGGGCAGGACTCGTATGCTACAGCCATGGGCTTTACCACGATGTGGGCAGGGTCCTTGGGTTCTTTGGGTATTCCATTGCGAGAGAGGAAACGCTAAAACGGAGAATGAAACCATATCGCAGCAATACTGTCCGGCGGCATCATGACTGATGCTGCTGTTCCCAATCCTTACGGAGTATGGCGTACAGGTTTACATCACGATACTGCCCTTTGTTGAGTACTTTCTGGCGGAGTGTACCCTCAAACAGCATGCCGCATTTTTGCATGACCCGGCCGCTTGATGGATTGTCCACGTCATGCATGGCCTCTACGCGATTGAGTTTCAAAGAATCGAATGCGTAGTGAATTATGCATGACAAGGCTTCGGTGGCAATATTCTGATTCCAGTAAAGCTTGGAAAGGCTGTAACCGACTTCCACACAGCTGTGGTCTTCCGCATAGGACATGAAGCCGATTGTTCCGATGACATGCCCCGTTTCCTTCAGAACAATCACATAGCTGGAAGGCAGGCTGTTTCTGTACTGACATTTGAGATAACGGATGTAGTCTTTTGAATCCCGGCGGGATGCGTGTCTTTCCCACAGGACATAGCGGGCAACATCAGGGTCCTGCGAATACTGAAAGATGTCATCAGCATCCTGAATTCGCGCCATTCGCAGTATCAGCCGGTCCGTCTGCAGAGCCGGGGGAGACGCGAAATAGTCACGGATCTGATTATATTCTTTTGGAAAAAGTCTAAACGTGAACATGTGTTAGCCCTTTCTAAAATCAAAGCTTCCCGTGCAAGAAAAAACGGTCCTTATCCGTTACATATGTGGACAGGGAATCGGCCGGGCCGGAATGAGGCAATGCTGCCTCCTCCAGTTGGCTCTGCGGTTTTGATTATACGCTTTCTTGCGTGTAATCTGTGCCTGACAGTGATGTATTTCCATGGGTTCATTGAAGAATGGACATTGACGGCGTACAGGTGGAAACGCACATTTTTATCAGACTGCAGGCTGTAAACCCAGCTGCCCCTGGCTAAAGCAGATGCAAGGGGGAGAACAGGAATGTCAGGTTCTTTCATGGATGCCATGCAGTGAAATGCACGATCCCGCAAGCAGTTCCGGGATCACTGCCATACATTCGGGCAGATCCGTGAACGCTGCATGCATATTATCACCGCATCCAGAAAAATGTTCTTCAGGGGTTGAGAAAATCCTGCTCATTCTTTGGAAAGATCACGCCTTGTTTGACACTTCCAAAGTACAGATATACAATCATGTGAGTTTGATCAGGTTAGCCAAAAGGGAGGTTTATCAAGATGAGCCGACTTCAGGGAAGCAGAAAACCGTTATTCTGGTCAATCCTATTATCGGTTTTTGCTGTCCTCTGCATTTGCAGTTCAGCTTTTGCACAGGAAGACTGGAATATGCTGCAGATCAGCGTACAGTGGATTGATTCCGAGGGAAACATGCAGAATGTACAGGCTGTACCTGTGGAAATGGAAGGTCAGCAGGTCTTCTGGGCCAGCATTCCTTCTGGAATTCCTGAGTCTGTCAGCGTGTATTATTACCATCCCGCGCATGAAGCATACAGCTTCTATCCTGAAAACGGAGCAATGCTCCCTGTTCAGGACGCGGGAGATCAAATGAATGAGCTGTCAGCCATTCAGATCAGCGCAATGGACACAGACGGCAGTGTTGCGGATATGTATACATTGTATGTATCATCTGCTCCAGCGCCTGTCATGGATGCATCAGCGGCTGAAGAAGGTTATTCCGCGGCAGGGGATGAAGTCGATTCTTTTCCGGAGCAGACCACTGCTGAAGGAACAGTGGATGGCGGCCTTCCGGCCCCGGAAGTCCCGCAGTCTACAATACCGGATACTGTTCCGACATCAGCTGCGGAAGAAGGGGTTCCCGGGCCGGGAACCGGGGAAGCTCCTGGCGTACCGGATACGCTCATGCCCCAGCAGGAAACGCAGCCTGTTCAAGGCAGAGACATACCGGTATTGGCCATGACAGAAGCAGGAGAAGTACTGGCTCAATCCAGTGTCATGATCAACCCGGGTCAGACGCTTGCTGTCCGTGCTCCGGGATTGGAAGGATTCCATCTCATCGCAGGAACACCGGAACAGGTAGAGCTTACGATGGGCCAGGATGGCACTGTAAATTACGAGAGCATCACGTTCTATTTTGCTAGAACGCTGAGTCCGATTTCCGTGACAGTTTCCAGTGCTGCCGGAAATGAGATCATTGGAAGTCAGTCCGTGACGGTTCAGCCCGGAAGTTCTGTTACAGTGTATCGTGAAAGTTTTGAGGGTTATGAGGCAGACGAGGGTACACCTGAATACCTGGTCATCACGGCAGATGAGCAAGGAAATGTATCGCCAGCCAATCCGGTTTTTACTTATCATAAGGCTGCCGTTGCCAAAAATGTGGTTGTGCTCTGGCAGACCGTAACCGGTGAAGCTCTTGCACGTGAAGAGATTGTTCTTCATGCCGGAGAGTCTGTAACTGTTTACAGGAAGGAATTCGAAGGATATCGGTATGCTGAGGGTACGCCCGAGGCCATTACACTTACCGTCACTGATACCGGAGAAGTGTCGGTTGCTGCACCTGTTTTCTATTATGAGCCTCTTCCGGCACCTGTCATGACCGGTACTGGCTATGCGGTCTGGCAGACAGCAGACGGGGATATTCTCCAGGCACGCAATATCACTGTAAACCGTGGGGAATCTGTTACTGTCCAGGCAGAGACTTTTCAGGGGTACAGACTTCTGGAGGGAAATCCGGCTGAGATAACCATGGTATTGGATGAAAACGGCAAGGTGCAGCCTGAAAATGCCATGTTCATCTATGAATTGATTCCGGTCGTTACTGCGACGCCTGTGCCGACGCCTACCATGGCACCGGTACAGGTGAGAATCCGGTACGTGGATCAGGGTGGTAATCCGATTCGCCCGGATCAGATGATCACCATGAATGTGCCGAGTGAAGCAGTTGTCTCCCCTGAAGATGTTGTGATTCCTGAAGAGTTTGATGCCCACAGTGCTTCTGCAATTCATATTCAGGTGGATGAACAGGGGAATGTCACGCCTGCTGAGGCAGTATTCAGTTTCCGGCATCAGGAAGCAGAAGAAACACCCATTCCGATGGGTGCCATGATCAACCGCTGGGCTGAAACCAATACCCAAGGGGTGAATGTCCGTCGCGGCAGCGGCAAGGATACATCCGTGGTTACCACTGTGAGAAATTCTGGCAGCAAGATATATGCGATCGAGGAAGTCATGAACGGGAAAGGAGAAACATGGACGCGGATCATGGTTGATGGCACTGAAGGGTTCATCATGAGTGATTTTGTTCATGTTCTCACTCAGGCTCAGAGTGACGATTATTCAGATACGCTTGCTTCGCCTGTCCCAGGGTTTACCACAATTATTACGCCAACCCCTGAACCTGCGACACCGGAACCTACAGCTACGGTAGAGCCGACGCCTACTCCTGTACCTGAAACACCTACTCCTGTACCTGAAACACCTACCCCTGTGCCAGAAACACCGACCCCTGCGCCGGCAACAGCAACCCCTGTACCGCCAACAGAAGCCCCTACAGCGGTTCCGGTGACGAGTGCCCCGACGGCAACAGCTGTTCCGGTAACAGCCACTCCAGTCCCTGAACAGTACCGTGGATATGCTCTGACCAAAGACGTGGTTGCTTTGCGGACTGAAGTGTCTAACGCTGACACGAGCATTATCAAGCGTGTCGCGGCGTCGACACTGGTTGAAGTGCGTTATCAGGTGTTTGACGAAGCTGGAAGACCGTGGAGTCAGGTTGCGCTTCTGGACCAGAGTCTGGGGTTCATTCCGGATGAATCGCTGAGAAGAATTAATGATCAGGAAGCTAAATTCTATATTGATGCATGGAATGATCTCTATGCCACAGCTTCTCCGACACCCTATTCAAGTCCTGAACCGCTTCAGATTTCAGGTTATGCCTATACCATTGGGGATGATGTTCCCTTCAGGAACACGTACAGTGACAGAAGCGTAATTCTGTCTGTCCTACCGCGGGATACTGCCGTTTATGTTGCCGGGCAGGTCTACGATACAGAGGACGGCTGGCCATGGCATCTGATTGTGCATAACGGAACATGGGGATACATTCGCAGTGATATGCTGCGGATGATGAACAGTGAGGAAGAAAGCAGGTATCTGAGTCAGGGACCTTCATCCGCACCTTCTGTTCAGATCACCGTTCAGCCGTATGATCCCAACAGTCTTTCGAGTTATGGTTATATCTATGCACGGAACAACGGCGCTGTGAACGTACGACGGACGCCGAGTACCGGAGATACAACCATTAAAAAACTTCGCAACTATGCATTTTGCCTTGTACTTGGAACACAGACGGTGAATAACAGAACCTGGTATCAGATTCAGTACGATGATGTTACCGGTTATGTTGCTGGCGATTATTTCGTACAGATGAGTCTGGCTGAGCTGGAAGAGTTTATTGGAGGTCCGGAATATCAGCAGGGCCTGAAGAACAATTCTTCTTCCAACAGTCCAGGCGCAACCACAGCCCCCGTTGTCTCCCAGGAAGAGCAGAATGTCAATCGGTGGACAAATCCTGAAAGCGGTTTGAATGTCAGTTATGCCACATGGGCACCGTTTGCCACGACGGCCCCGATAGTCACCCCTGCATCCACAGATGTATCAGCTGCAGGTGCTTCCCCGACAGCGGCGTCCTCAGCCGGCATTACTGCAACTCCTGCGCCTACAATGGCAGGGACTGCGGAAGCGACGGCATCTTCAAGTCCTCTGGAAACAGTACCTGTTTCGACTGAAGAAGCTGAAAATCTGGAAGATCACGGGTCAGGTGCTGGCTGGATTATTGCCCTGATTGTCATTCTGATAGCTGCCGGAGCCGGTTCCATTTACTATCTGCACAGGAAAAACAGACGCCAGACCGCACAGCGTGCAGCTCAAAGAAAAGCTCAGGCTGTCAGCCGGCAGGGCCAGGCTGCGAATGCACAGAAGGCATCCACAGGCATGTATAACCGAAATGGAAGCGGGCAGCCCATTCGCCCCTCCACTCCAGTGAAACCGGTTCCCCATACCGTCGCATCTGCTTCCGGTTCTGCAAGAAAACCGGAGATGACTGCACCTGCTTCGGGAGTGAACGGGAGAGCTGCATCCCCGTATGCAAGGCCGGAGACGCCGACAGAGCATATGCAATCTATTGCAAAAGAAACGAGCAATACATTGAACGCGGATGCTGTGAAGGGAGATTTCCCGAGTGCGCAGCAATTTGAGAATCAGGCAAAGGACCATGCTTCGGAAGATGCAAGCCGACAGACTATGCGAAGTGGAGGAAGGATGGCACGTCGGATTCAGGAGCAACAGAATCAAGAAAGAAAAGAACAGTAAACGTGTCAACATGAATACACTAGGGTAATTGCAATCAAAAGCTGCTGTCCAGATGGGCAGCAGCTTTTTTTGTAGC
>CAMNDE010000044.1:0-28653 GCA_946534895.1 uncultured Clostridia bacterium
CCAATGCCTGGCCCAGAGCTCCGGTGATACCAGGTACCATTTCGGATATCTGCTGCGTCAGACTGTTCAGAACGCTGGTGAGCGCACCTATGAGGCTGTCCATTATTTCCTGTACAGGCAGGTTCTGAACACTTTCCAGAAACGCCTGCGCAATTTGCAGACCCGCTTCCGTCATCCGGGGAATCAGGGAGAGGGCCGCGTTCTCCAGTCCAATGAACATGCCTGCCAAATCCGGCAGTGTCTGCAGATTCTTCTCAATGCCGGCTACCAGCGCGTCCATAACCTTTCCGACCATGTCCTGCAATTTCGGCAGTACCTGACCGTTCAGGTCCGGAAGCGTCTGAAGCAGGCTGGAAGAGATGTCCATAAGGCCGGATATGCCCGACTGCAGCAAATTTCCCATTTCCTCCAGGATGCCGGGCAGTTCCTGCTGCACCTTTTCCTTCATGTCAAAGAGCCAGGTCTGTGCCTTCTGCGCCAGCTGAGGAAGCTTTGCACTGATACTTTCCAGGAGCGCGGCCATGTCACCATTGGCCGACAGGGCCGCCATGGAAATGCCCGCGAGTCCCGTCATGAACAGTCCGGCCGGTCCGGTCATGGCCATGAGACCGGTGCCAAGGGCTGAAACAGCCGGGCCAAGGGCCGACAGGGCTGTGAGCGCCGGTCCCGCTGCCGCCGCGATCCCGGCCAGTTTCAGCACCGCGCCACGCTCAGTATCACTGAAAGCGTTGAAAGTGCGCACCAGGTCCGTGCCGGCCCTGACAAGACTTCGGAGCACCGGCTCCATACTCCCCAGGAGCTGGATTTTGGAGGTATCCAGGGCCGACTGCAGGAGCACATACTCGCCCCGCAGATTGTCCAGCATGGCATGGCTGGCTCTTTCCGCGGCGCCCTGGCTCGTGTCTATGGCCGCTGCCAGATCCCGGAAGCTCTCCTCTGTGGCACCTACCAGGGCGAGCACGGCGTTCATGCCGCCGGTGCCTGCCAGGGCGTAGGCCGTGGCGGTCTTTTCCTCCTGGCTGAGCCCGGACATGGCCGATCTCAGGTCCTCGATGACCTTGCGCAGACTGTATGCCCTGCCTTCCGAGTCATACAGGGAAATGCCCAGTTCCTGCAGCGCCGCTTTCGCCTTTTTCGAGCTGGACATATTGTTCAGGAAGGCGCGCAGGCCTGTGCCCGCTTTCTGCGCCTTGATGCCCGCGTTGGCCATGAGCCCGGATGCCAGGGCCAGATCTTCCATGGAAAAGCCCAGGTTACCGGCCATATTGGCCACATACTTGAAGGTCATGCCCAGCTTGGTCAGGTCCGTATTGCTGGACGTGGCCGCCGCGGTGAGCACGTCCGCCAGATGTGCTGCCTCGCCGCTGCCCAATTGGAGGCTGGTGAGCGTATCCGCCACAATGCTGGCGGCGTCCTGCAGGCTCCCGCTTCCGGCCACCTCAGCAAGGCGGATCAGGGGGCCAATGGCCTTCTCGATATCCCCGCTCTTCCAGCCGGCCATGGCCAGGCTTTCCATGGCCTGGGCGGCCTCGCTGGCGCTGAGGCTGGTCACCTCGCCCATGCGCAGGGCGGTTTCCCGCAGGCTTTCCAGTGATCTCCGGGCTTCCTCCGCGCTCATGCCCAGGCCTTCCAGGTTCATGACAGCGCCTACCCTGGACATCTGGGCCTCAAAGGCGGAGCCCGTCTGCGTAATCTCCCGGGCCGCACGCAAAAGGGGCCGTGTCACCAGTGCCGTGAGCCCGAGCCCGGACAGGGCAGCGGCCAGAGAGGAAAAGTGCGAGCGCAGCCCATGAAATGCCGTGTCCACGCTCTTCATGTCCAGCGCAAACCCGGCCGTGACCTCACCCACGTTCATGCGATCCCTCCCATCATGTCACTGAAAAATGCCGCCGCCATCTGTTCATCGTCCGCATCTGTCATTTCCGGCTCCGCGGCCTGGCTGAGCCGGCTTCCGGGGCTGAGTCCCCGCACCAGCGTGCGGAACTGTCGCCAGCTCATATTCCCGATCTCCCGGCACAGGCATATGCCGTATTCCCGCTGAAAATCCGCCTCCATAAGCGGCCAGGCCCGGAGCAGGTTTACTTTCCCGCGCGCCGCCGTCTTCTGCCCGCGTCATCCTCCACCACGGCGCCGTCCTCCTTCCGGCCCTCAATAAGCCGGAAGGTCTGCTGCACGAGCTCGGCCAGGTCATCCGTGCTCATGCCCATGTCACACATCCAGTCCACCTTTTCCCGGGTAAACAGCGCGTCCGCCGCCTTCACCACCAGGGCCGCGGCCTCGCTGTCCTGCATATGCTCGGAGCGGGCCATCATGACGGGCACCAGGGCCGGGATGGCCGGGGGCACCGGAATGCTCTGGCCATATACGTGCACCTCCAGCGGTTCCTTGCGCGTCTCGCGCAGAAAGAGATCAAAATCCAGCATGTCTTCCATGTCTTATTCCTCCACCTGGACCCGGACGGAACAGTCCCGGCCCTGATTCAGTGTCTCCACCCGGATCACGGCTGTGCCCGCGCGCTGGGGCTGCAGGCAGAAGCCATCCGGGGTTACCTCCGCGATCCTGACCACGCCCGGCGCGGAATTGTAGACCCGGAAGCGGCGATTGCTGGCGTTCTCCGGCTCAAACCGGAGACCCAGCAATGTCATGCCGTCCCCGGTTTTCAGAGCAAGCTCCGTAATATCCTTGCTGTCCTTTGTCACATGCACGGCCTGTACATGCACATACGGCTCCTCCTCCGCCTCGCCCACCTGTTCCAGGTCCCAGCTGACCTGGGTTTTGGTGTCATCATGGCTCTGTTCCTGCCCGGTGACCACAAAGTCCGCCACCAGGCTGTGGCCATACGGATCCACCAGGCGCAGGGTCAGGTCCTCCTCGCAGCCCGCGCGCAGGCCTGCCGCGTCCAGCAGCTGCTGTCCGGGATCCCGCTCGCCGCTGGTCTCGTCCTCCACAATCTCGCCTTCCAGCTTCAGCGTGGCCTTGCGCTTGCTGACATAGGGCTCCTCCCAGATGTCCGTGCCCGCGCTTCCGTCGCTTGTCTCACCGCTCAGTGTCCGGGTCATGCCGGTGAGCCCGTAGATCCGGACCCACTCCCCGCTTGCCCTGTCCAGGGCCGAGATAAGCCAGGACCGGATATTGGTGGGACAGCCGTGTTTTCTTCCTCTGCTCATGCTTCCTCCTCACAGTATCGGACCAAAAGATTCAGGGACATGAGCACCCGGCGCCTGCTGTCCATGCCAAGGGACCCGGGACCGGACAGCAGGCGGATGCTGACCCTTGACAAATGCATGGCCAGGAAATCCTCATACCCGTCAAGGTCTGCGGCCAAAGCCTGCGCGGTTTCAAGGCAGGCCTTTTCCCTTACATTCCGGACAAGCACCTGCACCCGTGCCCACTGCCCGCTGCCTCCGTATCTCAGGTCCACGGGCAGGAAGGCGATGCAGTTGTCCGGCGCGTCGGGCATGGTGCCCGCGAATACATCCCCGGGCCACTGTCGGTCCGCCACGGTGCCGTATCCCAGGAATTCCGCGTGCCTTGCCAGCATCTCCAGAATGCTCATGTCAGTTCCTCACGTATGCTGTCTTCCACGGCCTGAAGCATTTCGCCGCTCCCGGCCTGTTCCATGAGCGCGTTTTCCAGGTACTTGCGCTCCCCGCGTTCATGGTGCAGATCCATTTCATGCACATACAGGGCATATGGCGCGTCGAACACGACCCGGGCGCCGTCCCGCGTCTCCTCCAGATGCCCGGAGTCACGTAATCTGCCTGTATCCACGGGCACCTTTTCCTTTGCCAGCTGCAGAACCTTCTGCATGCCCTGGACGGCTCCATTGCGGCCGGCCATGCGGATCCTTGTCCTGGCACCGGGAGCTTCCTTCCAGCGAATCTGGATCACTGGAGCATCACCTCCAGGTGATGGCATCTCTGGCCCTTCATCTCCTGGCAGGCACTGACCACGTATTTGTCGCTGCCGCATTTGATTTCACTGCCCACGGGAATCGCGTCTCCCGTGGTGAACAGCCGCGCCTTTGCTGGCCACATTTCCGCGCCGGGCGTTTTCCAGCCCTGGAAGGATCCATGCTCCAGGCGGCAGGGACGCGTCATTTTCTCGCCGAACACAGGTTCGCCGCCTGCCATATACAGGAGCGGCCGTATTTCACATGTTTCCGTCAGTCCGATCACGTCTTTCCCTTTCCTTCCCGGGCAGGCCCGGCAGGGGTGGGTCGCCCTGGGGCGGAATGCCCCGGGGCGGCGGGTTTCCCTTTCCAGGCCTGGCCGGCCACTTATCCCTTGGATACCTCTGAATCCCGGGCCGCAGGGGCGGGAGCGGAGGATCTTCCGGCGGTGTTTCCGGCATCTGAATGGCAGCCGGCGCTTCCGGCAGAGGCAGGTACCTGCCCTCCAGGCCCCGGTAGCACAGGCCTGCGCGCAATAGTACGGATCTTGCCATGGGGCAGATACCGCCGCTCCCGCGGCGCTCATCCTGTCTTTCCACGCGCCAGTGCCCGATCTGCAGGCTTTTCAGGTCCCCAAGCTCCGTATCCGTACTGAGCATATGCTCCGCCTGAAACGTTTTTGCCTTTTCGAAGGCGGCCTTTTCCTCCTCCGTTACCGGCATATTGGGGAACAGGTAGTCCAGAAGCAGCTCAGCGGCCATTTCCAGATCCCGCCCGGTGACCTCGCACTGCTTATGCCGGTCCATCTTTCTTCCTCACCGGACGCCTTGCGGGCTTTTCCGTTTTTTCCTCCGCTTTATCCTCCGGCTTTTCTTCAGGGGTTTCCTCCGAAGTTTCTTCCGGGGATATCTCCGGGGTTTCTTCCGCGGCTTCCTCTTTGTCCGTATCTCCGGTCTTCCGCCGGTCCACGTCCTCCAGGGTCATACAGGCACCACCGGCCAAGATGGCATGGCCTGTCCGGATCATCTTCCGGGCAAACCCTTCCGGCGCGTCCACGACCATGCCCGCCGGGATCACATGATCCCAGCGCGGCAGGGGATGAATGAATCGTATCTTCATACACTACCTCAGTGGGTGAGCACCGCGAAGGGATAGCGGCTCTCATTGTCCATGTTCAGGCGGTTCACAGGATTGGGCAGCACCCAGCCGGCGCGGAACACGCAGCGCAGGGCCACCATGTCCTGCTGGGCCAGGTTATACACGATCTGCATGGTATTGGGGTCCTGGATCACGGCCTCGGTGAGCAGCTTGGTGGTAATGTCCGTGCGCATGGCCCACACCGGCACGCTCCAGTCGCCGCCCACCAGCAGCGCGCGGTCCGCGTCCATGATCTCCGTTTTCGGGAAATGGATCTCGTTCCCGTCCAGCTCGAACACAGGGCGTCCGCCCACGCCGCTCTGATAGGGTGTGCGGCCGAATATGGGCAGGCCGTTGCCGTCCACGGTGCCGCGGAGCTTGGAGCGCATGGTGATATGCCCGATATATCCATTTGGCACAAACCCGTCCTCCTCCACCAGGGAGGCCACGCCGCCGTCGCCCAGCAGTTCCTGATACAGGCTGCCTGCCGGGTCATGCATGACCACGTTCCCGGCCCGGATGGCGCCGGGCACAATGCCTTCAGGGAAGTTTGCCGGCTTGTTGGTGCCGAAGAGCACGGCCTTGTCAAACGTGGCGCCAATGGCCTCGGTGAGCCTGGGCAGCACATTGGCCCAGATGTCATAGTCGCTGTCGTCCAGCACATTCTGGGGAATAGGCACGATGCACGCGATCTCCTCCGCGTAGAGCTTTACATTCTCCCAGGCCTGGGCCGTGGTCTGCTTGTACCCGATGTCCCCGTCCACGAAATAGGACATGGGCAGGGCCGAGAGCACGGGGATCATGCGGGTGGCCGTGCCCATATCCGGCAGGCGGCGCATCATGCGCATGACCGAGCTGGACTGGGGCACCATTTCCACAATCTGCCGGGAATTCTCTTCGGGGATCAGGACATCCGCCCCGGATCTGTCAATGATTGCCATTTTCTCGCTTCCTTTCCGTTTCAGCGTCCGAACGCCGCGCGAATGGCGGCGTTCACATCGCCCTCATGATGCATGCCCCGGACATCCGTGAGCCCGCCGCGCTCGCTGATCTCCCCCCGGAAGAGGTAGGCCGCGCCGCGCTTCATTTCCTCCAGCTGCTCGCTTATGCCCGAATATGTACCGTCCTTTTCCTCCAGCACACGGCTGTCGTCCAGAAGACGCATGACCAGGTCCGGATCCTTGGCGCCGCTTTTCTCCACCACGCGGCGCTCATATGCGGTCTTTTCCAGGCCCCGGATCGTGCCCGTGCTCTCCTTAAGGCGCTTTTCCAGGCCAGTGAGCTGCTCCTGCATGCCGCGCATGGCCTGGTCCTTTTCCCTGTGCTGGTCCTTCAGGGCCTGCACTTCCGCTTCCCGCGCCTTCAGGCGGTCTTCCATGTCCGAGAGCTGGGAGACATATGTGTCCGAGTCTTCCTTTGCCTTCTTTTTCACTTCCTCCAGGCTCTCCGTAACTGTGCGCGCCTGGGATACGGCATCTGCCTCGGACTTGCGCAGTTTGTCCATCTCGTCCTTTTTCACATACAGGCCTTCCGCCGGGTCCAGGATTTCCAGCTTCAGGTCCCGCAGCCTGGGGCTGACCTGAGCGTAAAGTTCCGATCCCAGCGCGTCCCGGATCTTGTCAAGTTCCATCTGTGTCCCCTCCTTTTTCCAGTACCTTTCTCAGCTTCTCCACCGCCTGTGTGAGACGGCTGGACATGAGCTGGCTTTTCACGAAATGCCGGAACTGGGCGCTCTGGCAGGCATGGAAATGCGCGTCCGCGCTTTCCATGGCGTCAAGCGCCTGAATCACCGTCCTCAGCTCCTCCTTCACGTTCCTCCTCCTTTTCCCGGATCCGGGTGATTTCCTTTTCCACCATGTCCCGGCTCCAGTCCGGATGCACCATGGACACGCCCTCCTCCACGCTCATGACCCCGGCTTCGCGGAGCATGCGCACCGCCCCGGCGGTGGTGGTGAGATCATTGGCCGTGGCGTCCGGGAACAGCACGGATACCCGGTCTTCCCCGGTGAACACACCGGGATTCTGCCTTCCATCCAGATGCACCATGGCCGTCAGGATCTGTTCCAGAGGCGCCTTCCAGTAGTTCTCCTTCTTGCCGCGGGTGGCGTAGCTTCTGCGCTCACGCAATTGCAGGGCGGCGCCGCTTTCGTTGCTGCCGTCCAGGTCCATGCCGAAGGACTGGGGCGAGTACCCGGCCATGGAGACAATGGAGCGGATCAGGTATTCGCAGGTCTTCCGGTGCTCCTCGGTGCGGATACGGAACTGGCTCGGGGTGATCATGGCCTGGCCCGAGTGGCTCGTGTCCATGTCCAGGGCCACCAGGGTTTCCACGTCCTCGTCAAACTCGTAGGTGAACTGGCCTTCCCTAAACAGGTCCCTGGGCCGGCGCCGCAGGTACTCCGCCGGCACGATAAGCCTTGACTTGGCCAGACGGATATCCCGCATCCAGGACGAACAGACCTCGTCCAGCGCGTCCATGAGCCCGCGCATGCCCTCCAGATCGCTTCTGCCCATGCCGCTGTCCGGCCAGAACCGGTTGGGGCGCATATTGGGCACATGCACCGCCAGCAAATCCTCCACACCGGGCTCCTGCACGGGTTCAAACCCGAGATCCAGCAGCGCGTCACCTGGGAGTTCGCGTCCCAGTTCACGGCGTGTGCCCTCAAACATGCGCATGTCCAGCCGGCCCGGGCGGTACTGTTCCCAGACGCGCCACACATGCCCATTCCTGTCTTCCCGGAGCACGGTAAAGAAATGCAGGCAGTGCAGGTGCCCCATTCTGTACTCGGGAAGCGAAGCCATGGCCTGGACCACGCTGAGCAGTGGGCAGGGACTTTTCAGGGACCAGCTGAGCTTCAGGCACACATCCCCCATGGCGCTGGCGGACTCGGCGGCCTCGCAGAGCACGGCGGTGATGCTGGAATAGTCCAGCAGCGCCTTCAGGCGCTCATGCTTTTTCCCCTCCGGGTCCGTTCCTCTCAGGGAGAACCTGGGCTCCTCCCCGAAGAGCAGGTTCGCGCTGGTGGCCGCAAGGTCCGCCGCCAGGGGCACATGCACTCTTGACTTGCCCGGCCTTGCCCAGAAAGAGCCCCGGGGCGCGGTGCGGATCAGGCTGCGCACATTTCCGCTGTAGAGCGCGGCATAATTGTCATAACAGGCCTCCCGGCGCTCCTGCAAAATTTCCCAGGCTTCCTGCGGGGCATAGCAGCGGGTCCATCCCTCCATGCAATTCCTCCTTTCCCACTTTTTTCCACAGACCGGTTCCGTTGTTCGGCAGGTCCTCCGATTCTTCCGCGTTTTTCCGGAATGTTTCCGCTCATTTCCGCGTCTGCTTCCACCGCCTCCCACTTTTCCGTTTTTGGACTGGCCTTCACCCTATACACTTTTTTCGGGCCAAAACCGCCGCTTTTTCGAAAAAAATTTTTTCCCGGCCCACCCGGAAAGAAAAAACCGGCCTGAACCAGGCCGGCCAATGCGGGACGAATTGCCATCCCGCGCTATATATGCTATATGCAGATTTTTCAGGCAGTTTCATGGAACGCCTGCAGAGGGGATGCCATCCAGGCAGGCTTGGAGCTGCACGCATTCCGGGACAAATATCCGGAATGAATATGTCCTCTGCCGGAACTGAAAAAGGCTGCCGGGACTTTTCCGGCAGCCTTTTTGTACCCTTCTGTCATTTGGAAATGATCCATCTGTGGATGATCCCCTTCTCCGTCCTAAGTTTGTTCCACTTCCAGCTTTTCCAGCAGATCTTCCAGTTCCGCCGGTCGGTGAATCCTGTATACCGGTACGTCCTCCGGAATCTCCGGTTCAAAGGACCGGCGGGCCGACCAGTCCAGCAGAACCGTGCGGATTCCAAACCGGTTTCCGCCGCGGATATCCCGTTTCACATTGTTGCCAACCATGAGAATGCGTGCCTTGTCTTCTTCCTGCAGTCCCATGGCCTCCATGGCCGAGCGAAACATGGCCGCGTCCGGCTTCTCTGCGCCCACATTCTCAGAAATGATCCACGCTTCGAACACAGAGGTCAGACCATGCTGCCGCATGGTATTCCGGAATGACGCATCCCGCCCGTCCGCGACCATGGCGATCCGGTATCCCTTTTCATGCAGCCGGAGACAGGTCTCCCTGGCACCCGGAATACACTCTGCCCGCTGCACGATATCCTCGCTGTTCCGGATTTCCGTGCTCTCGTCAATGATCGTATCCCCGATATCCGTAAAGAGAATCATCTTTCGTTCTTTCATTTTCATGATCTGCTCATCTGGCAGTCCTTTCAATCAGTCTTTTCAGTTCATCTATCATAAACAGAGGAACATTCAGGATCTTCCCGTCATAGCTGAGATTCTTCATTGACAGCCGGACCGCGATCGGTGTTTCCGCCTCAAAATCTTTGATATACCGTTTGATGCTGGCAGCCTTGACCGCTTCTCCTGCTTTTACCTCAACCGGGATGATATCATTCTCATACTGGATTATGAAATCAACTTCATGAGGCGCATCAGCCCAATATCGCGGCGGCACTTCAAAACTGCGAATCAGAGACTGATATACAAAGTTTTCAGTTAACGCCCCTTTGAATTCTGTGAACAGTCTCATCTGTTCCGCATAAGCTGTTGTGGCCAGATGAGACAAACGGCGAAGAATACCTACATCTACCACGAAAACCCTGAATGCGCTCAGATCGTCACAGCCGGACAGAGGCAGCCCTGGTTTTGTAATTCTGACCACTTTGCTTATGATATCAGCATCATTCAGCCAGTTCAGCGCGTTTTCATATTCCCTTGCACGGGCACCAGGTTTGACCACGCTGTACATGAACTTCTTGTTTTCCTTCGCGAGCTGGGCTGGCAATGACTGCCAGATATCATGAATCTTCGGAACATCTTCAACCGACGCATGCTTTCCGAAGTCATGCTCATAGGTCAGAATCATATCTGCCAGCACTTTTTCCACCGCGGCGGGATCTCTGTCTTCCGTCCATGCCCTGACAGACTCAGGCATACCGCCCGTCACAAAATACTGCTTCAGTTTCTCTGTCAGAGGTGAAAAGAATGCATCCGGAATCGCTTCCGGTTTATCAATGGAAGAAAGATACTGAACATACTTTTCTGACCCATCCGCCAGCAGGAATTCTGTAAAAGTCATTGGACCCATCTCCAGAAAATCCACCTGTCCGACA
The DNA here is from genome assembly GCA_946534895.1 of uncultured Clostridia bacterium. Lineage (GTDB taxonomy): Bacteria > Bacillota > Clostridia > Christensenellales > Aristaeellaceae > UBA2943. The sequence goes on from CAMNDE010000044.1 coordinate 10,215, forward strand.
GGGAATCCGCTGGACAGCTGCAGCCCGAGCAGTGATCCTGCACTGGCAACATAATATTCTGGAGCATCTTCCCTGAAATACTTCAGGCTGTTCAGCGCTTCTTCGCAGGCCTGGATTTCATCGAAAATGATCAGCGTATCTTTCGTAATCGCTTTTTCCGCAGCCATGGAAAGATTCTGAAGAATCCGGCGAACATCTTTTGTCGTCTGGAAGAACTGGGCGAATTCCGGTTCCTTATCGAAATTGATCTTCACGTATCCATTTGGAAACGTTTTTCCGAATTCCTCAAGTATCCACGACTTCCCCACCTGTCTGGCGCCGCGCAGCACAAGCGGTTTCCGTCTCCTGGATTGTTTCCATGCAATCAGATCATTCATGATCAGGCGTTTCATTCTGCACCCCCTCCTGCCCGTCTGAAGCTCTTAATTCTCTTTTCTATCATACACGGGTATAAGGTGCAGTCAACAAAAATCACGTATTTTTCAATAATTATGTGATTATAATCACGTTTTTTGTGAAAACTATGTGATCCCAGTCGGGATCAGGCTGAATGATCCTGCCGTTTTTTTGACTGATTTGTCACCACCTTTTCTTCTGAAAAGCATAAAAAAGAGGACCAGACCTTATAGATCTCAGTCCTCCTGTCTCTGGCATCCTTCCGGAATTTTCTCGTCCCGCGTCGTCATCCACGCCGGGCCGGTCTGTTCAGGCACAGACCGGTGCATACCGCGCGCTGAGCAGGATTTCCTTCATCAGCGCTTCCGGGTTCAGGTCCTTCCCCGCCACCATGCCAAAGAGCCGGGGCGTGAATCCGCTGACCAATAGCACGCCCTTTTCATCCCGGTGGACAGGCTGCTGCCGCCTGCGGCTCTGGACATTCCAGAATACCACCTCCGGAAGCTCGTACCCATGGTCCGAGAACAGCTTCCGGGCGTATTCAAAGTTGGTCATGTCCGCGTCCACGGTGCAATAGTCAAATTCCATATCCGAGATGAAATACAGTATTTCCGGCATTTCGCTCTGCGCAAGACCGCTGTTCACCGCCGCAGCCAGAATCAGCTCAAACACTTTCTGGATATTGGTATTGGCCACCTCATTGAATGTCTCGCAGTACCGGACCTTTTCCACCAGGTCCTTTCCCTTGATCTCCACAAGCCTGGGATTTTCGGAAAAGGTGATGAACTGGTTATGGAACCTTCCCTGATTCCGCTCCGCGAAATACATGCCCAGGGACAGGGCAACGGTGATCGGGTACGGAGATCTCCCTCCGTACATGGAACCGGAGCCGTCAATCACGCACAGGGCATTTCCCTGGGGTGCCAGGTTTTCCAGGGCGTTCCAGGTCACGTCCAGCGTCTTCCGCTCCTCGTCGCTGTCCTCGAACATGACCGCCTTCTGCACAATGTCATAGGGATAGAGGGTTCCGGTCTTCATGTCCTCCCTGCCCTCTGCGACACCTTTCAGATAGGCGGCATACCTTGCCCCGTCATGCTTCCAGAAGGCCATGCGGTACTTCAGCATAGCCCCGGAGGGCTGAACCGTATAGTCAAAGGTATAGTCCTTTTCGCGCAGCGCATTTTCCAGAATCCGGATATATGCCCGCAGTTTCACCAGTGTCCGGCGGTACTCTTTGTCTGACATGTTCAGCGCCCTGGCAAGGCGTTTGCCGTTCTTCACGGTCTCCGCGTTTGTCGCATTGACCGATGGCAGCCACTTGGCCATGAGAGACACATGCCCTCCGGCTTCAAGGGCAGCCATGTCCTCTGCCAGCTGAGCCCGGATCAGACGCACCGCGTCTTCCCAGCACCGAGTGCCAAACAGCGTGATCAGATCATCCCAGCGGCCGTATTCGCTGATCAGAGGCAGATTTTTCCGAACAGACTCCGGCTCGGCATCCGCAAGATACCTCAGAATCACCCGGAACACCCGCCGCTCTCCCAGACCACCGCGGACATCCCGGCTGTAGAAGAGCATCTTCATGGCAAGGCCGGGATCCTCAGCATATGCACGGACAAAGCGGGTGATGATCTCCTGTTCCCCGGTACTGCGGAGCGCGCCGATGGTCGCGAACAGATCGACACAGTCCGAACCGGTCGTCTGCAGGGTGGCTGCCCCGTTCTCGGTCATGGTGCGGTTTATTTCTTTTTTCAGTGCATCCAGCATGTTCATCGCCCTCCTTTTCGTGCGTCATTGCAAAGCAGGATACATTCCGGAAACAGCCCTCCATTCCCTCACAAAACGGAAGATGCGTTCCCGCTGTCTTTTCAGAAAACAAGGCGCCATTTGCAATATTGGTTAGCTGCCAAACACATGAGCTGCTGTGAGCGCCTTTATGCCGGCAAGATACCCAGTAACATGCTGTGGGCTTTCACCACGCCCGGCCCAAGCCGGTGATCTCTTGGGAACCATGCAGCCGCTCCGGCCATACAGCTGCAGATTCCGGTCGATTCTCATGACTCGCATATAAGTTGCTGTTGGTATCTTTCATTGCAGGCAATGCCTGCGACTGCTCTGGAAAGGAATTGAACCTTTATCCTGCGGCCAGGCCGCCTGTTCTGCCATTGAACCACCAAAGCATATCCGCGGAAGAGCCGGATGCCATGATTGCCACCGGATCCTCCGTGCGGGATGTAGCATACCATGTTCCGCCGGCAGAATCGCGGAAAAAACTCTGCGAACTTCCCGCCGGCCGGAAACTTTTCTGATGCGCTGGGCAATCCCTGCGGGACCTGAACCCGCATTGGCGTCCTGAAAGGGCGGTGTCCTGACCATACAGCCAAAGGGATCGCAGGCCGGACAGGTCATGATGTGCCTGCCCGGACAATAATGGCATCCATTGTGGTGCCGAAAACCGCAGCCAGCACCACAAGGTTGTCCAGGGTCGGCATGGCTGTCCCCCGCTGCCACTTGTAGATCGCCTGCGGGGTGGAGAATCCGAAGATCTGTTGAAGGTCATGAACGGTCATACCGTTCTTCAGCCGCATCCGGGTAATGTTTTTCCCGGTTGCCGCCATGTCAATGTATGGAAGATTTCCCATGGAAGAATCACTCCTGTTCTGCGGTAAATACAACAAGGCCGCCTGCCCTGATATGGCAAGCGGCCGCACTTTTTCTGTTCCGGAATTATTTCCCGGACTGTCGCGGAACTCTTCCATGCATCGTTTCAGGGCAGCACAAAGCAAAGCGCAGTTCTCGTTTCGTACTACGCTGCAGGAATTCAATATTTTCCCAACGCATGGCAATGGTATTCCGGATCATTCTGAATTCCTCCTTTCGCTTCGGGACATGCCCCTGATTCCATGTCATCTTACAGCATGACGGATAGAATGTAAAGAAACCTGTAGTATAACTGTTCCCGGGCTCAGCTGTTGGCCCACGCATAGCAGTACGCCTGTGTCCTGGCTGCAAAACATTCCGTCCGCAGAAGATGCTTCATTTCTTCTCTGGTATACCAGCCGGGCACAATTTCCTCCGCATCCGATGTGCTTTCGCGGAATGTACCCTCCGCTTTTCCAAAGATACAGATATTCCGCTCATTGGAAAACCCGATGGCGCTGTAGCTTCCGTCCAGCACATCATCAATACGCGTGATCGTAAGTCCGGTTTCCTCCCACAGTTCACGCCGCGCACTTTCCTCCGGCGTTTCGCCCGGATCAATCAGGCCGGCCGGAAAATTGTAGATCCACTGAGCCATGGCCATACGGTATTCCCGGTTCACGAGAATCCGCTCCCCGTCCGCATCTGTCATGATCAGGATCACGGAATCCGGTGTTGTGTTCTGCAGTTCCTGCAGGGTTTTCATGTCCCGGTTCCGGCTGATAATCTCATAGGTTTTCGGATTTCCCGCCTCCGTGACATAGTCCACATCGTATCGGGTGATGAACCGCCCCTCGTGCACCTTCCGCATTCCCTGGTATTTCATGTTCCGTCCTCCTTCTGCCACTGCCATTTATCAGGCTTTTACAGTTCTTTTTCCCCGGAATGATATCATATTCCGCACCTTCTGTCCCGCTTCCCGGCGCACAGATGAAGATACATGGACTCGCCTTCCATGTATGTCTCAAACCGCCCGGTGACTGTGAGCTCGGAATCGGTTTCCGGGTACGCATCCGGATACGGATGGCCATATGCCGTGGCGTCCGGGGGAATGCAGCCGGTATTGATCATGCCGGATCATCACCTGTTCCGCCGGCAACCTCCCGGGATCTGCGACGAAAAAAAGCCCTGCCACGCATGGCAGAGCAGAATCCAGGCCGGGAAGATCACTTATGAATCCATCCCACCGCGCCGCGCAGACTGACGACGTACCAGTCGCCGTCTTCCTTCAGGACGGGCAGCCGCATATCCCCTTCGAGCAGGGCAACCCTGGGCGCATCCGTATCATTCCAGGCATAGACCGCCGTATTCTTTTCGGTCACATACCAGGCCGGGTTGATGAAAATATAGTCCTCGCTGATCCAGCCGCTGGGCGAATCCTCAGAATCCCCGAGCACGCAGTACACAAACCCGTTCTCCCGCTGCGCGCCTTTCTCGGAATCCGCCCCCACAATGATCGGCAGGTCTCCGTAATGCAGGGTCTGCACCGCCTTCGAGGACATGTCGGGCTTTTCCCGCAGCGTCAGTGTCTCGCACAGCACCACCGCCTGATAGCCGATCTGCTGTCCCGGCTCACTGGCCGGAATGAATTCCGCCAGGGAAGTGCCCGCGCATATCATTGCCAGTACAAGTGCTGCAAATCCTGCCAGCCATTTCTGTTTTCTCATGTTCCATGACTCCTTTTCTTCAGAAGACTGCAGGCACACGGACAGGGCATGTCGTGCGCCCGACTTATATCATATCACATTATGTCCGAAAAAACCAGTTTCTTTCCGGACATATCCTGTCACTTTCTCCAGAACCATCTGGTTTCATGGCAGTACTTGCACCGTTTTTCATAATCCGGCCACAGATTGCCGAATATGGTGCCGGGACGCGTCCGTCCGGTGAACACCCATTTGTGGGTGGTCAGTCCATCCTGATGGCACCTGTCCGGGCCGTCTGCGCCGGTCACCTGGGCCAGTTCCTCCACGGTGGTAATGGGTAGGGCTCAGCTTTCTTTCCATGGGTGTCATATGTGTGTTCCTCCTTCAAATCTATGTCGTTCCATCTGCACGCTCTGCAGCGCTTTTCTCATTCAGGAGGCACTTTTTCAGTGCCCTCACACATATATACGCACGTTCCGGACGCATGGCAGTTTTTTTCCGCTCTTTTCCGCTGTTTTCCGTTTTTCCCCTGCACATGAAAACGCACCGGATACCCGCAGATATCCGGTGCTGTTTTTAGCGCTTTCTGCCGCCTCGCCTTGCGAAGTCCTCGCGGATCCGGGCGTTCCAGCCCTTTTCCACCGCGCCGCTGCAGCGCACGTTCATGACCGCGTCCGCGAGCACCTCATAGTTCAGCCGCGTGCCCGCGCTGTCCGCCTGGTAGTCCACCGCGTGATCCGCGTCAATGCCCAGGTGCCCGGCGGCTTCCACCGCGTCAATATTCGCGCCCAGGAACAGGAATTCCCAGCCGTCCTTTTCCTTATGCCGGCTGATTTCCCCGCGCACCCGATCGCCGGTCCAGCGGCGGCTGGCGTTCTCCATGCCGTCGGTGGTGATGACGAACAGGGTGTGCTCCGGCACGTCCTCCTCCCGCGCGTACTTATGGATATTGGCGATATGATGCATGGCATCCCCCACCGCATCGAGCAGCGCCGTGCAGCCGCCCACCCTGTATTCACGGCGGGTCAGCGCCGGGATCTCCTCAAGCTTTTTCCGGTCATGCACAACACGGCTTTCATCGCTGAAGACCACGGTGGAGACATACGCCTCCCCGCTTTCCCGCTTCTGCTGGTCAATCATGCCGTTGAAGCCGCCGATGGTATCATCCACAAGGCCCGCCATGGAGCCGCTGCCGTCAAGGATAAAGACGAGTTCCGTAAGATTCTTTTTCATGCTTCATGCCCTCCACTTTCATGTCCGCGGTCCCTGCCGCAGGATCACTATACACGAAACACGAAAAAGCGTGGTCGCCTGTCCGGCGACATTTTCCCTTCAGGATGCCATGAGGTCCCGCATGTGCTGTGCCGCCTTTTTCCTGCGCCGGCGCAGCGTGGTTTCCGGCAGCGCTTTCTTTCCGCCCGGGGCGGCGCAGGAGAGCAGAAGCGCTTCCCGCTCCCGCCGCGGAAGGGAAGCCAGATACTGGCGGATGCGGCGCTTTTCCTCCTTTTCCAGCATATGTTCCAGGGGCCCCGGGGCCGTTTCTGCCGCGTAAAGCTCCGCAGGGCAGAATTCCCGGCGGGCGGCGCGCGCCTCCCGGTTGTGCCAGGCGCGTTCCTGGCCCAGGAGCAGCGCCGTCACCTGCCAGGGGCACGCGTCCATGTCTTCCCGGGAGATGCAGTGCGTTCCCCGGTTTTCCCCGTCCATGAGCTGTACATCGTATTCCACCGGCGCGTACCTGTCCATGCGGTACATGGTCAGAACGCCCATTTCCTCAAACAGCACCCAGCCGCTCCGGGTCACCCGGAGACGGCAGTCCTGTCCCTGCCACTGCGCCATGATCTCCACTTCGCCCCGGCGGATTTCCTCCACCGCCGGACGCCGGTCCCACCGGGCCTTCTGCATCAGTTCTGCGTATGTCATGTCCGTTCTTTCTCCGTTTTTTTCTTCTTCGTTTCCGCCATGCCCCGCCGTTCCTTTCCGGACAGGGTGTATTCCGGGAATCCGCACAGGGCCGCCAGCCTGAGTCCGGTCCTGATCCCGTTCAGATACTCCTTCCGGACCCTGCGCATGTTCCCGCACGGAGCCACAACCATGACAAACCAAGCCATATGCTCACCTTCCCTTTTTGAATTTTTTCACGTTTGTTCCAGGTTTTTCACCTAGAGTGCTTGACACGTTCGTTCCTGCGTGTTACACTCCAGCCGTGAACATCCGGGAAATTTCGAGGAAAATTATAGACGGCGTTACCCGTTCGTGTCAAGGCCCCTGAAAAATTTCCGGTTTTGTTCCCAGAATTGTTACACGATTGTTCCTTAAGGACAGGAGGATTCATATGGCCACCATCGCGTCAGACGCTCCTTACCGGGAATTCGCCCTGCGCCTGGCCGGACTTCGGGAAAAAAGCGGTATGTCCCGGTCCCAGCTGGCAGAGAAATGCGGCATCGCCGCCCGGTCCATCATCAACTATGAAAACGGAACCCGGATCCCCTTCGGGGACACCTGTGCCCGGATGGCGGAAGCCTTCGGCATCACCACGGATGAGCTGCTGGGCGTTTCCCGCGCCGCGTCGGTGAAGGCCGGCGCCGTGGCGGACATGCGCGGCTTCGGCCCGAAAGCGCCGGAACGCCTGCGCCAGGCCCTGGACACCATCGGCTCCACCTTCGCCGGCGGCGAACTGGAGGAGGAGCAGATGGAAGAGTATGTGCTGGAAATGCAGAAAATGGCCATGCTCGCCCAGCAGAAGCTCCGGGAGATGCACACCAACCGGCGCTACCGCGAAACCGTCACCGCCATGGAGGAGGAAACCCGGAAGAAGGTGGAGGAAATCAATCAGCAGCTTCTCGGGTTTTCCGCCGGCAACTGATTTTGCAGAAAAAGGAGAGAAGGCACGTCCTTTTCAGGGACTGCCGCTTCCTATGACATCCGATCTGTTCAAGGCCACGGACAGAGCGGTCCGCCGGGCGGACAGCCGGGACCCCTTTGTCGTCGCCGGATTTTTAAGCATCCCCATTTCGGATCTGATCCTGGACATCGTGGGCATGACCTCCCTTTTCGGGCACCAGGCCGTGATCGGCATCAACGTGCATCTCAGTCCCGCCTGGCGCGGCTTTGTGTGCTGGCATGAGCTTGCCCATATCCTTCTGCACCACGTGGGCTCCTGTCCCCTGGCGGACCGGGAAGTGTTCAGCGAGGAGCTGGACAGCCGCAGTATTTCCCGCATTGAGCGGGAAGCCAACCTGGTTTCCGCGGAATACTGCATTTCCACCGATGAAGTCCTGGATCTCATGGGGTACGCCACCCCCACCCTGACAGCGCTGCGCAACATGCGCAGAAACCTGAAGGAACTGTCCCAGTCCTATGAGCAGCTGCGGTTTTCCGTCAGCGGCACCCCGGCTTCCGGGGCTGTGACCCGGCGCATGCGGCTTCTGCGCCAGAAACTCAGGGAAACCCAGGACCAGATCTCGGCCCTGGAAAGCGATCTGATGGACATGCAGTCCTGCCGCTCCCTGGCGGAACTCGCCCAGGCCCTGGAATGCCCTGAGCGGGTGCTGCGCTACAAGCTGGCCGCCATGAAACTGCGCGGCTATGACCTGGAAACGCTGGAGCTGGAAGGGTATGACAGCATGTTCGATCATGTGCTCTGATCATGCCCTACATCTGCATTGACCTGAAAAGCTACTATGCCTCCGTGGAATGCGTGGCCCGGGGGCTGGATCCCCTGAAGGCCAACCTGCTGGTGGCGGACGAAAGCCGTACCGACAAGACCATCTGTCTTGCGGTGTCCCCGGCACTGAAGGCCATGGGCGTTCCCAGCCGGCCCCGCCTGTTTGAGGCGAAGACCGCCATCGCACGCTATGAAAGCCTGCACCGGACGAGGGTGGAGTATGTGACCGCCCGGCCGCGGATGCAGGAATACATCCGGATTTCCTCCCGGATTGTGGAAATCTATCTGCGGCACGTGGCGCCGGAAGATCTGCACGTCTACTCCATTGACGAATGCTTCATGGACGTGACGCCCTATCTGCACCTGTACAAGGCGCCGCCGGGTCAGTCCCCGGCCCATGTCATGGCCATGGAGATGATCCATGAGGTGCTGAAGGAGACGGGCATCACCGCCACGGCGGGCATCGGATCCAACCTGTACCTGGCCAAGGTGGCCATGGACATTGTGGCCAAGAAGTCGCCCCCGGACCGGGACGGCGTGCGCATTGCGGAGCTGGATGAGATCAGCTACCGGCGCCTTTTATGGGATCACGTGCCCCTGACCGATTTCTGGCAGGTGGGCTACGGCACCCAGAGCCGCCTGATGCCCTACGGCATTCTGACCATGGGCGACCTGGCCCGCTTTTCCCTCTCCAACAGTCCCTTTCTCTACAAAAAGCTGGGCGTGAACGCAGAAATCCTCATCGACCACGCCTGGGGTCTGGAGAGCTGCACCATGCAGGACATCCACGGCTACAAGGGACAGTCCCACTCCCTGTCCACCGGCCAGGTGCTCTCCGCCGCCACGCCGGTGCCGGAAGCGCGGGTCATTTTCCTCGAGATGGCGGACAACCTCTGCGCGGACCTTGTGGCCCATGATCTGACCACCAGATCCCTGCAGTACTATGTCAGCTTTGACCCGCTCTCCCTGGAGGTATGCCACTACAGCGGGCCGGTGGCCCTGGACTTCTACCAGCGGCTGCATCCCCGGCACGCCGGCGGCCGCGTGCATCTGCTCAGCCGGACCAGCAGCGCCCAGGTCATTATCCAGAAGCTGGCCCAGGACTTCGACAGGAAGGTGGATCCCCGGCTGCTGGTGCGCCGCCTCGGCATTGCCGCCATGGACACGCAGCGGGACGAAAACGCGGGGCAGCTGGACTTTTTCACGGACTATGAGGCCCAGGAGCGCGAGAAGAAAATCCAGCAGGCCGTGCTGGAAATCCGTCAGAAATACGGACCCAACATGATTCTCAAGGGCATCAACTATCTGGAATGCGGAACCGCCCGGGAGCGAAATCTGCAGATCGGCGGTCACAGGGGGTGAACCCATGGCTTTTCCCTATCAGGACATTCTCTATCTGGCGCCGCCGGCGCCGCCGCGGCCCATGGCCCGGTCTCTGCGCGCCAAGATCTTCGCGCCCTTTGACGCGCTGCGCGGCTTTGACTTTTCCGTCAGCCACAAGAAAGTGGTCTATGAAAAGCGGCGCTATCCCGATGGCGAAGAGCTTCTGCACCTGAACCAGGAACTGGTGCGCCTGGAGGACCGGATCCGTCACACCCGGTGCCGTCCCCGGATCCGGGTCACCTACTTCCAGCCCTGTCAGGACCGGGAGCGCATGGACTGGCAGGAACTTGGCCAGTACCTGGAATATACCGACACGCTTCTGGACGTCAGCGCGCAGACCCAGTCCCTGGTGTTTGCCGGCCGGAGCATTCCCTTTTCCGATCTTCTTACCATCTATCCGGAGGTCAGTCATGGAGGCCTTTTATCTGGATCAGCAGCCGGCGCTTGAAGACAGCGGCCGGCGCATGCAGGCGTCTCCCCTCGCCCTGCGCTTCATGCACAGGGTGCATCCGCCCAGGTCCCAGGGAGAAATCCATCCGGGGCACGTCATTCCCGTGATGGCCAGGGACCGTCAGGGACGCAACACCATTTTCCCCATGCAGTGGGGCATCACCATTCCGCCGGAACCCGGCAAGGAAGCGGGCAGCTTTCTCACGCTTCTGCGGGTGGAAAACCTGGCCCGGGACAGTTTCCGGGACCTTGCGGAGCATCGGTGCATCATCCCCTTCAGCTACTATTTTGAAACCGAGCCCGGACAGGAGCGCCGGACCATTCTGCAGCCCTCCGGTCAGGATCTGGGGTTTTTTGCCGGTGTCTATCACTTGGAAGATGGACTGCCCTTCTTCCTGATTCTCACCCGGGAAGCCGTGGAACATGTTGCCTATCTCGGTGCCAATATGCCGCTCATGCTCCCCTCCTATGCCCTGCGATCCTGGACGGACCCGCAGAAAGCGGTCCGGCCTTTCCTGGCTGATCCGGTTGTCGAACTGATCACGGAACCTGAATAATTCTGCTTTCGGACATTCCCTTGTCCCATGCGTCAGGCATCGCTGTCTGACGTTTTTTCGTCGGCAGATTCCATCAGAAATCGGCCGCGCCTGCCCTCTCCGTATGCCGCATATTTCGGCGGTAACCATATAATTCAGCAGGTTAGCGCCAAAGTTCATCCTCGATTTTGGCGCTAATATGATTTATAATCCAGTTAGCGCCAAAGTTCATCATCATTTCTGGCGCTAATCATCCAGCTGTACCAGAAGCGCATAAACGGGAGGACAGAAAGCATGCTGATCGGCCGGGAAAAAGAGAAGAAAATCCTGTCTGAATCTTTTCAGGCGGAAGAATCCAGATGCATCGCTGTATATGGCAGGCGCAGAGTTGGAAAAACATACCTGATCCGGGAAAGCCTGCATGCCCATTTCACCTTTCAGCATACCGGCCTTCCGGGCGGAACACTGGTGGACGAACTGTTTGAGTTTTGTCTTTCACTTCGGCAGTATGGGCTGCAGGACTTTCCAAGGCCCAGAAACTGGCTTGAAGCATTTGAATGTCTCAAGGAACTGATCCGGAAATCCACCGAAAAAAAGAAAGTCATCTTTCTGGACGAACTGTCCTGGATGGACACCCACACCAGCGATTTTGTCATGGCGCTTGAAGGCTTCTGGAACAGCTGGGCCTCAGCGCGTTCAGATATTCTGCTCATTCTCTGCAGTTCATCCGTATCCTGGATGAATTCCAAAATCATCCGTAACAAGGGCGGTCTTTACCATCGTCTCTCATATCGCATGCATCTTCAGCCGTTCACACTCAGAGAATGCGAGGCCTACATCCAGTCCAGAGGCATCGTCATGAACCGTCACCAGATTCTTGAATGCTATATGATCATGGGCGGCATTCCTTTCTACTGGAGTTTTCTCGAAAAAGGATTCAGCCTGCCTCAGAATATTGACCGCATTTTCTTTGCCCAGGATGCACCGCTTCAGCACGAATTTGACTATCTGTACGCAGCCCTGTTCAAAAAACCAGAACCCTATATAAAAATCGTATCTGCTCTGGGAAAAAGGAAAGCTGGCATGACCCGGGAAGAAATCCTGAAGGCAGGCCGGCTGCCGGATTCGGGAAATATGACGACACGGCTGGAAGAACTGGAAAGCTGCGGCTTCCTTCGAAAATACCGTCAGTATGGAATGAAGGAACGAAACGCTGTGTATCAGCTCATGGATCACTACACACTGTTCTATTACAAATTTCTGGAAGACAAGCCAGACGATGAACACTACTGGAGCAATCAGATCAACACTCCCCTGATCAATGCATGGTGTGGGCTGGCTTTTGAACGGGTTTGTCTTGCGCACATTTCCCAGATCAAACAGGCACTGGGAATCTCAGGCGTGGCAAGCGATACCTGCGCATGGGCCTGTAAAAAAGACAGCGGGAAGGGTGTCCATGGATCTCAGATTGACCTGATCATCGCAAGAAAAGATCAGATCATCAACCTTTGCGAAATGAAATTCTCAGGAAGAAAGTACGCGGTCACGGCAAAGCTCGATGAAGAAATCGGAAATAAAACCTCCGACTTCCTGACGGTCACCGGTACCCGCTGTGCCATTCATCCGACGCTGGTCACACCCTATGGAGTGACCGATGGCTCTTTCACAGGCCGTATCCAGAATGTCATCACAGCCGATGATCTGTTTTCCTGAGGATTCCCCATATCGTCTTTCCGCAGTTTCCTCCGGATGAAGAAATAGCAAACAGGGCAGGAGATGCCGAACATCTTCTGCCCTGTTTTCCTGTGCGTTTCATTCCGCCTGAACCTTGTTTATACCTGTACCATATCTCCGCCGGCCATATTCAGTTTCTGAAGCAGGCGGAGCAGTTCCTGCTTTTCCGAGTCCGTCAGCGCGGCAAAGCGTCTGGCGAACCGCTCCCTTCTTTCCTCCCGGACTTCCCACGCACGGGCCTCCCCTTTCTCGGTCAGCTTCAGCCGGGTTGCCCTGCGGTCCTGGGGATCCACTTCCCGCACCAGATACCCGTTGTTTTCCAGATGTCCCACAAACTCCGACATAGCCGGCGGTCCGATGTGCAGCCGCTCCGCCACATCCCTCTGCCTCAGCCCTTCGGATTCACCCAGAAGGACTTCCAGCACACGTTCCCGGGAAAGTGCCGGACGCACCGCAGGCACGTCCATGCCTGGCCTTCCCGGACGGCTCATGCCCGGTCCCGGCGCCGCACCGCCGGGAAATCCCGGTCTGCCCGGTCCGCCGGGACACCCGGGATGCTCCATGCCGGGTCCTGGTCCCATGGGGCCATGGGGAAATCCCCGCCCCGGTCCGCCCCTGCCCGCACTTTCCCGCTCCGGGCCATGCATGGGATGAGCGGCTCTCATCAGTTCACGCATCAGCTGTTCTTCCAAAAGCATTTCCATCATTTACCTCTTTCTGATGATTCCGGATCAATCATACTGTATTTTAGTTTGGTACCGAACTAATAATAGCGTAAGTACTGGGTTTCGTCAATATATTTCGGTACCGAATTAATTTTCTTCTAATCTTTCCGGCAGACCGAAAAAACCGGCGGATCAGACCGCCGGTTGCGAACCATCTGTGTATATTCCCTTTTTCTCAGCCAACCGCTTCAATCTCGGGAGATGCGTCCTCATCAATTTCAAGACAGTCCATGGGCACAAACCCGCGTACCGTCTGGCCGTTCAGCGTGGTTTCCACATACGCCCAGGCATCTGCATTATAGAAGCAGGTCAGGAGCGTGACCGTGTCGCCCGGCTGAAGCGTCATAATGGACGCATACTGCTTGGCCGGATCATCCGTCAGCGTGCAGCGGGTAAGAACGTCCACCGGGTTATATTCAAACTCGAGATGGCGGTACTCGGAAACCTGTCCCTTGGGGTTCTGGACATAGCCGACACGCACAGCACCCTTGTTGGTTCCGTACATGATCAGCATCCAGCCGTTTTCCCAGCCTGCGGACCAGACATCGCCGTTGGTGCTCACGGCAGCCTTGCCGTTGCTGCCGCGCCAGGAATTCACGGAAGGCGCGGAATACACAGGCAGGGTCTGCCCGGCTTTCAGGGAGCAGTAATCGAAGCCGGCGAGCACATTGCTCACCGTGGGGATACCCACCTTGATGCTGCGTCCTGTCGGGTTGGTGGTGCCCACTGCCCGCATGTCATTGATGACTTCCTTGCACAGACTGATGTTGTTCCACTCCAGCCGGCTTACCTGGGGATAGCATGCCTGCTGGTTGTTCGTGTTTGCATTGGGTACATACCAGCCCTTTGCGCGGAAGTAATTGTCAAACTTTCCGCCCGCCTTGAACACATAGCCGTGCCGGGCCAGGATTTCGTTGTAAATGAAGTTCACCGCTTCCAGGTTCCACTCCCAGAGCTCCGCACGGGTCAGGGCGCGGGTATCACTGTCCGCGATCAGGTAGGCACGTTCACCTGCTGCCATGGATGTCACCAGCAGCATTCCCATGAGAACCAGACAGAAAAGCCTTCTTTTCATCATGCTTCCGACAGCCCTGTCTTCTTTTCCTTCGGCCATGATCAGGACTGCCGTTCCTCCTTATGTAGAATTTTGGATCCCTCAGCATCCGCCGAATGCATATGGAAACCGGGCACAGCTGTATCTTTCAGCTGTGCCGCGGACATTTCCGGATTATTGGGCAACAGTCGGGTGCTCCTGAATCCATTTATACACCATATTTCTCGCGTCGGCAAGACTGATTTCATTTTCCCGGGCGATCCGGGCCAGGTCATCATATTCCGCTTTTTCCCGTACCGCTCCTGAGCCCTCTGACTGCTTGAAAGCCACGGGACCCCATGGTGTTTCCGCCCGAACAATCCTGCGTTCCAGAACATACCGTGAAAGGTCTTCTCTGCGCACCCCCAGCGTAGAGGTCCATTTCAGCATCTTCTCCGCCAGCACATCCGCGTCCTCCGGCATGCAGATGCAGCAGATCATGTTCCCCGGACGGGATTTCTTCATGCCCACCGGAATGGTGTAGGCATCCCTCGCCCCGTTTTCCAGCAGGCGCTGCAGGGCATATCCGATTTCCTCCCCGGTCATGTCATCCACATTGCATTCCAGGCGGCAGATGCTCTCACGATTTCCTTTCCCTTCGCCCAGAAAAGCACGGACACAGTTGAGACGCTCAAACTCCTTCTGTCCCATCCCGTAACCGACTTTTTCAACCCGCATCACAGGGCGCTCTCCAAACTGCGTGACAAAGTGCTTCAGAAGCGCCGCGCCGGTAGGCGTGCACAGCTCGCCCCGGATCTCTCCGCCATAGGTCGGGACATCCCGGAGAATCCATGCTGTGGCAGGTGCCGGAACAGGCAGCACCCCATGCATGCACCGGACATATCCGGATCCCACATGCACCGGCGAACAAACCACTTCGTCCACACCAAGCTTTTCCATGAGCATGCATGTCATGAGCACGTCTGTCACAGCATCCATGGTGCCCACTTCATGGAAATGAATCTGTTCCATTTCCATGCCATGCACTTTTCCTTCCGCTTCGGCGATGAGTCCGAAGACCGCCTTGGCATTTCTTCTCACGGTCTCACTTACCGGAATCGTGTCAAGAAGGTTCCGGATATCCTGCATGGATGTGTGATGGTGGTGGTGATGATGCTCATGGTCGTGATCGTGGTCATGTTCATGGTCGTGGTGGTGGTCGTGATCGTGATCGTGGTCATGTTCATGCTCGTGATCGTGGTCATGATGATGGTCATGGTCGTGGTCATGATGATGGTCATGGTCGTGATCATGATGATGGTCATGCTCGTGATCATGATCATGAACGTGATGTTCATGAACGTCCTCAGAGACTTCTTCCTCTCCCGCCACCATGACACGCAGATGCGTTCCGCCGATGCCCATGCGCTTCACAGGCTCTGACTCCACCGTCACCCCCGGAATTCCCAGCTGGCTGACTTCCGCAAGAAAAGCAGCCGGATCATCCAGCAGTTCCAGAAGAGCTGCTCCGAGCATATCTCCGGCTGCACCCATGCCACATTCAAGATACAGTGTTTTCATAATTTTGGGCCCCCAATTGATTCCATTTCTCACCTGGTTTTCCCGGTCTGCGGTGATGAAGTGATTGTATCATAGATTCCCCTGCATGCAATCACAATCTGCTCCAGACACCCGTCAAAATCCCGGGTATACCAGGGATCTGGCACTTCGATTCCAGGCTTCCCTGCCCAGTCCATGAGCATGGAGATTTTCTGCTCCGGGTCCGAAAACATCCAGTTCAGGTCTTCAAGATTTT
Source organism: uncultured Clostridia bacterium (assembly GCA_946534895.1). Lineage (GTDB taxonomy): Bacteria > Bacillota > Clostridia > Christensenellales > Aristaeellaceae > UBA2943. The sequence continues at coordinate 26,298 of CAMNDE010000044.1, forward strand.
CCCGGTCCATGCAGATCAGATAATCGTAAAAATCATAATCCTTGCGCGTGACTTTTCTGGCCCTGTGCGGACAGACCGGTATTCCCGCTCTGTTGAGCGCCTTTTTCATAGGAGGATAGATTGGATTTCCGATCTCTTCATTTGTGGTTGCCGCAGAATCTATCAGGATATCAGGCATGTCTGAAGTCATATGCTTCAAAACACATTCTGCTGCAGTACTCCGACATATATTTCCGTGGCAGATAAATAATATCCTGATCACTGTTCGATCCTACCTCCTGATGCCCGAAGATGCCGCATAATGCCGCATTTCCGGGGGCTGCCAAAAATATTAGAAAAGTAGTAAAATAGGAAATTTTTACTACTCGGATTTTTCCTCCCGTCTGCTTCAAAACAGATAATCAATCTTCTTTGTAAACTTGTTTGTTCAATATGGACAAACAAGTTTATCCATATTTCTTTTCTCGTATAATCTCTTTTAGTCTGAAGTTATTATTAAAAATATTCTCTGTCAGATGATTCAATTCCAGCAGGTTTTGAACGCACCATTCCGGGTCCTGGGTATGAAATGAATAGTACACGTCTTTTATCTGCCTGTAAGGAAACACCTGCACAATAAATCTGGTTGAGCATTCTCTTGTGTAGGAAACGTATCTGTAGAGATACCCCATCCAGAACATTGTATTACCCGGGTATTTCTCTTTTCCATAATCCGTATTACCAAACTGCTTCAGAATACTGTCGATTCCTTCTGCGACATCCAGTGTGAGAAATGAAGGACAATTCTTGTCGAGTTGGTCCAACAGTTCCGAGTGAAGAAATCTCCTGAGAAAGATACCTGAAGAGCAGTTCAGCTCTGTGGATTTCTCAAATAGCTTTCCCTGGTATTCTGCCAGCAGCAGCCCGTTATGATCAAACTCTCTCATTTGAGTATCTCCTCAATGTATAATCCATTCTTAAACTCTCTTTTGGCAAGTTTCAGTTTCGTATCAATTTCATAGCTGCGCTCATTCAGACGAGCCTTGCATTCTTCGCGTTCAGGCCTGCACAGATAATATTTTTCGATCGGAACCAATTTCTTCAAAGCCTTCTCTGATCGAAATACATACTGGGACCCAAGGCTGGAGGCGGACAGAGAGTGCAGAGCCACATCCGCATTGATTTCTCCGTCTGTAAACTGGGCCATGATGTAAAACATTTTATTATCCGCAATGGGTGCTATGATCACATCTGAATCTTCTGTTTCAGCTATTATCTGTCTTACCATTTTGCTTTGGGTAAAATCTCCCAGTGTTCCGCGGTAACAGCAAATGGCCAGCATCCATTCAAGAGAGCAGGCAAACCGTTTTACCTTCAGGTTATCAACAGAGTACTTGAATGAATAAACCGATGATTTTTCATTCTCACAGACAAATGCCAGCGCCTGACTATATTTTTCTCCCAGATAAAAGCCTTGCCCAAAGTCACAGCGGTCTCTCGATCCGGTAACTGTTATCTCTGACAAGCCGTTCTTTGAGCCATGGAAAAGAACATCTTGATATTTTTCTCTGATCAGTTCTTCTTTAACAATATTCATTCTGTATCTGTTTTCGTAAACATATGTGTAAAACTTTTCACAGACACTGTCCGCTGACCTGCCTTTTTTCATTATTCCGTCAAATGTTGTCCTTGAGATTTTTGTCTTTTCTGCCAGATCGGAAAGGTTCATCCTTTCGCTTTCCAGGAAGAACCTGATATCTTCTTTTATGTTGTAACCGCAATCAACTTTAATCAAATCAATTCCCCCTTAGCAGCATAGATTGTAGCAGAAAAACTTATTTGTTCAAGTTGGACAAATAAGTTTGTCAACGAGCTTTTATCCATTGGGGAACCTCCATGTGAAGATCTTCATCTACTATACGTTTTGGCATACCCAAAAGAGTCATATTTCATCGAAATTGCTGCCAAAGTAAAAAAGCCATCCCAAAGAAGCCCAAGAAAAGAAAAGCAGCATTCAAATCATACTGAATGCTGCGAAGGCGAGCGTTGCTTCTCGAAGCCTTTTATCACTTATCCTTTCGCAATCCTGACAAATCAATCAATGATCCATCGGCCACCTCTGCTTGCTCCCTCGTAATGAATCTTTTCTTCGGCCTTAAGATAATCAAGTACAGTTCTTACTTGGCGATCTGAGATTCCGAGTTTGCGCGCTATTTTTGATTTTGAAAGAGACGGGTTTTCCTTTATTAAGCCCAACACAGATTCTTTTCTTGCTTCTATTTCATTCGCCTTTGTTGCGGGACTTTTTTCAGGACTTTTTTCAGGACTTTTGGATAAAAAGTCCTGTTTCATCTCTGATAAGTCTTTTTTTTGATTA
>CAMNDE010000045.1:0-28607 GCA_946534895.1 uncultured Clostridia bacterium
CTCTTATCATGTTCCTATTTTAGTACCGGAATCATGAAAGTTTACGTATATAGCACGCTTCCTGGAGGCATTCAGGGAAATCCCGCTGCCCTGATACACAGGATTCACGAAAAAATCTGCTCCGCACTTCAATGTGCGGGGCAGATTTTCAATATGTCCGGAAAACGGAAGGAGAATGCTGTTTACAGGCCTGTGGTGCGATCCATCACGGAGAGAATTCTAGCGCAGCACGCGTCCAGATCCTCCATGGAAAGACTCAGGTCTTCCTTTGCCTCCAGGGCGTCCAGGATTTCCCGGATATCGGACGGAAGTCCGGGCATGACAAGATCATTGCCGGCGGATACGCATTTGGCTGCGGATGATCCGCCCTTCTGGTTCGTGGTCAGCCAGTCGGTCATGATGAGACCGTTAAATCCCCATTCCTCACGGGCAATCTGTGTACACAGATCATGACTGTTGGCCGTGTGCTCGCCGTTGACCTTGTTGTAGCTGGTCATGATGGCCAGGGGCTGGGCCTGGCGGACGGCAAGCTCAAACCCGCGCAGATAGATTTCCCGGAGCGCGCGTTCCGATACAATGCTGTCCACGCCGCGCCGGTTTTCCTCCTGATTGTTGCAGGCGAAATGCTTTATGGTGGTGCCGCATCCCGGCACTGACTGGACACCGAGCGTGAGCGCGGCAGCCATGAGTCCGGATACCAGCGGGTCCTCGGAGTAATACTCGAAATTCCGCCCGCACAGCGGATTACGATGGATGTTCATGCCAGGCGCCAGCCACAGCGTCACGCCGAACGCCTGCATTTCCTCGGCAATGGCGTGCCCGAGCTCACGCATCAGCGGAAGATCAAAGGTCTGGGCAAGCATGGTGCCGATGGGAATGGCTGTGCAGAACTGGTAATGCTTCTGAGCGCCTTCGTGAAAGTGCATGGTCTGGAACAGACGGTTTTCCAGTGCCTCATACGGGCCCATGGCAAGCAGCGCACCGGTGGACGCGTCGGTTTCGTAACACTGCTGGAGCCGGAGCCCTGCAGGTCCGTCCGCCAGGACCATGGACGGAAGCATACAGCCCTGAATACGCGTGCTTGTCTGGCCTGCTGCACCGGGTACGCTGGTGGCCGCACCGCCCACAATGTCTTCTTCCTGGCCCCTCGGCTGACCGCAGACAAGGCGTGCCTTGTCCTGGGTGGAAAGCAGGGAAAGCGCTCTCTTGACGGCATCGGACAGGGAAGGACGGTCGGTTGTGCCGGGCTGCGGCATATCACGGCAGAGGGCATCCAGGGATAGCGGCGTCATGCCGGCAAAGTCCGCTTCAATCCGGTTCTTCCAGTCCGAGATCTGCGTTTCGGACGGCCGGATTTCCGCAAGCGCATCGTGAAGCGGGCATGCATTGCGCACCCGGCGGACGCTAACGTCCCGGGAAAGCTTCAGCGCAGAGACTGGCGTGAGATGCGCGGCATCAAAGCCTGCATAGAATCCGTACATTCCGGCATCCAGCACATACTCGCCGCGTCCGGTGTGGAAGCTTGTCAGCATATCAGGTGTGACACGGAAAGAGAGCTCCTCTTCCTGGCCCGGTGCAAGAAGGCCGGTCTTGGCAAAGCCCGCGAGACGCCGGTGTTCCTTGTGCCGCGCTCCCGGTGCGCAGGCGGCGAACAGAAACAGGGTGGTGCGTCCAGGCACGCGGCCCGTGTTGCGCACGCATGCCTGCACCCGGATGCCGTCTTTTTCGGCCGTGGTTTTCACTTTCCCCATGGCAAAGTCCGTATAGCTCAGTCCATAGCCGAACGGGTAACGGACCTTTTTGTCAAAGGAATCGAAATACCGGTATCCCACATAAATGCCGTCTTCATAGAATTCCTGCTGCAGGTTTCCGCCGTTATGTGAAAACGCGGCACTGGAGGGGTAGTCTTCATAGCGCATTGCCCAGGTGTCTGTCAGACGTCCGGAAGGATTCACGCTTCCGCTGAGCACGTCAGCCAGAGCGTGACCGGCCTCCATCCCCGGCTGGGACATGAGGAGGACGGCAGACAGAGGGAGACTGTCCGTAAAGGAGAGGTCCATGATGCCGCCGATATTGAGAAGCAGAATGACATGCGGGTATATGCTGCACAGAGCACTCAGCGTGCATATTTCCTGCTCGGATACATAATAATCGCCGGGTACATCCCTGCGGTCTGCGCCTTCGCCGGAAACGCGGGACAGCACAAAAAGTGCCGCGTCCGCCTCCGGAACTGTGCCGGGGGCAATGGCACGGCCTTCCGGCGGTGTCATGGGATGCGCGGCGTGTGCACGGTACAGGCTGTTGAAGTCCCCGGGCACGGACATGTCGTACAGGGACTGAATCCAGGCTCTGCGGCTTTCCTGATAGGACGCTTCATAGGCATCCAGCCAGTCAGTATCCGCAATCTCAAACCCGGCTTCCCTCAGCCCCTGATCCAGTGTAACCACCTCCCGGCAGTTCACGGATCCGGAGCCGGTGCCGCCGATCACGGGATGCCGGACACCGGCCCCGAACAGCGCAAGCCGGGCACCGGGCCTGAGCGGAAGAATGCCATGGTTTTCCAGGAGCACCATGCCTTCCGCGCCTGCGCGGCGGGCAAGCACTCTGTGCGCACGTTCAAGGGGAGAGACGGAGGTATCCGGCTGTACGCCGGTTCTTTCCCGCCTGCAGATCATGGCAGATCGTCTCCTTCCTGAGCCCCACGGCTCCGGCACCAGCTTTCCAGCATTTCTGAGTCCCGGTAACCGGGCAGAAGATGGAAAAGATCAGCTGCCTGTTCATATTCTGCTTTTTCCATGAGGGTATTGGCGTTTTCGTAGAGCTGCGCGTCCAGGTCTTCCAGTTCCACATGATATTCGCGCAGTCGCTTCCAGGCGTCGGAGATCATGCTGAATTCGTTCCTGTCCAGAGCCTGCGTGGCATAGATGCGCATGGTTTCCTGGAGTCTGTAGAGTGCGTCCTCCCATACGCCGCTGTGATAGAAGGCATCGGCGGCTTCGGGATACTGCTCCTGCTGAAAACGCATATCACCCAGGCGGTAGTACACGTCCTGGACCAGCGTCTGGCTGTCTTCGTAGTCTCCGGATGCCAGGAATGCCTCAAGCGCGGTATCCAGATCATTGCGCTCCAGTGCCCACTGGCCTTTGCGGTAATAGGTTTCATGCACGCGCAGCGGCGCGTCTTCCCATTCGCCCAGGGAGTCAAAGATGCGGGCGGCTTCATCAAAGCGGCTGTGCACCAGATCGTCCTGTGCCAGGCTGTACAGGCTCTGCCATGCCCGGTCCGCACTGTCCTGCCATGGGCCCAGGGATGAGAAGAGATCCGCGGCTTCCTGATATCTGCCCGCAGCATAGCTGCGCTCAGCCCGGTAGTAGGTATACTGTGGAACAAAATAGCGCTGGTAGGCGAAGTATCCGAGCACAGAACAGATGCCCAGGATGATCAATGTGCGGAGCGTGATCTTCAGAACATGATGAATCCGGATATTCCGGATGGCTCTGCGTGCGGACGACGGGGTGACAAACTGATTTGCCCGGGCGTCACGGCGGGGATTCCGGTATCTTTTAGCCATCATTGCCTCCATGCCGCTGCGCCAGTTTTTCTGCCAGATGAAGAGCGCCTTCGGCCGGCGTGTGATACGGATCGTGGATGGCAAGTGCCGGTATGGTGGCGGTCAGTACCTGTTCCAGGCGGGAACGGATGAACCGGTTGTTCCGGAGAACGGATCCAACCAGAGCGGCTTCGCCGCTGTCAAGCCCCAGCCTGCGCATGGCGGTGAGCACCAGGATGGAAAGCTCCCTGGCGCAGCTTTCAGCAATGCTTTCAGCAGCCGCGTCCCCGTTTTCCAGAGCAGGGGACAGAAGCCGTCCGAGTCCGGCCACGCCCTGCTTGCCCGTTTCCGGCGCATACAGCCATGTAATCAGCTCGGGAATGCTGTGCATGCCAAGATAGGAAAATACAAGCTCTGTCAGCTGAGTGCGCGGTCCGCGGCCGTCACCGGCACGGACCACGGCGCGCAGTATATCCCGGCCAATGGCATATCCGCTTCCCTCATCATCGATCAGATAGCCATAGCCGCCGGTGCGCACGGTCTGTCCCGTGGCCAGGTTCCGGCCGTTGCACACGGAGCCTGTGCCCGAGACCAGCACGCAGCCGCTGCCGTCCAGGGCTCCGGCCAGTGCAATCTCGTGATCGCCGAGAATCTGAAGCGGACCGCTGTATCCATTGCTGCGCACGGTCTGTTCCAGTCCGGCAACCGCCTTGGCATTGCTCACGCCTGCAGCGCCGATAACCAGCGCGTCCAGATGCTCAAGCCCGCCCAGGGTGTGTTCCATGAAATGAAGCGCATCCATGCATGAAAGGTGCACCTGTTCCGGTGCATTTCCGTTCAGGTTCAGCGGCCCGAAAAGCGCAGAAACGGTCTCTCCGCTTTTGACAAGCACTTCCGTTTTTGTCCCGCCGCCGTCCCAGGCTGCCACAGCACCCACATGCATCCCTCCGTATCCTTTTTCACTGCTGTAAGTATACTCTAAACAGCCGTTCCAGAAAAGGGCTGAGCAATCTTTTCAGCGTGGATGCGGAATTCGGATACCAGAGCAAACCGGGCATGCAGCACCTGAAACAGCATTTCCAGGTTTTCCAGCGCGTTCCGCTCCGGGCGGGGCGGATATCCCACGAAGCAGGCAAGGTCACGCAGCTGCGGAAGCGCCATGGACTGGGGCAGGCCGGTCATGCAGAAGATCTCCCTTTTCGGAAAGAACCGCTTAAGCAGAAGACCTTCCGAACGGTCCCAGCACAGAAAGCAGTCATCCGGCGCGCACCATTCGAGCATGCCCTTCATGGCATGGCAGAGCGTGGAGGATGGCAGAGCCAGGTCCTGAAGCTCCCCGGTGAAAATGCGGGATGCGTACCAGGAACGGCAGCGCCAGCGACTGTCCATGCGCGCGGCAGCAAGATGGGAACAGGTACCGGAGGCATCCATGAGTGCGGAAAACAGAATTGTCATGCGGCAGGCCCCCTTTCCAGGATTTCATGGAAAGTATACAGGAATCCACAGAAAAGTGTGTTGCATTTTCACAGCAAAACTTGACAAAGCCTGTTTTTTCCCTATGATTTTTACCAGAAAAACGGAAAAGAGGAGTCGTTATGGCAGGAAGCATTTCGGAGACCAAGAAAATGCTGGTGCTTTCCGTGCTCCAGGTTCTGGAAAAGTATTCGGATGAGGAACACCGCATGCATCAGCCGGAAATCATACGCCTGATCGAGGAGACAACCGGGCTCACATCCGAGCGCGGCAGTATCCGCCGATGCCTGACCACGCTTCAGGAAGCCGGGTACCCGGTGGTGTTTGATCACGGCTGGTACTACCGGCACACCTTCAGCGATGCGGAGCTGAATCTGATCACGGATTCGCTTCTGTACAACCCGGCGGTTCCCATGTCCGTGCGCCAGGACCTCATTGCGAAGATTTCGGACATGTCCAGCGATTATTATGTGCCCCAGGCCCTGCAGGCGCTGCAGAAACCCTATAACCCGGAATTTCTGCAGACGCTGGACATCGTGCATGACGCCATGCGCCGGCACAGGCAAATCCGCTTTCAGTACGGGAACTTCGATGTGGACAAGAAACTGCACATGAAGTGCAACCGGGACGGAACGGAGCGCTTTCTCACGGTGAGCCCCTACCGGGTGGTCCAGTCCGGCGGACGCCACTATCTCATAGCCAATACGGAAGGCTATGATACGCTGTCGCATTACCGGCTGGACCGGATGCAGTCCGTGGAGAGGCTTCAAACGCGCATGCGGCCGCTGAGGGAGGTTGAGGACGGGAACTCGCTTCTGAGCATGCCCCGGTATCTGGCACAGCATCCGCATATGTTCTCAGGCCCGGTGTTCACCTATCAGCTCCGGTGCAAGCGCTTCATGGCGGGGGATATCCTGGACTGGTTCGGCACGGACACCGTGTTCCGGCATGTGACGGAGGACAGTTTCCTGGCCGTGGTCCGGGTGGATGCCCAGTCCATGAAATACTGGCTGCGGCAGTACGGCGAGCATGTGGAACTCGTGGAAGGAAAGGAAGAGACAAGCAATGAAGAATCATGACATGCATGCGTGCCTGCGCCTTCTGGGGCAGGCCGTGATGGAAAAGGATACAGTGCGTTTGTTCCATACGGGCCAGGGCGTGGAAACCTGGATGAACGGCTCCTGGCTGCGGGCGGAGTTTGAGAGTGCGGACACCGGTTTTGAGGAGTGGATCCGCGTTCTCATGGACGGGTATGAGATGATCCGCATGCCGCTGGAGAGCGGACGTGTTCGCGTGACGCTGATCCGGAACCTGACGCCGGGTACCTGGCACCATATCCGGATCATGAAGGAAGTCCAGGCCATGGAGGGGAGTCCGGAAGGCCTGAAGCTGCTGTCTCTGGAAAGCGACGGGGACCTGGAAGTCAGAACGCCCAGAAAGCCGGAGATACTCTTTCTGGGCGACAGCCTGACCTCCGGCGAGGGCCTGGGCGGTGCCCGGGGACTGGTGGACTGGAAGTCCTGCACATTCTCCACCCGCGGACATTATGCCTATGCCGCGGCGGAAAAGCTGGGCATGGAACCGGTGCTCCAGTCCCAGTGCGGATGGGGCGCATGCCGCAGCTGGGACAATCATCCCGACCAGCACGCCCGGCGCCTGCTTGACGGCATGCACCGCCTGTATGCAAAGGATGTCGAGGCGGAGCCGGAAAAGCTGGAGCCGCGGGCCGTGGTGATCAATCTGGGCACCAATGACAACAGTGCTTTTGGCGGGAATCCCTATACGGATCCGGAAGGCCGCGTGTACCGGCTGCGCCGGGATGCACAGGGCAGACGGGTCCGGGAGGATGAGGAAGTCTTCCTGAAGAGCATGCAGGAGCTGCTGGATGACCTTGAGGCGCGCTATCCCGGAGTCCCTCTTGTATGGGCTTATGGCATGTGCGGACATGATCTGAAGGACCTGATTCAGGAAGGTCTGGACCGGCACGCAGATGCCGGCGGTCCGAAGATTCCGCTTCTGCTTCTGCCGGCGTGTCCGGAAGAAGAGGAGGGGAGCAATCATCACCCCGGCGCACAGTGCCACAGGAAGGCGGGCCTGGTGATTGCGGCATACCTGAAAACCCTGCCCGGCATGGGAAGAGACAAGATGGAATGAACCTGAGTGCATGCAAAAAGCCTGTGCGGACGCACAGGCTTTTTCAGGTAAGTCAGGATTTATTCCGTATAGTACTTCAGAAGTTCCTCCACTTCGGCCAGACGCTGGCGGATGACATCCATCTGATCCCGGATGCTGTCCGCCTTTTCTTCGTAGCCGGTGGCCGGCAGCGCATCGAGCTGGGCCTGGAAGTGGGTCAGCTGGTCATTGAGGACAGCGGTGCGGGTCTGCAGACCGCCCACCAGCGCATGCCGGGCGCCCTCCAGAGCAACCCAGAGCCCGCCGGTATACTGTCCCTGGCGCTTTTCCATCTGATCCCGCAGCACAGTGATGGCACTGTCCAGCAGCCGGTCAGCCTCGGTCAGCTTTTCCGTCTGCGCCGCGGCCAGGGTCACTGTGGCCTGGTTCTGTTCCAGCATGCCTGTCAGGGATGTGTTCAGTGCCGTCAGGTCTGCGATCTGCGTGCGCAGCTCCTCGGCTTTGGCGGTGGACTCATCCAGGCTCAGCTGTGCTTCCCGGATATCGTTTTCCACCTGGGTGAGTTCTTCCTGGAGCGTTTCCTTTTCCGCCGCTGTCTGCTGCCAGCGGTTCTGGCTTTCCGCAAGGTCGGACTGCAGGGTATCCACCTCAGTCTTCAGGGACTGGTTCCGCATGAAGATTCCGGCCACCAGGGCCAGGGCAAAGAGCATGGCAAGGACGGCGATCACCATGGTCGAACGCTTTGTTTTCTTTTCCGGCATGAAGATCCCTCCTTACTTACTGCCCGCCGGCGGGAAGCGAACGGACCAGGGCGTTGAGCGCGTTGGTCATTTCATTCTGCAGCTGGCGGTCCTTTTCGTCCATGGTGGTCATAAGGTCTGTGACGGAGGCGAGCGCGGTGCCGGCTTCCGCTTCCGAAAGCGCGATGGACGCGGTCAGGTCCGTGTTTCCTTCGCGCAGCGTCTTGCGCTGGTCGCGCAGACTCTGCTCTTCCTTGACCGCGGCATCCGCCAGGGGCTGCAGGCGCTCAAGCTCGGCGCGGGCTTCAGGCAGCTTTTCGGAAACCTCATTATATTCATACTGCTGCTTCCGCTCCCGGGCCAGACTGGTTTCCAGGGATGTACGGACATCTTCAGCAGTATAGTTCAGCTTTTCGTGCTGATATGCATACCAGGCCGTGGCGAGACAGGCAACGATCATGACCACAGCGAACAGGCGTGCGAACCATTTTGGCATACGGCGCACCTCCGTGAGATAGTGTAGAAGTGTCTGTATTCTACCATAATCCAAAACAAATGGAAAGAGCGTCAGCTTGCACCTTGTCACCATGTGTTGTAAAATAATCGGACCGGTTCTGCCGGGAAAGCGTGCATCAGAAAGGATGAGTTGGAATGACCCGGCTGGAATCGGACATTCTTGAAATCTTGCAGGAAGACTGCCGCGTGAGCGTGGAAAAGATCGCCACCATGACCGGTGCCGGCATGGCGGAAGTGGCGGAAGCCATTGAACATCTGGAAAAAAGTCATGTGATCCTGCGCTACGCTCCGACCATCAACTGGGACAAAACAGATCGTGAGCGTGTGGAAGCCATGATTGAGGTGCGGGTCACGCCCCAGCGCGACATGGGCTTTGATGCCGTGGCCAGGCGCATCTACCGCTTTGAGGAAGTCCGCAGCGTCTATCTCATGAGCGGCAGCTATGACCTTCTGGTGCTGGTGCAGGCACCGACCCTGAAGGAGCTGGCCCTGTTTGTTTCGGAAAAGCTCTCCACCCTGGAGATGGTCACCGGCACAGCCACCAGCTTTGTGCTCAAGCGCTATAAAGAGGAAGGCGTCATCTTTGAGGATGAACGCCGTGACGGACGGCTGGTGATCAGTCCGTGAACTATGAATCGCGAATCAATCCCGCGGTCCTGAAGACGCCGCCCAGCGGCATCCGGCGCTTCTTTGATCTTGCCTCCACCATGGATGATGCCATTTCCCTGGGTGTGGGCGAGCCGGACTTTGTGACGCCCTACCATATCCGGGACGCGGCCGTGAACAGCATTGTGGACGGCGGCACCCAGTATACGGCCAACCGCGGGCTCATGGAGCTGCGGCGTGAAATTGCCCTGTACCTGGAGAAGCGCTTTGCGCTCTCCTATGATCCCGCCGCGGAAATGGTGGTGACCGTGGGTGCCAGTGAAGCCATTGACCTGTGCCTGCGCGTGCTGGTTTCCCCGGGGGATGAGGTGCTGATCCCGGATCCCAGCTATGTGAGCTACGCGCCCGGCGTGCTTTTCTGCGGCGGCGTGCCGGTTCCGGTGCGCACCCGGGAGGAGACCGGATTCCGGCTTCAGGCGGAGGATGTGGAAAAAGCCATTACGCCGCGCACCAAGGCGCTGATTCTTCCGTATCCCAACAATCCCACCGGCGGAATCATGGAAAGGCAGGACCTGGAACGTCTGGCGGAAGTGGTGCGCCGCCGGGAACTGCTGGTCATTTCCGATGAAATCTATGGCGAGCTGACCTATGGCGGAAACACGCATGTCAGCTTCGGCGCGCTGCCGGGCATGAAGGAGTACACGCTTACCATCTCCGGCTTCAGCAAGGCCTTTGCCATGACCGGATGGCGGGTGGGCTTTGTGTGCGGGCCGTCTGTGGTGCTCAGCGAGATCAACAAGATCCATCAGTACACCATTCTGTGTGCACCGAGAATGAGCCAGGAGGCGGCACTGGAAGCCTTAAGGCGCGGACGTGCCACGGACTATGAGGACATCCGGCGCATGCGCGATTCCTATGACCGCCGCCGCCGCGTCATTGTGCGTGGGCTGCGCAGCCTGGGCCTGGAGTGCTTTGAGCCGCTGGGCGCCTTCTACGCCTTTCCGTGCATCCGCTCCACGGGATACGACAGTGAAGCGTTCTGTCAGGGGCTTCTTCAGTCCAAGCATGTGGCCTGCGTGCCTGGCACGGCCTTTGGCACATCGGGTGAGGGCTATATCCGCTGCAGCTATGCCACGGCCATGGACCGCATTGAGAAGGCGCTCCAGCTCATGGATGCATTCCTGAACGGACGCTGAGAATAAGGAGATCCAAATGAGAAAGATCCTGACCATCCTGTTTCTGGCCATGCTTGCATTCGGCATATGCTCTGCCTGCGCCGAGGAAGAGGAGCTGCTCTGGGAGGAGGAGGAAATCCTTCTGGAGGATGTGCTCCCGACACCGGAAGAGGTGGAGGTAGTGCCGGAGGGCGAGACCGTCTACGCCGGTCCTGCGGACTATCATGAGGCGGACGGAACCGTGCTCATCACCCTGACCGCCACCGGTGACTTCACCATCGGCGGGGACAACCGCAAGAAGGCGGACATCTTCAATGACGAGCTCAAGCGCCAGGACGGGGATATTAACTTCACCATGCGGAACATGCGTGAAATCCTCATGTCCGATGACCTGACGCTGGTCAACTTTGAGGGCACGCTCACCGATTCCAAGTATGTGCCCAGCAACAAAAAGAACAACCAGTTTCTGTTCAGCGCGCCTCCGTCCTATGTCAGCATGCTGACCGACAACGGGATTGAGGCGGTGGCGCTGGAAAACAACCATATCATGGACCACGGCGAACAGGCCTATGAGGACACCAAGCAGACGCTCCGGGACGCGGGGATTGTATACTCCAATTCCACGGAGGTCGGTGTCATCGAGATCAAGGGCGTCAAGATCGCCATGCTGACCTATCTGTGCATTGACCGGTATCAGCAGCTGTGGGACAAGGTGCCCGAGGACATCAGGGCCGCCAAGGCAGAGTATCCCATTGTCATTGTTTCCTTTCACTGGGGCAATGAGAAGGATTACAAGCCCACCGAGAACCAGAAGCGCATGGGGCGCCTTGCGGTGGACAGCGGAGCTGATCTGGTGCTCGGACATCACAGTCATCGCATGAATCCCATTGAATGCTATAACGGCGTGTATATCTGCTATTCCCTGGGGAACTTCTGCTTTTCCGGCAATTCCAAGCCCAGCGACATGAACTCCTTTGTCTTTCAGACAAGGTTCCGCGTCGTGGAAGGCGAAGCAGGGGAAAGTGATACCATCACCAATGAGGGTTTCCGGATCATTCCCATCCGGATCTCTTCCCGCAAGGACCGCAACGATTTCATTCCCACAGTGCTCACGGAGCACACTGCCGTGGACTCGGTGGTTTCCACCCTCAAGTCCAACGGCCGGGATCTGGACTATGCAGTGGAAGACTATCCGCTGGAATGGTAAGGAGCTGAACACATGAACCGTATTCTGAAGAAGGAAGTTCTCAATCCCACCGTGACGCGCATGGTGGTGGACGCCCCGCTGGTGGCCCGCAAGGCCGAGCCCGGACAGTTCATTATTCTCCGGGTGAGCGAAAACGGCGAGCGCATTCCGCTGACCGTGGCCGACTATGACCGGGAGAAGGGAACCATCACCATCATTTTCCAGGTGGTGGGTGCCACCACGGAGAAGCTGAACCATCTGGGCGAGGGCGACATGATCCATGACTTTGTGGGTCCCCTCGGCCGGGCGACGCACACCGAGGGCCTCAGGCGCGTGGCCGTGGTGGGCGGCGGCGTGGGCTGCGCCATTGCCTATCCCGTGACCAAGAAACTGTTCGAGCAGGGCACGGAAGTCGATGCCATCACCGGATTCCGCAGCAAGGACCTGGTGATCCTGGAAAACGAGTTTGCCGCCCATTCCTCGCATCTGTTCCGTGTCAGCGATGACGGGTCCTGGGGTGACAAGGGCCTGGTGACCGATGTGCTGCGCAGACAGCTGGAAAGCGGCGTCGTCTATGACGAGGTCATCACCATCGGCCCGCTGATCATGATGAAGTTTGTGGCCGCGCTTACCCGTGAGTTCGGCGTGAAGACCATCGCCAGCATGAACCCCATCATGATTGACGGCACCGGCATGTGCGGCGGCTGCCGCCTGAGCGTGGGCGGAAAGATGAAGTTCGCCTGTGTGGACGGCCCCGAGTTCGATGCCCACGAGATTGATTTCGACGAAGCAATGGCGAGAAATGCCACATACAGGGACTTTGAGCGCAAGGCGTATGAAGAAGCCTGTCATCTGTTTGCGGAGGTGTAAGCTATGCCCAACATGGCCATGAACAAGCATCCCATGCCTGCCCAGGACCCGGTGGAACGCAGCCGGAACTTCAGGGAAGTCGCCCTGGGCTATGACCGTGAGACCGCCGTGGATGAAGCCCGGCGCTGTCTGAACTGCAAGAACAGCCCCTGCGTGCAGGGCTGTCCCGTGCACATCAATATTCCCGCTTTCCTGCACGAAGCCGCCCAGGAGCACTTTGAGGAAGCCTATGAGATCCTGCACGCTTCCTCCTCACTGCCGGCCGTCTGCGGCCGTGTCTGCCCTCAGGAAAGCCAGTGCGAGGGCAAGTGCGTGCGCGGCATCAAGGGCGAAAGCGTCGGCATCGGCCGTCTGGAGCGCTTTGTGGCGGACTGGCATATGGCCAACAGCCAGAAAAAGCCGGAAAAGCCCGCTTCCAACGGACATAAGGTGGCCGTAATCGGCTCCGGACCTTCCGGACTTACCTGCGCGGGCGATCTGGCGCGCGACGGGTTTGAGGTCACCGTGTTTGAGGCCCTGCATCTGGCCGGCGGCGTGCTGGTCTACGGCATTCCCGAGTTCCGTCTGCCCAAGGAGATTGTGCGCCGGGAGATCGAGGGCCTGAAGGATATGGGCGTGAAGGTGGAGACCAATGTGGTCATCGGCCGCACCATCACCATTGATGAGCTCATGGAAGAGGAGGGCTTCGAAGCCGTGTTCATCGGAAGCGGCGCCGGCCTGCCCCGGTTCATGGGCATTCCGGGCGAGAACCTGAAGGGCGTGTACTCCGCCAATGAGTTCCTTACCCGCATCAACCTTATGAAAGCCTATGAGCCCGGCAGCGATACGCCCATCCGTCCCGGCAGGAAAGTGGCCGTGGTGGGCGGCGGCAATGTGGCCATGGACGCTGCGCGCTGCGCGCGCCGGCTGGGCGCGGAGGTCACCGTGGTCTACCGGCGCACCGAGGCCGAGCTTCCCGCCCGGCGCGAGGAAGTCGAGCACGCCATGGAGGAAGGCATTGTCTTCCATTTCCTGACCAACCCGCTGTCCATCTCCGGGGATGACCAGGGCTGGGTGAAGACCATCCGCTGCCAGCGCATGGAGCTGGGTGAACCCGATGCCAGCGGCCGCCGCCGTCCGGTGCCCGTGGAAGGCAGTGAGGAAGACCTGGACATGGACTGCGTGATCATGGCCCTGGGCACGAGCCCCAACCCGCTGATCAAGAGCACCACCGAAGGCCTGGATACCCAGAAATGGGGCGGCATCATCGTGCAGGAGGAGACCGGGGAGACCAGCCGCAGGAACGTGTATGCCGGCGGTGACGCTGTCACAGGCGCTGCCACGGTGATCCTGGCCATGGGTGCCGGAAAGACGGCAGCCTCTGCCATCCGCGAACGTCTTCTGGAAAGCTGAGGCAGCCTTGCCTGTACAGACCGGGGAATGCTATAATCAATCAGAAAGGGCGGCCTGGGACGGCGCCCTGAAGAAAACTGGAGGATGCTGACCGTGTTCAACAAATTCATGAATAACTTCTACTTCGGCAAGAGCGGAAAAGCGGATTTCACGGAGGATGACCTGCCGACCAATCGATGGCAGCTGTTTATGGATACCCTGAAAGTCCGTATGTCCGCCCTGGTGCGCCTGAACCTGATGTATGTCATCGTCTGGATTCCCACCCTGTTCCTTCTGGGCATGGGCGCCATGAATGTCATACAGATCAGCTATCAGATGGATATGGGCGACGGCAAGTCCGTCTATTCCATGCAGGCCGAGGTGCAGGCTGAAGATGAAGCCACGGCGAACAGTGAAGAGGCACAGTACTATGCGAACCTGGAAGTGCTCAGCGCGGAGCAGGCCAGGGACCGCATGCTCAGTGTTCTCTTTTCCACCCTGCTTTTCCTGATTCCCTGCGTGGCCATCACGGGCCCGTGCACGGCCGGCGTATCCTATGTGTGCCGGAACTGGTCCAGAGACGAGCACGCCTTTATCTGGTCTGACTTCAAGGATGCGGTGAAGGAGAACTGGAAGCAGTCCCTGCCCGTGTCCCTGATCACCGGCATTCTTCCCTTTGTGGTCTACATGTGCTGGACATTCTACGGCGGCATGGCCGCCAATTCCGCGGTCATGGTGATTCCGCAGGTGCTGGTGCTCATGATCGGCCTTGTCTGGGCCATCTCCGTCACCTACATGCATCCCATGATCGTGTCCTACAAGCTCAAGTTCCGCGATGTGCTCCGCAACAGCATTCTTCTGGCCATTGCGCGCCTGCCCATGAGCGTCGGCATCCGCCTTCTGCACATGGTCCCGCTGCTGATCACCCTGGCCATCGCGTTCTTCTGGAACTACTCCTATGGTCTGCTGTTTGCTCTGGTCTATTACCTGCTCATCGGTTTCTCCCTGAGCCGCTTTGTCACCGCCAGCTTCACCAACGGCGTGTTCGACCGCTTCATCAACAGCCATATCGAAGGCGCGAAAGTGAACCGCGGCCTGCGTGTGGTGGATGATGACGATGATGATGAGGACGACGAGGACGCGGCGGAGGAGTCCTGAGCATGTATACAGGCTTTGCGGAAGTCTATGATGAACTTATGGCCGATGTGGATTATGAGACCTGGGCGGATTTCTACGTCCGGCTCATGAACCATTATGGCATACAGGAAGGAAAAGTGTGTGAGTGCGCCTGCGGAACAGGTGCGCTCACCATTCCTTTATACAGGAGAGGCTTTCAGATGACCGGCGTGGACCTGTCGCAGGACATGCTTTGGATCGCCGCCCAGAAGGCGCGCAGCAGCGGGATCGGGATTCCCTTTGTGCGCCAGGACATGCGTCAGCTGCGTCTGCACCGGCCCATGGATGCCGTGCTGGCCACCTGCGACGGCGTGAACTATCTCCTGGACGACCGGGACCTGACGGCCTTTTTCCAGGCCGCCTGGCAGGCCCTGAGGCCCGGCGGCGGACTTTTCTTTGATATTTCCACCCCTTATAAGCTGGAAAATATGCTGGGGGACCGGATCATCTGCGAGGATATGGAGCATATTACCTATCTGTGGCAGAACCGGTATCACCCGAAGACAGCCACCGTGGACATGCACCTGTGCTTCTTTGTGCGCGAGGAAGACGGAAGATACCGCCGGATTGACGAGGAACAGAAGCAGAAGGCGCATACCATGGAACACCTGTGCTTCCTGCTGCAGGAGTGCGGGTTTGTCAATATCGCCGTATTCGGAAACGGCACGCTGCGCGAGCCGGGCGAAAAGGAAGAGCGCTGGCATTTTGCAGCCCGAAAGAGAGAGGATGAATGACATGCTGGATATCCGGACAGGGGATGAAGCCCTGCGGATGGACCTGATGAACGGGGAGGCCCGGGTGATCCTGATGGAGACCACCGAGCTGGTGCAGACCTGTTCCGACCTTCATAATGCGACGCCGGTGGCCACCGCCGCCATGGGCCGCCTGATGACCGGCACGCTGATGCTGGGCCTGATGATGAAGGGCGCCGGCGAATCCGTGACCGTGACCGTCAAGGGTGACGGCCCCATCGGTACCATGGTGGCTGTGGCGGACCACGGCGATGTGCGCGCCTGCTGCGATCAGCCCGGCGTGGATCTTCCGCTCCGCAGGGACGGCAAGCTGGATGTGGGCGGTGCTGTGGGCCATCACGGACGCATGAGCGTGGTCAAGGACCTGGGCATGCGTGAACCGTATATCGGTCAGGTGGAGCTCGTCAGCGGCGAGCTCGGCATCGACTTTGCCCAGTACTTCACCGTGTCCGAGCAGCAGCCGTCCCTGGTGGCGCTGGGCGTCCTGACCAACGGCGCGAATGTGCTCAAGGCCGGCGGGCTTCTGATCCAGCCCTTGCCGGGATGCTCGGAGGAAACACTGGAACAGCTGGAACTGCGCTCACCCATGTTTGCCGAGATCAGCCGGGAGCTGGCGGCCGCGCCGAAGGAGGAACTGGCGGACGGCTGGTTCCGCGGCCTGAATCCCAGGCTTCTGGAGCGTGAGCCGGTGCGCTACCGCTGCACCTGTTCCCGGGACCGCATGGAAAAAGCGCTGCTGGCCATCGGGAAAAAGGACCTGCAGTCGCTCATCGATGACGGCAAAGGTGCGGAACTCGGCTGCCATTTCTGCCGGAAAACCTATTTCTTCACCAACGCTCAGCTGGAAAATCTTCTCAGAACCGGACATGCGGAGGGATAAGCAAGCCATGTTTGAATGCATCAATTTTGACAGCCATATGGCGGATTTTGTGTCGGACTGGGTTCAGAAGCACGGCAAGGAGTACAGGAACGTGGATGCCATGGAAGCGGACATGCCCAGGATCTACATGCGTTTCCTGAACACGCCGGCCAAGTGGCTGCAGGGCATCACGCCCGGGGCCTATTTCACCCAGTTCGAGGACCCCAAGGACCTGGTGGACTGGCTCTGCGCCTATGTGAACAAGGGCGTTCCGGTCCCGGACCTGCTGCTTGAGCAGATCGAGAACGTGGGCAAACCCTGCGAAAAGCGGCTCCTGGCCCTGCTCAAGGACGAGGAAGCCCCCAATGAGGCGCGCATGACGGCCATCGGTCTTCTGCGCACCATGGAAAGCACGCAGCCCAAAATGCTCTATATCCAGTGGCAGATGGAGCGTGAAGAGGACGATGAGCTGGCCGAGAACGCGCTGGAATCCCTGAAAGACATGGGCAAAAGTGCGCTCCAGCCCATGCTCGAAGCCCTTCCGAAAGCCAATGATGCGGGCCAGCAGGCCATGCTGGACGTGCTCTGCTGCTATCCCGGCAATGAACAGGTCTATCAGCTGACCCGGAAGATGTTCCTCTCGCATCCGGAAAAGCGCGCCCTGTTCGCCGGATACCTGGGAAAGCTCGGCGACGAGCGGGTGCTCCCGGATCTGATCCATGCGGCCAATGAACCGGAACTCGGGTATGTGGATTTCCTGGAAATCCGCAATGCCATCGAGCGTCTCGGCGGGACCTGTCCGGCACGCGATTTTGACGGCGATCCGGAATTCGAGGCCCTGCACGGTGCCGAATCCTGACGGTATGCCAGGACTGTGATGCAGGAAAGAAGGTGATCGGTTGCTCTGCCGATTCTGCGGAACCTATTCCGGCGAAGACGAAATCGTATGTCCGAACTGCGGCCGGGTCCTCCCTCGAGGGGAAAACCGGAACGACGGCGTGATGGCCATCCGCCAGGGCCGGCGTGCGCGCGCGGCGGCAGCCTCCGGACAGCCGCCCATGGAAACCGGTCGCCAGGGCACGGACCGGGTCTATGTGGACCCGCTCCAGCGCCCGGAGAATGCGGGCCAGATTCCCGTGTACGCCGACAGTGAAGTCTATTCATCCGACGGCCGGCCCCTGAGTGAGCGCGAAAGCGGGCTGGAGCGGCATACGCGCACCAGTTACGGCGATACCACCATGCGTGAACCTGTGCCGGTCATGACCGCCAGGTCCCGGAAGAAGAGCATGCATGTGGCCAGGCGCGAAGTCAACTGGATGCACGTGGGCATTCTGATCCTGATTTTCATGCTGCTGGCAGCGCTCGGCGTCTATATCTATCTGGACCGGACCGACAATGGTCAGCGCATTCTGGCCCGCATGGGCAGGGATGCCACATCCCAGGCCTACTGGGAAGTGGGCGAGGAGCGCATGGACACCGGTGATATTGACGGCGCCATCGCGGATTTTGAGCATGCCGTGGAGCTGGACGGGGAGGAGAACCTTTCCGTCACCGGACTTCTGATGCTCGCTTCCTGCTACGAGGCCGCGGGCCGCACCGCCGATGCTGAAACCATCTATATCCGGCTCTATACCGATGTGGTGCCCAGCGCGCCGGATGCCTATACCAATGAAATCCGCATACTGCAGGCTACCGGAAGACCGGCGCAGGCCGCGGAGCTCATGGCCCTTGCCTATGAGAAGACGGGGAATATCGCATTCCAGCGTCAGCGCACGGACCTGCTTCCCACGCCGCCGTCCACGTCCCTTGGCGCGGGCCTGTATGAGATCCGCAAGTATGTGAGCCTGAGCTCTCCCCAGGGCTTTGAGGTCTACTATACCTTCAGCTCGGAAGCCAAGCTTCCGGAGGAAGGCGAACTGTTCACGAAAGACATTTATCTGGATGAGGGTATCTGGAATCTGCGCGCCGTATCGGTCAACGGGGAACTGGTCAGTGATGAGCTCAAGGCCGTGTACCGGATCATCATGCCGAGTCCTCAGCAGCCCGCCGCCAATCTGGCGCCCAATACCTACAAGACGCGTCAGCGGGTGCGTCTGCGCCCCGGCGAGGACAACAAGGACGACAAGGATATCACCATCTACTACACCATTGACGGCTCCATCCCCGACGGTGACAGTCCTGTCTATACCGGCGAGCCCATTGTGCTCCCGGGCTGGTATGTCGACCTGCACGCGGTGGCCGTCAACGGCTACGGCAAGGCCAGCAATATGCTGGAAATCCGTTATAAAATCCTGGCCAAGCCCTATCCGCTGAAATCCTATACCACGGAGGACACGGCATCCGGCATCCGGCTTGCCTACACCACCTGGGACAGCTTCCGCAATACCTGGGGCAACAGCGAGCGCATGGAGGAAGTACAGATCAGCGGAATTGACAGCATCTGTCAGAAGCAGATCTACCCCTGGGGCTATGCGGTGTTCTACCGCACCAGCGGAAATTATCTTCTCCAGGAACTGTACTTCACCACGGACCTGTTCTCCGGCCCGCGCCAGACCGGCATCGGCAACACGGAAAATGACGTGGTCTCCAAGTTCCGGGATATGGGACAGGTGACCAGTCCCTCCGGCAACCGCGGCCTGTATGAGAACAGTGAAGGCAAGGGCCAGATCCTTGTGCAGGAAGACGGCGGAAAGATCATCCGCTATACCGCCAGCACGGCGGATTCCCATAAATGGCAGCTCACCTACACCCTGAACAGCCGCGGCGTGGTGGTAGCCATTGACCAGATGTACATCCCATGACATGAAAGGAGAGAAAGCGCATGATCCTCTACCTTGTGGCGCTGGCCCTTGTGATATGCCTTTTTCTCCTGCTCCGTCAGAAAAACCGCGCGCGTGCGGAAAAGCGGCAGGTGCAGCTGATCCGGCGCGGGGAGATGTACGGACACCTCTATCCAATCCTCGAGCGCTGCGGACACCGGTATATCGAATACATCAGCATTTCCCCCGTGGAAGTGGAAATCCGGCTGCTCGCGCTTTCACCGAGAACCCTCCGCTATACCTTTGAGAAACAGGGATTTGACAATCTGACCCCGCAGAAAACGCTTGCTCTGGCCCAGGCCGTGGGCGTGGACATTCCGCAGCTCATGGACAGGAGCCGCTATGCCTTTGACCTGAAGCAGACACAGCTGGTCAACGGCGAGACTCTGGTGTATTATGTGTACAGCATGAAGATAGCGTTGAAAGATTCCATTATGCGGAGCCTGCTCCGCCAGAGAACGGAGGTCTACTGAGCCATGAAATCCATCGTGTTTCCCATGAACATGTATCCGGTCTATGCTGACCGCGAGGCCTGGGCGCGCGTGCCGGAAAAAGTGCGGCAGGAGGCAGCGGAGCTGGCTGAAGAGTGCCGGCGCGAATCCTGGCCGCTGCGTCTTGCGTCCGGCATTATGGCCTTCCGCACAAACGGCAGCCGGAAGGCAGACGAGAACCCCTTCTTCCAGCGCCGGCGCCGGCTGGTTGCCCTGGCGCTGAACATGCTGATCCAGGGGGATGACACGGACCTTACGGACATTCTGGACGGTCTTTTCCTCATCTGCGAAGAAACCACCTGGGCCATTTCCGCACATCTTGAAACGGGAAGCGATCCGCTGCCGGATGTGGAAAAGCCCATGCTTGACCTGTTTGCGGCCCAGTCCGGCATGATCATTGCCCTGTGCCGTCAGACTCTGGGCGAGGAAATCCGCAGGGTTTCCCCGAACCTGTACCGCCGCCTGGAATGGGAAATCCGCCGCCGCGTCCTGGACCCGTTCATGAACCGGGACGATTTCTGGTGGATGGGCAACAATGAGCGTACCATGAACAACTGGACACCCTGGATTCTCGGCAATGTGCTCACCTGTGCGGGAACGGTGCTGGACAGGGACGCGTTCATGCCCCTGTTTGAGCGCGCGCTCCGCATCCGTGACCGGTTCCTGCGCGACATGCCCGAGGACGGTGTCTGCGACGAAGGCGCGGCCTACTGGAATGTCTCCGGCGGCGCGCTGCTGGAAGTCCTGCAGTGGCAGGAATGGCTGGGCGATGAGCATGCCTATGACGTGCCCAAGATCCGGAACATGCTGACCTATCCGGCCCGCGCCTATCTGGGTCATGGCTGCTTCGTCAATTTTGCCGACTGCGATTTTAGGCCCTGGATTTCGCCGGAAACCGTGATCCGCTGCGGGAACAGGACCGGCGATGCCGGCATGCTGCGCCTGGGCGAGGAACTGCGCCGGCGCGTCGGCCTGAAGGCCTATGTCTCGGATACGGTCATGTTCCGGCGCATGCTGGACGCCTGCTTCCCGGAAGAAGCGCACATGGAAGGCGCAGGAGAGCCGAAGGACATCTATTATCCCAGCACCCAGCTGAGAATCCTTGAAAAAGGCAGCTGGACGCTCGCGGTCAAGGGCGGGCACAATGGAGAAAGCCATAACCACAACGATGTGGGTGCCTTCATTCTCTTCTCCGGTGATGACGCTGTCATCGCGGACTCCGGCAACATGACCTATACCGCGAAAACCTTCTCGGATGCGCGCTATACGCTGTTCAATACCCGCAGCCGGAACCATTCCGTGCCCATGCCGTTCGGCCTGGAGCAGAAGAGCGGACGCGCATATGGTGCAAGCGCGGCGGCCTGTCTTCCGGACGGCCTGGAAATCGAGTATTCCGCCGCCTATGGCGATCCAAGGCTCACGCGCCTGACGCGCCGCGCCGGACTGGATGATACATGCTTCACGCTGGAGGATACGCTGGAGTGCACCGAAGACGGGTTTGTGGATTTTGTGTTCCTGTCCCGTCCGCAGCCGGAAAAGACCGGTGCCGGCTTCCGCCTGGGCCCGGTGCTTCTTGAGGATGATGGATCGGCCGCGTGGCAGATCGAGGAGATTCCGGTGGAGGATGCGCGCATGGCCAAGAGCTATCCCGGGAAACTGTACCGCATGAGTGTGCGCCGGCAGATATCGAAGGGCACGAATGCCTTCCGTTTCTGCTTCCGCTATCTTGGGGAGGACAAATAACCATGATTGAGATTCGACTGCTCAGCGCCCAGGGCGAGGAACTTTGCCGGGCGCAGCATGAAAAGGAGGCACGCCTGTGCGTGCTCCGCGCCTACGAGGAAGGCGACCGCTTCGAGATCTGCGCGGACAGTGAGCATCTGATGGTGCAGATGGACACCGCGCTGGCGCCCGCCGAGGTCTATGCCCGGGGCGGACGCATGACCTGGACCGTGCCCAGCGCCAGAAACCGGGACGCCTATGCGCCGGGCATCTTTGAATTGCCCAGGCATATCGTCATCGTGCGTCAGATGACGGACGAAGAGATTCATCAGGTGCGCTGTATTTCCCGCAACCCCGCGGACCTGAGGGGTGACACGGACTTCTTCCCGCACTGCACCGCCAATGTGGAAACCCGCGACGAGGCCTGCTTTGCGGCCCGGAACGTGATCGACGGATACCTGTTCAATCAGGGGCACGGTGAATGGCCGTGGCAGTCCTGGGGCATCGGCATCCGCCAGGACGCCTGCTGCCGGATTGATTTCGGCAGGGAAGTGGAAGCGAGCTGTGTGGCCCTGGTGCTGCGCGCCGACTTCCCGCATGACGCCTGGTGGCAGCGCGTGCGCCTGCGCCTGAGCGACGGGAGCAGCTATACCATGTCCCTGGAAAAGACGGGCGAGCGCCAGTTCATGGACATCGGCCGGCACGTCATCCGCTGGATGGAACTGGATCAGCTGGAAAAGGCCGACGATCCGTCGCCGTTCCCATCCCTGAGCCAGTGGGAAGTCTACGGCTGCGACCGCTGAGTAACAGATCAGTAAAGTAAAGGACACGGCAATTTGTCCGTGTCCTTTTGTTACGTCTGTATGGGATGATCAGGATTCGGCCTGCGGCGCGGCGGCGTCTTCCTGGGTGTCATTTTCCTCCAGTTCCTCGCTCTGCGGCCGGAGAATCATGCCGGCGGTATCCGTGACCGGCACGCTGAACACAATGGCCTTGGCGCCCGTATCCGGGCCCGCTTCCCGCATGATGGCCTGCATCATGGGTGTCTTGTTCTCAATGGGCGTCACAATGAGAATGACGTCCTTTTCACTGGCCAGAGAGATGCCCAGGAACTTTTCCGCCTTGTCCTGACCCGTGCCTCTGGCATGGATCACCGTGCCGCCCCGGGCGCCCACCTTGCGCGCCGCGTCCATGATCTGTTCGCTGTAGCCCTGGTTTCCTATGACCACCAGGAGTTCCTGGTCTGTTCCCTTCAAGGTCTGTTCCGCCCCTTTCACAAATTCCTGTCCGTCTGTGAGAAACATGAGTTCCCGTTTTCCGCCCACAGAGGAGAGCGGAATGATATAGGCGATGCCGACGCCGGGCGCTTCAATGCGCAGGCGTACATGCATGGCCTTCTTGACTTCCAGCCATTTCCGGCCTGTAAGCACGGTCATGCACAGCATTTTGTCGGTCTCATCCAGCGCAAGATACCGTAGGTATTTCTGCGGCGCGGTGCCGTGTGCATTGGAAAGCACGTGCGTTTCCAGGCCTTTGTCCCGGTACAGCTTGATGAAATCCGGGATTTTCCAGCGGTCCGCCACCGTCATCATCAGATACAGTTCTGACTGATTCATGCACGCTCACCCTCCTTACAGCTCAATAACCGCATCATTCGCAAGGCCGGAGAAGGCATCTTCGCCCTGCATCTCCTGCCTGCGATGCCGTGTCTTGAACCGGTAGACCAGACCCAGCCCCTGAATGGTGATCAGGGGTGTCATGGCCACCAGTGCCACCACGCCGAAGGCATCCGAGGCCAGATCCCGGTTCATGGCTGTGCATAATCCCATGGTCATGGGCAGAAGGAACGCGGCGGTCATGGGACCGGAAGCGACTCCGCCCGAGTCAAAGGCAATGGCCGTGAACAGTTTCGGGCACACAAAGCTCATGCCCAGGGAGAGAATGTAGCCCGGTACAATGATCCACAGAACGTTCAGGCCCAGCAGCACCCGGAGCATGGAAAGGCCCACGGAAATGCCCACGCCCAGACACATGCTCAGCTGAAGGCTGCGTCCCGTAATGGCGCCTTCCGTCAGTTCCTCCACCTGGCGCATCAGCACGTAGACGGCAGGCTCGGCGAGTACCACCATGAAACCGATCAGCCCGCCCACGGGCACCGTGATCCAGGGGTAGGAGAGCTTGCCCAGCACTTCGCCGAGATACGCGCCTGCGGGCATGAACCCGTAATTGGCGCCGGTCATGAAGATGCTCAGTCCGATATAGGTATAGGCAATGCCCAGGCCGATACGCGACAGCTGATTGTGCGGCACATGCAGCATCACCAGGTTGATGATGAAGAAGAACACGGCAATGGGCAGAAGCGAGATCAGCATTTCCCTTAAATAGTCCGGAAACCCGTCGCTGAACAGGTTGCGCAGTTCAATGGAATCCTCTGCGTTAACGACCATATAGGGCGTATAGGCTGTGCCGTCCACCTGATAAATCATGCTCAGCACCATGACCGCAAGAATGGGTCCGATGGAGCACAGGGCGATAAGACCGAAGGAGTCCTCCGCCGCTTCCGAGTCGCTTCGAATGGAGGCAATGCCCAGGCCGAAGGCCATGATGAACGGCACGGTCATGGGCCCCGTGGTCACACCGCCGGAATCATAGGCCACGGACCGGAAGCTCGGATGCGCAAAAAAGGTGAGGGCCAGGATCACCACATAGAAGACAAAGAGCAGAAGGCGAAGCGGAATCCGGTAAAAGATACGCACAAGGCCCAGCACCAGAAACCCGCCGACGCCCAGGGCCACGGACAGGATCAGCACCATGTTCGGAATGGCCTGCACCTGTCCGGCCAGGACCTGCAGATCCGGCTCGGATACGGTGATCATAAGCCCCAGCACAAACCCGAGGATCAGAATCAGCTTCAGATTCTTTGTCCGGGTCACGCGCGACCCGATGAGCTCGCCCATGGGCTGCATGGCGATTTCGGCGCCTACCGAGAAAAACATCATGCCGACCATCAGAAGCAGGCCGCCCAGCAGAAATCCCAGCATGACGCCGCTGGGGATCGGGGCGACCGTGACGGACAGAAGAAGCACCACAATGATAATGGGAAGTACGGCTGTCACGGACTCCCGCAGTTTATCCAGCAGTTTGTTTCGAAAAAACATGTGAACATTCCTCGATTTTTCTGTGCATAGATACTCTGGTTTCCTGCCGTACAGGCAAATGCCATGCCCGGCAGAGGCGGATGGAACGCGAAACCACACCTGTACTGTACCACATTTTCGAGGAAAAATCCCGGAAAAAATGAGAAAACGGAAAACATTTCAGTGATTCCGGCAGGCCCGGAAGCGTAAGGCGCGCTTTGCCGTGGAATATCATGTCCTGCGGTGGACAGAAAAAGGGCTCCGGAAATGCATCCGGAACCCTTTGCAAAGATCAGGTCTATATCCGCTGTTATTTAGAGGACATTACCTTCAGCCACAGGTCGGAGAGTTTTGCGGCCAGCTTGACGTTGTCCACGTAGATTTCATCGAGCTCATAACCGGCTCTGGGGAGATAGGCGGCATTGCCTTCGTAGTCGCCGCCGGGGCCGGACAGCTCTTCCAGCACCTGGGCATTGGGGGAGGCGTAGCCGGTGAAGGCGGAAATGGCCATGCTGGATTCATACTCGGTCACAAAACGGATGAACAGGTTGGCCAGCTTCGGATTCCCGGCCTTTGCGGGAATGACCATGGCGTCCACGGCGATGTTGGTGCCCTGCTTGGGCGCGCAGAAGGCCATGTCCTCGTTCTCGCTGAGGATATAGGCGATGTCGCCGCTGTAGCCAAGGGAGATCCACTTGAAGCCCTCGGCCATGCCGTCGATCATTTCATCCGTCACATAGGAGGGGCTGATGGTGGCGTTCATGTCCAGCAGCCATTCATGGGCGGCCTGGATTTCTTCCTCATTGCTGGTATTGGCGGAGAATCCCAGGGCTTTCAGGGCGATCATGAAGGCATCACGGGAGGAATCGTACATGTAGGCGTGTCCCTTGATGGCCGGATCCCGGAAGATTTCCCAGCCCTTTTCCTCCACAGTGGCCGGATCGAGCTCCGTGGTGTCGTAGACGATGCCCACGTTCTGCCAGAGATAGGGCACGGAATAGGTGTTGTCCGGGTCAAAGGACAGGTTTCTTACCGCGTCGGTCAGGTTGTCCAGATTGTCCACAATGGTTTTGTCCAGGGGCTGCAGCATGTCTTCGCTGATCAGGCGCTCGATCATATAGTCGCTGGGCACCAGAATATCCCAGGGATCATCGCCGCCGGAGATATTGGTGTACATGCTTTCGTTGGAATCATAGGTCTTGTAGTTGACCCTGCAGCCGTATTCCTTCTCAAAGGCGCGGAGCACTTCCTCGTCGATGTATTCACCCCAGTTGTAGACGTTCAGGGTGACGCCCTTGAAGCTCTCTTCAGCTTCAGCGAAGGAGAGGAGCGGCAGGACCGTCAGGGTCAGGACCAGTACGGCGGAAAGAAACTTTTTCATGTTACTTGTTCCTCCTTTTTGTTCTTTTTATCCTTCAGATACGGGATCAGGTTGGCCAGCACAAGGATGACGGTCACCACAATCACGATCAGTGAAGACAGGGCGTTTACGGCGGGATTGAACCGCTTCATGGAATACACGTACATGGAAATGTTCTGCACGTCCATGCCGGCGGTGAAGTAGGAGATCACGAAATCATCAAAGGACATGCTGAATGCAATCAGCGCGCCGGAGAAGATGGCCGGATAGATCTGGGGGATAATGACCTTGGTCAGTGCCTTGAACGGCGTGGCGCCCAGGTCCATGGCGGCCTCAGCCACATTGTCGTCCAGCTGCCGCAGCTTGGGCATGACGGAAAGGATCACATAGGGAATACAGAAGGTAATGTGCGCCAGGGTCAGGGTGACAATGCTGCGCCGCACCTTCAGGGACAGGAACAGCAGCATCAGGCCGATGGCGGTCACGATATCGGGGTTGAGCACCGGCAGGTTGTTGATTTCCAGAACAATGGTCCTGAGAATCCTGCGCGCCTTGGAAAGTCCGATGGCCGCCACGGTGCCGATCACCGTGGAAACGACGGTGGCGATCACGGCAATGATGATGGTGTACTTGATGCTTTCCAGCATGTCCCGGTTGCTGAGCATGCTCTCGTACCAGCGAAAGGAGAATCCGGAGAAGGAAACCATGGACTTCGAATCGTTGAAGGAGAAGACCATGACATAGAAGATGGGCAGATAGATGAACAGCAGCACCAGGATCAGGTAGCCGGAGGTGAAAAAGTTCCAGAACGGGCGTTTCTTCATCTTCTCACTCCTCCTCTGCGCTGCGGTCGATCTTGCGGGTGAAGTACATGGCGCCGATGATGATCAGGGCCATGATCAGGGAGATCGCGCTTCCGAAGTTCCAGTCGCCTGCCACCAGGAAGTAGTTTTCGATGAGCGTGCCGATGAGCACATAGTTGCCGCCGCCCAGGAGCTTGGGAATGACAAAGCTGGAAACCGCAGGCAGGAAGACCAGGGTGACGCCGGAAATAATGCCCGGGACGCTCAGGGGCAGGGTAACCTTCAGGAAGGACTTCCACTTGTCTGCGCCCAGGTCATAGCTGGCGGTGAGCAGTTCCTTGTCCAGCTTGGCGATGGCTGTGTGGATCTGGATGATCATGTAGGGCAGGAAGTCATACACCATGCCGATGAACACCTTGATCTCACTGGACATGTCCTCGAAGTTCATCAGGATGCCGCGCCATGCATAGGTCTTCAGCAGCATATTGATCCACATGGGCAGGGTGATGAGCAGGATCAGCAGGGTCTGCTTCCGCTCCGACTGATTGGCGATGAACAGTGCGGCGGGATACCCGATCAGAATGCAGACCACGGTGGTGATGAAGGCGATGCGCAGGCTGGTCCAGAGCACGCGCATGAAATCGGGATCGGAGAAGAAACGGCTGAAATTCTCCAGTGTGAAGTGAAAGGTCAGGGTGCTGTTTCCGGACCGGGTGAGGGCATAGAGGAGAATCATGATCATCGGCGCGACGATGAATACCCCGATCCAGAGAATGTAGGGATAGCTCATTCGAGAAAAGGATTTCATGCGTCCGCCACTTCCTTATGCATAACATGGAGATCCTCCGGCCCGAAGAAAAGGTCCACCCGGTCGCCCACCTCGTGGTGAGCAGTGGTTTCCACCTTGTATACCCGGCCCTGGGTGGCGAAGGTGATCTTGTAGGTGCCTTCGGTGACCGAGGCGGGATCAAAGTCGAACTTCACGTCCGTGATTTCCACGGAGGTATCGTCCTGGAGATTCCAGGCTTCCGCGCTGGCCCAGGTCTTCAGGTCGGTGGAGATGGCCATGGATTCCTGAATCTCATCCGGCGTGATGAAGAAATCCAGCGCGCTGATGCCGATGTTGTGACGGGCGTCCTCCACGTACTCGGGATGGATCACGTATACCTTTACGGTGACTTCCGTGCCCTTCTCCGTACCGAAGGTGATGCTGTATTCGCCGGGGGTGTTTTCAATGTTGTGGGACACCCGGGTCAGGGAAATGTCATGGTTCTCCTCGTCCCAGGCCTGGGCGTTGGCGATGGAGATGAAGTCCTGATCCGTCATTTCCTTGTCGATCAGGTCCTCCGAGTCCACATAGAAGTCGTTGGCGGAGATCTTTTCCCTGTACTGCGGGTTTTCGATATCGTGCTGATTCACCACGTGCATCTGCACGGTCTTGCTGGTACCGGTTCTCGTCTCCACCATGAGCTCGTAGTGCACGCCCTTGAACAGCACGCTCTTGACCTCGCCGCGCATCACGCCCTCTCCGGGCCTGACGATGGCAATATCCTCCGGTCGCAGCAGCACATCCACCGGCTCATTGGGCCGGAAGCCGAAGTCCACGCACTCGAAATCCTTGTCATCAAAGCGGACCTTGTAGTCCTCCTTCATGATGCCGTTCACAATATTGCTCTCGCCGATAAAGCGGGCGACGTAGGAGTTGACAGGCTCATTGTAGATTTCCAGCGGCGTGCCGATCTGCTCGATCTCGCCGGCGTTCATGACCACGATCTTGTCGCTCATGGTCAGGGCTTCCTCCTGGTCATGGGTAACATAGATGAAGGTAATGCCGACCTCCTGCTGGATGCGCTTGAGCTCGCGCTGCA
>CAMNDE010000046.1:0-28481 GCA_946534895.1 uncultured Clostridia bacterium
GGCATCATCTGGGCCCTGATCTTCTGTTACGGCCCGATGTTCGGAATCTACATGGCTTTCATCAATTTCAAGCCCAGAATGAATTTCTTCACCAGTTTCTTCCAGCAGAAATATGTGGGCTTTCAGTGGTTTGAATATTTCTTTACCACCGGTGACTTTCTGCGGATCATGCGCAACACCCTGATGACAAGCCTGATCACACTCCTGCTTTCTTTTCCGGCTCCCATCTTTCTGGCCCTCCTCCTGAACGAATGCCGGCTGGCGCGGTTCAAGAAAATTGTGCAGACCGTTTCCTATCTACCCTTTTTCATCTCGTGGGTCATCTGTGCGAACATTTTCCTGACCATCATGTCCTCCACCGGTGTAGTCAATGAGGCACTCATGGACCTCGGCATCATCAAAAGTCCCATCCTCTTCTTCCAGAAAGGCCAGCTGTTCTGGGTGCTCCTGGGGCTGGCAAACACATGGAAGGGCATGGGCTACAATGCCATCATCTATCTGGCAGCCATCACTTCCATTTCCTCGGAAATCTATGAAAGCGCCATGATCGACGGTGCGAACCGCCTTCAGCGGGTGGTGCATATAACACTTCCCTGCCTTCTGCCCACCATCTCCGTCATGTTCGTTCTGGCTGTGGGCGGTCTTCTGAATGCCGGTTTTGAGCAGCAGCTCCTGATGAGCAACAGCACCATCATCAATTACTCCGACGTGATTGATACCTATGCCTACCGCTATGGTTTCGGCAGCGGCATGTATTCCTACAGCTCCGCAGTGGGACTGTTCAAGTCTGTGGTGAACTTCATCCTGGTGGTCTCAGCCAATGCGTTCGTCAGCAAAATCCGCGGACGCACCCTGGTATGAGAAAGGAGGGCCCGGTATGAACAGCAGCATTACCAGGAAAAAAACCGAAGGTTTTTTCAACCGGAGAAACGGTCATCTGATCTATGACATATTTGTCATTGCCATGCTCGCCCTCATCTGTTTTCTCTGTCTGTATCCCTTCTGGAACGTGGCCATCATTTCCCTCAATGACGCACAGGATACCGTGCGCGGCGGACTCTACTTCTGGCCCAGGAAGTTCACTCTGGACAGTTACCGTGAGGTGTTCAAGAACAAGGAACTGCTTCATGCCGCCTTCATTTCCCTGTCCAGAACCGTACTGGGCACAGTGATTGCGCTCTTCTTCAACGCCATGCTGGCATACGGCATGAGCAAGAAAGATCTGTTCGGAAGCAGGTTCTTCGGTTACTTCTTCGTGTTCACCATGTACTTCGGCGGCGGCGTGGTGCCCTATTACATGGTGCTCAAATCCGTAGGTCTGATTGACAATTTCCTTGTATATATCATCCCGGGTGCCATCAGCGTCTACAACATGATCCTGATCCGCATCTATATGGAATCACTGCCTGCAGAGCTCGAAGAATCCGCCTATCTCGACGGCGCCGGGGATGCCGTGGTGCTGTTCAGGATTGTGCTGCCGCTGACCAAGCCTGTGCTGGCCACAGTCGCACTGTTTACAGCCGTCGGTCAGTGGAGCAGCTGGTTTGACACCAACCTGTATACCTACAAGGCCAGCCTGAAAACGCTGCAGTTCATCCTGGTTCAGATTCTGAACAACTACGACCTGGGCAACAGCAAGTCTGTGGCAGAAATCCTTCAGCAGGCATCCAAGCAGAATCCTGTTTCCAGCGATTCCATCCGCATGGCAACCGCCATGGTTGTGACTGTACCGATTCTTCTTGTCTATCCCTTTGTGCAGAAATACTTTGTTAAGGGCATCATGATCGGTGCCGTCAAAGGCTGATATCGTATACAGCCGGTTGATCCGGTTGCTATAAAACATCTTTTACAGGAGGTATTTTCCATGAGAAAGATTCTTGCTGTGCTGCTGTGCGCCATGCTGATGCTGAGCTGTCTGAGCATCCCTGCCATGGCAGAAGACGTGAAGGAAATCACCGTCTTCTTCAAGAATGAACTGCCCTGGGACAATATGGTTGCCGAAGCAATCACCAAGGCCACCGGCGTGAAGCTGAGCTTCGTATCCGTTGCCGGCGATGCCACGGAAAAACTGAACACCATGCTTCAGTCTGAAACTCTGCCGGACATCATTGCGATTGACCGCGGTGCTGCCGCCAACGACAACTACATCTCCAACGGTGCCGTCATCCCGCTGGATGACCTGATCGATCAGTACGCTCCCAACATCAAATCCCAGCTCGGTGCCACCATGGACAAGGTTCGCAACATGAACGACGGCAAGGTCTATGGTCTGCCCTCCTGGTTCCAGGATGAAGTGGCTCCCAGCGCCGTATTCGGTTTCAACCTCCGCATGAACTATGTCAAGGAACTGGGATACTATGACACCTATGTCGACCAGGGATACTTCACCAAGGATCAGTTTGTTTCCCTGCTGAAAGACTGGAAGGCAAAGTATCCCGAGATCAATGGCCACGAAACCATCGCTCTGTGCTTCAATGCGGACAATGAAAGCGCCACCCTGTACACCTTCCGCGGCATGTTCGGCATTGACCAGTATTATGTGGACGAAAACGGCACCCTGTTCAGCAACATCCGTGACCCGCACATGAAGGACATGTACGTGTTCATGAATGAGCTGTACCGCGACGGCCTGATCGACATCGACTGGCCGAGCTGCAAGAAAGCCCTGTTTGATGAAAAATGCAGCGGCGGCTATGTGCTTGGCGCTCCCGAAGCTTACTGGAACATCGCCAACACCGCCCTGCAGTATGACGCTGACGGAAACAAAAACGACGACAACATGATGTACCCCTTCATGGTGGTTGCTGACGGCGTGGATCCGGCCAAGACCACCTACGGACCCACCTCTGTTCTGGGCTGGACCTACACCTATATTTCCTCCGACTGCAAGGATCCTGTAGCCACCATCAAGTTCATGGACTGGCTGATGAGCGAAGAGGGCCAGTATGTCACCCAGTGGGGTCCTGAAGGCGTGACCTGGAATTATGTGGATGGAAAGCGCGTGCTGACCGACGAAACCATTGAAGCCCTGAACGCTGACTTCTGGACCTATCTGACCGAAAACGGAATCCGCAAGTATGAACTCCTGTTCAAGTCCGGTATTGCACAGGACGGCCAGTATTATGATCTGAACTCCGCATTCCCTATCATTACCGGTTCCCAGAATGTGGTGGCCGCCTTTGCCAACAAGTATCTCGGCGCTTCCGCCTATGATACCACTGCCATGGATGATCTTTCCCCTGACTCCGGCTCCATGGAAGCCCTGCTTTCCACCAAGATCAGCGATATCCGCAATGCTGCATATCCCCTGATCCTGATGGCCGGTTCCGCTGATGAGGCCGCCAGTCTGTTCGATCAGATGCTGGCTGACTGCGAAGCCGCCGGTCTGGCTGATGTGGAAAAGGTCGCAAATGACAAGTATCAGGCCAAGATGGCAATCTGGAATGCTGACTGATCCTGATAAAGATTGAACTGGAAAAAGGAAGTACGGGGCGAAATCCCTGTACTTCCTTTTTCAGGTTTACGTTTTCCCGGCTGTATCCGGGCGGCTCTCATGCTCTGTCGCCTGATGCCGCATCTGCGGCAGCTGGTCCAGCGTGCAGTATGGCAGCCGGAGCGTTACCCGGGTCCCAATATCCATCGGTTCAATAGTGACACCGTACTGCGAGCCGTACAGCATCTGAATCCGCTGATGCACATTTCGTATTCCGAATCCTTTCTGTGCTTCCCCCTGAGCAGCAAAGATGGCCTGGATGGTTTCCCTTGTGATGCCCGTTCCGTCATCATGAATCGTGAACACCACATCCCCGTCCTGAATCGTTCCGCATACACTGATATGCAGTACATGCTCGTCTGCCATGGCATGATTGATGGAATTCTCAATGAACGGCTGCAAAATGACCTTCGGCACAATGGATTCTGCAATGGCAGGATCCGACGTGATGGTTACTTCCAGGAGATCATCAAAACGGTTCCGCATGATATAAACGTAGTTCTCCGTAAGCCGGATCTCGTCTGCCACTGTGATATTTTCCCGTCCCTGATTCAATGAAATCCGGTACATGCTGGAAAGGGATTCGATCATGGTTTCCAGCCTTGGATCATGATGCCGTCTCGCCAGCGAAAGCACACTGGACAGTGTGTTGTACAGGAAATGCGGCTTGATCTGTGAATAGAGAAGCTTGATCTCTGTGTCACGCTTGGCAATCTCGCGGGCCATGACTTCCTTCATCAGATAGTCCACCCGGGCTTTCAGTATATCGAAGGACACGATTGCCTGATCAATTTCATCGCCTTTCTGCACTGTTTCCTCTTCATTGGAAATACCATATTCCTCCGTTGTGGAACGGATTCTGTTGCCAAGATCCCGGATCTTGGTGGTCATCCTCCAGAAAACGGTCAGGATAATCAGCATCAGAACGCCCACTGTAAGTGTCATGAATATCAGCATACGCTCAAATGTGGCATTGATGCTGCTGAGCAGGGTATGTATTTCTGCCACAACCATCAGTTTCCAGTTAAAGAGCAGTTCGTGCTGACTGTAGGTCTGGGAAGAAGTGATTTCCAGCGGCTGAAGCAGATCATCCTTCTCTTCTGCGCTGTCCGCATAATGCATCTGAATCAGATCATTGCTTCCGAGCAGATAGACATGATGTGAACCCACGCCCGACAGGTATTTCGCAAACAGTTTTTTCTGAAATTCCAACACAACGCCGAACTTTACCCCGCGGTAGCTGGAAGCACGCACCAGACAGAAATTGTCCGGACTCGAAATGGTATTGTAGGTATAGTAATCATCCGAAAACACCTGGCGCATGGCATACAGTCTTGCCGCACCATTCCTGGCGACAATCTCGTCATAAACGCTCAGCTTCTGAAATTCATCATAGGGCCGGATATAGGTTTTATCCTGGGAAATCGTGGGATTGTCAATATAGAAGGTGATCAGGGTCACATTCTCATTCATCCCCATCAATGTGGCAACATAAGCGTTCACATAGGAATACAGCTGCCAGATTTCCATGGTATCTGCAAACTGCCTGACAAGATTCTGCCACAGATTGGGATCAGACACGCTGGTGTATATAATGCTCGACAGTGAACGCAGTTCTGACGAAATCTGGTTGGTCATCTGGGAAGCCGTGTTCTCCATTTCCTCCATGACATAGCTTTTCATTTTCCCCTGCATGCTGCTGTAGAAGAAAACAAACACAACCGATGTGGTCAGAAGAACGGAAATCATCAGAAAAATCAGTATTCTGTTGGCAAAACTGCGGCGCAGGTGCAAAGCCTTCCGGTTATCATTCTTCCGAGGCATAATGCACCCCATTTCTTCCGGGCAGCTGAAGACGGTAACTCATGGGCGAGACACCGTAAATGTCTGCAAATACCTTGCAGAAATACGAAACATTCCTGTAGCCTGTACGGACAGCGATCTCCTTGATGCGAAGCTCGGGATCCGCAAGCAATTGCCGTGCCTTCTCCAGCCGGACTTCCGTCAGATATTCATGAATGGTTTTCCCGGTCTTCTGCTTGAACAGGGCCCGGATCGTATTGGACGCAAGATAAAAATCCTTGGTCAGGGTTTCCGCGGATATGGCTTCCGGATAATGCTGGTTGATATGCTGAATGATCTGACGGACCGTATCCTGTCCGTCCCCGGGTTCATTCTGAGCGGCATGCAGGTTCTGCTTCAGTGACAGTATGTACTGTTCCAGTGCATCCAGATCCTGCAGCTCTTCCAGCATATGCAGCATATCATGTCTGTCATACCCGGAGAATTCTGTACCGCCGGATAAATACGGCATTCTGTTCAGAAGGGCTTCACAGATGGAATAGCACTCTGACACAACACCCCGGCGTCCGGGTCTGAGCTGTCGGACCGAGGAAAACCAGTGTTCCAGGGCATCCGAAAATGATTCATCATCAATATGCTTCATAAGGAAACGTGTGCATTCCTGAATCGTTTTTCCGGACTTTTCCAGGGAATCCGCATGACTGTACTGATAAAAGCCATCTTCCTTCAGCTGCGTCAGATCATGATAACGATCCCTGAATTGTTCTGCGCCGATCAATGGATTGCCATGCATAAAATAGAAATGAAAGGAAACATTGGTTCCCACCGAATCGGCAAGTTCCTGCTCGTCCTCCCCGGTCATTTCGGAAAAATCATAGATGCCGTCAGCAGCCACGATATACTCGCCTTTGGACAGGTATACAGCACAGAAATTTTCACATCTGCAGGACAGAAAATACATCAGCCGGTTCTTGATCTCCGTGGTCAGCCATTTCACTTCCGCGGCGGAGCGTGTATGGTAGATGGAAAGAAAATTCACAATCTGAACACAGAAAACCTGCCAGCTTCCGGGGAATGTATCAACGGCCTCGTCATCCCCCATACCACCCACAAGCCGGATCAGCTGTTCCTCGCGAAACAGACGCGCACCATATTCCGCACTGGAAATCATCTCCAGCCGCCGGCCTGCCTCCTGAACCGCTGAATGCAGTTCATTCATGTTGACAGGCTTGGACAGATATGCCACTGCATTGAGCTGTATGGCGGACTTGGTAAAGCTCACGTCATCATAGCTGGTAAGGAATATAAACTGAACATGAGGATACCGCTTCTGTATCTGCTCTGACATGGTAATGCCATCCATGACAGGCATCCTTATATCAGTAAGTATGATATCCACATATTCCCGGGACATTCTCCGCAGCACCTGAGCGCCATTGCGTTCAGCAAATGCCACTTCGATATCCCAGGCATCCCAGTCCACATGGTTGACAAGATCTTCCAATAGAAGACGTTCATCCTCAACAATGCCTATTCTGATCATATGCTGCCTCCAGGCATATATCATTCTGATAAGCCGATCTCATGACGCATTTCTTTCTGCACATTGCCGCTGGTTCGATTATACCATAGACCCCTTCCGCAATGATACTGTCCGGCATGGATTTGGAATCTGATTCAGCCGCATGATCCTGGCTGTCCCACCCCGGTTCATCAACCTGAGTATCGTGACTGCTCTGAGAATGGCAAATCGAGCGTTTATATCAGAACCTGTTCCAAATCACAATGGTCTTTTGGGATAAAGAAAAATGCCCCGAGGACATTTTTCTCAGGGCAAAAACAGCATCCATGGAAAAACAGAATCAGCAAAATGCCTGTACTCACATTCTGTGAATGACGGTGGGATCCATATGTGCCAGGTCCTCCACAGCCGTCCGGCGCATCATCGCCTGCAGCTGTCCCGTCATGGCACGGATGGTATCCCGAACGCCCTCGGCTCCCTGATTCTTCAGCGGATCCATGAGCACGCGGCCCACGCTCACGGCATCCGCGCCAAGCGCCAGCGCCTTGTAGGCGTCAAACCCGGTTTCAATGCCGCCATCCACAATAATCTTCATGTCCTGGCCCACTGCCTTGCGGATTTCCGGAAGCACCATGACCGGCGGCACCGCATAGCGCATCAGTCCGTTGTGATGGCTCAGGATCACGCCCGCGCAGCCGATTTCCCAGCTGATTCTTGCGTCCCTCGCGCTGAGAATGCCCTTGGCAAAGAACGGAAGCCCGGCCATGTGCACGATATCCCGGATCTCCTCCAGAGGCATGGCCCGCATGGGCAGTCCGGCCACCACGGAATCCTCCGCATCATTCACGTTGATGGCATGCTCAAAGTCCATGCCCACCGCCATGGCCCCGTGCTCACGGGCGCACTGCATGCGCCTGTAAATCTCTTCGGGGTCCGCGTAGGGCTTGATCACCTTGATCACCTTTGCGCCGGTTTCCAGCACACGGCACAGTTCATCATTGTCGCCCATGCCGATGCATACCGCCGCGCCGGCCTGGCGCGCGCCTTCGGCCATGCCCACCAGATCCAGATGGCTCAGGGCCGCCGTCATAATGGGTGTCTCAAAGTTTTCCCCCAGAAGCTCAAACCGGGTGCTGGGCATGCCGCTGCCCATAATCCGACTCTCCACCAGAAGGGAATCCATGTACTGCCTTGCAATGGCAATGGAATCTCCGCGGTCACTCATGATGTGTGCTCCTTTCCTGTCTTCCGTATGCGCCGGAACACCTGTGCAAGCTCCTCCAGCGCGTTGTCACCAAACCTGTCCTGGTCCGCAAGCACGGGAATATTCAGCCTTTCGGCCAGGTCCGCAAACGCTGCCGCCTGCACCTGGCCAAGCCCGATGGATACCTCCGTCCACGTATCGCCGCTGCGCACAAAGTCCTTGAGATGCAGTGCCCGGATTCGTTCAAGGTTCCGCTGCACAAACGTGTCCGGATCCATGCCGCCGGCCATTACCCAGCCCACATCCACTTCCAGTCCGATGCGGTCCCCGGCAAGGTCTGCCAGGACCTCGCATGCCGTTTTTCCATGGTAGGTCCTTGAAATGTCCGCCTGCTCATTGTGGATCAGAATGCGTGCACTGTCCCCGAGCTTTTCCGCCGCCGCCCGCAGTTCTTCCGCCGCCAGGCGAAGGGAGGATTCCGAGAGATCCTCCGGGGACTTTACCACAAAGTATTCCATCCCGTACGTCTCCGCCAGTGTTCTGAGCCAGTCCGCTTCCGCGGTCACGCTGCGGACGAACACATGACAGGAGGGAATGCACATGCCGTTTTTCCGGATCACTTCCGCCATATGCGGAATCATGTCCGGCGGCCAGGCCATGCGTTCCAGTCCCTGTATGGGCTCTGCGCAGATGCACGGCTCCACCGCTGTGCAGCCCAGATGCGGCAGGGCTTTGAGGATGGTTTCCACCGGCTCCCGCGTACTCCTCAGAAGCCCAAATGTCTGAACGCCCTGCATATGCCTTCCCCTTTCCCGCATTTACATGCGCACGGTGATCATGTATACATCGTTTACGCCAAGCTCGAAACTGCATTTCGTGCCTTCCCCGTCACACACAAAGGGCCAGGCTTCCTCGCAGACGCAGCTGTCTTTCCGGATCCTTTCCACTTCCTCCCGGTTCAGCCACTCCGGACTTCCCATGTCCTGCCAGAGTTTCAGCGGGTTTCCGTGCTCCTCATCCACGCGCTGCACGCTCACACCGGACGCCTTCACGCCGGGAAGCTCCAGTTCCACGCTCTCCCCGGGCAGGTCCAGATTCTTCATGCGCTGACGGAACAGCAGCACCTTCAGCCCGTTTTCCACGGGGAAGGCCGCGTAGCCCACCTCGCCGGAGGTGGCGTCCGCGCCAAGGTCCAGGCGCTCATCCCCGGTCTCCCGCAGCATTTTCATGGCCCAGTACACCGGCTTGGGAATCCCGTGCTGGCTGAGCATGCCGAACCCGCCGTGGAACTCCTGGGGGAAGGGATGCAGTTCCTCAAAAATATCAGAGAAGCACCAGATGGAGGACCCATCCACATTCCCGGCCACTTCCAGTGCCGCCCTCACATCATAGGCCGCCACCTTGCGGGTGTCATTGGTAAAGGCGGAGAAGATGGCGTTTTCATTCCACTCCGTATAAAACACGGGCACGTCCCCGGCCTGACGCCGGACAATGGCGGAGTTGCGCGCAAACAGATCCGCCGGAATCTCCGTGATCTCCGACTTGTCGGGCTGCATGGTCCGGAATCCGTTGAGGAAGGTCTTCTCTTCGATGGAGTCCAGCTGCTTTGACAGGCGCGCCATGCGCTCGCCCCAGCTTTCCCCGCCTTCCTCCCTGCTGTCCGTGTCCTCGCCCTGATCCTCCACGCCGCCCAGCGGATCGCCCGCGTACTGATGCGTGGTCACAAAATCCACAGGCACGTGCTCACTGCGGCAGTATTTCAGGAAGCTTTCCACCCACTTGCTGCCGCTGGTGGCCGGTCCGCCCACGCGGATCTGCGGATCCACCGCCTTGACGGCCTCGGCGGTGATTTTATAGAAATGGAAGTATTCCTCCCGTGTTCCGTTCCAGAAGACCACCTGAAGGTCCGGCTCGTTCCACACCTCAAAATACCAGGTGCGCACTTCCTCCGCGCCATAGCGGTGGATCAGGAAGCGCAGGAAGGTCTGGATATATTCCTGCCACTTCTTTTCATCCGCCGGCGGCACGATCACTGGTTTATAGAAGAACATGCCCTGAAGCGGTCTGCCCTCCTCATGAAGCGCCAGGGATGAGGGCATGAAGGAAAGCTCCACAAAGGGTTTCATGCCGGCTTCCAGGACATTGTCATAGGCCAGGGCACAGGCATTGAAATTGTATTCCGTGAACCGGTCCGCGCCAGGCACCGGCATCTGCATGGACAGATCGTTCACCGTGTGCATGTCATCGCAGAAGATTCCGTGGAAGCGGACGCGCTCAATCCCCAGTGTGTCATGGATGAATTTCAGCTGCCGGACATAGTCAGAGCGCAATGCCAGGAGCGCATGACCGGACCCCACGCAGAACTGCCAGTGTTTTTTGTGCGGCACCACCGGTGCATTCCTGTCAATCCGGATCTTCATGGGTAAAACCCCCTCTGTTCTTTCGTTTTCTTGCGGTTCCTGCAGAAGATTATATCATATGATGCGCCTGCACGCCCATCTGTACAGGTTATTCTTGCAAAATTCCCCATCCGGCTGTATCATGTATCCTTGCTCTGAGCATCATCAAATTCTTTAAGGAGGAATCGTAATGAGTTCTATGAAGAAATATGTTGCAGAGTTCATCGGTACCTTTGT
Organism: uncultured Clostridia bacterium; assembly: GCA_946534895.1. Taxonomy (GTDB): domain Bacteria; phylum Bacillota; class Clostridia; order Christensenellales; family Aristaeellaceae; genus UBA2943. The sequence goes on from CAMNDE010000046.1 coordinate 10,659, forward strand.
CCTCGTCTTCTTCGCCTGCGGCACCGCAGTCGTCGTCGGATGCGACGGCAATGTGGCCAACGCAGCCTATGGTCTCACAGCGGCAGCCTTCGGTCTGGTGATCGTTGCCATGGCTTATTCCATCGGCAATGTCAGCGGCTGCCATATCAATCCCGCCGTATCCATCGCCATGCTGGTGGACGGACAGATGAACGTGAAGGACTTCTGCGGCTATGTGGTCGCCCAGTTCCTGGGTGCCACTGCCGGCGCAGGCTGCCTGAAAGTCGTGCTCGGCGAAAACGCCGGCGGACTTGGCACCAATGCCCTGTACAACGGCAATGTCGGCCTGTCCCTGCTCATCGAGGTTATTCTGACCTTCGTCTTCGTGCTGGCCATCCTGGGCGTCACCTCCAAGCCTGAAAACGGCAAGGTGGCAGGCCTGGTCATCGGTCTCACCCTGACCCTGGTCCACATCCTGGGCATCCACTTCACCGGCACTTCCGTGAACCCCGCCCGCTCCTTCGGCCCCGCCCTGTTTGTCGGCGGCGCTGCCCTGAGCAATGTGTGGGTATTCATCGTTGCGCCTCTGGTGGGCGGCGTGCTCGCTGCTATCGTGCACAAGTTCCTGAAGAACTGATCTGCCTGACAGCGCACATCCGGACTCCTCTGCGGGGGAGTCCTTTTTCTCTGCCCATACCTGCATGCATTTCATTGACTTTTCCATACCCTGATGTTACCATGCAGGCGTCCAAGCATAATCAATTGGAAAAGGAGATCTTCCATGAACAGCATCATCCATATCCAGGCCGCCAAAGAAGGCCCTGGCATCCCCGCATATCTGTACGGTCAGTTTTCCGAGCATCTGGGCAGATGCATCTACAATGGACTTTATGTGGGAGAGGACAGCCCGATTCCCAATGTAAACGGCATGAGAACGGATGTGGTGGAAGCGCTCCGGCATATCCATGTACCGCTTCTGCGCTGGCCGGGCGGCTGCTTTGCCGATGAATACCACTGGCAGGACGGCATCGGACCCAAGGAAAACCGCCGCCGCATGGTAAACACCAACTGGGGCGGCGTGGTGGAAGACAACAGCTTCGGCACCCATGAGTTCATGGAACTGTGCCGTCAGATCGGCTGCGAACCCTATATCAACGCCAATGTGGGCTCCGGTTCCATTCAGGAAATGGCGGAATGGGTGGAATATCTCAACAGTCCCTCCGACTCCACCATCGCCCAGAAGCGCTGGGCCAATGGCCACAAGGAGCCCTTCGGCGTCCGCTATTTCGGCGTCGGCAATGAAAACTGGGGCTGCGGCGGCAATATGAAGCCCGAGTACTATGCCGACCTCTACCGCCGTTACCAGACCTACTGCCGGAACTACGGCGACAACAAGCTCTTCCGCATTGCCTGCGGTCCCAGCGAGGGCGACTGGAAATGGACGGAGACCCTCATGTCCAAGGCAGGCAAATATATGGACGGCCTGTCCATGCACTACTATACGCTCCCCGGCGACTGGACCGTGAAAGGCAGCGCCACCGAGTTCACCCTGCCCGTGTTCTATGAAACCCTCCGCAGGTCCCTGAAGATGGAGAAGCTCATCAGCATGCACCTGGCGGTCATGGACCGTTATGATCCGGACCACAAGGTCAAGCTGCTGGTGGACGAATGGGGCTGCTGGTTTGACGTGGAGCCCGGCACGAACCCCGGATTCCTGTATCAGCAGAACACCATGCGCGATGCGCTGGTCGCCTCCCTGACCCTGGACATCTTCAACCATCACGCCGACCGTCTCGGCCCCTGCTGCATTGCCCAGATGGTCAATGTGCTGCAGGCCATGGTGCTCACCGAGGGCAGCAGCATGGTGCTGACGCCCACCTACCATGTCTTCGATCTCTATCAGGCGCACATGAACGGCAGCCTGCTGGAGTCCCACGTGTTCACCGACACCGTGGAGGACATGCCCCAGGTGCACGCTTCCGCATCCCGGAAGGATCAGGTGATCACCGTCACCCTGAGCAATCTCAGCGCGGATACGCCCGCGGAAACCACCCTGGACCTCTTCGGCGCCTGTGCCGCCTCCGCCTGCGCGCGCGTAATTACCGGTGCGCCTCAGGCCCACAATACCTTTGATGCGCCTGAAACCGTGAAGCCGCAGGCCCTGAGCGTGAATATCGCTGACGGCCGCGCCACCGTGACGCTTCCGCCCTGCTCCGTGGCCGAAGTGACCCTGCATGTCTAAGCCCTGCCGGTGCCTGCTCGACACCACCCAGCCTGATCTTAAGGCCATTGTCCAGGACTATCTCAGCACGCTGCTCCCGGAGGACCGGACGGAAGAACCTGTGTACCGGGAGCGGCTGCAGGCCTGCCTTGCCTGTACGGAGCTGGACAGCGGCACCTGCCGTCTGTGCGGCTGCTACGTGGAAGCCCGGGCCGGAAAACGGAACCAGCACTGCCCCCGGATTCCTGATCAATGGAATTTTGCATCGAAAGGAGATTTTTCCATGTCACTGACCCCCAAGGATATCGCCTCCATGCTGGACCATTCCACGCTCCAGCCCTACCTCACCGAAGATGACATCCGCAGAGGCGCCCAGATCGCCCTGAAATACGGAACCGCCAGCATGTGCGCGCGCCCCTGTGATGTTCCGATCATGGCCGAAATGCTCAAGGGCAGCCCTGTCAAGGTCTGCACGGTGATCGGGTTCCCTCACGGCGCCCATGAAACGGCCATCAAGGTGGCGGAAGCCCGTCTCGCCCTGGAGGAGGGCTGCGAAGAACTGGATATGGTGATCAATATCGGAAAGCTGCTGCACGGGGATACGGACTATGTGCGCAATGAAATCCGCCAGATCGTTGATCTCGCCCATGCTTCCAGCGCCATTGTGAAGGTCATCATCGAAACCTGCTATCTCAATGATGAGCAGAAAGTGCTGGCCTGCCATCTGTCCGAGGAAGCCGGAGCGGACTTCGTCAAGACGTCCACCGGATACGGCTCGAAAGGCTGCACCATCGAAGATCTGAAGCTCATGCGCGCAGCCGTCTCACCCGCTGTCCGTGTCAAGGGTTCCGGCGGTATCCGGGATCTGGATACCGTACTTCAGGCCCGCGCAGCCGGTGCCAGCCGCTGCGGCGTTTCCGCCACGGAGAAAATCATGGCGGAAGCCGAGGCACGCTACGCCGAAGGCACACTCAGGGAACTGTAATACCTGCCCACTCAGATCAGAAGGCCGCCGGAAACAGCAATGTCACTGCAATCATGGCATTGCCGCTCCGGCGGCCTTTTTCAAAACAGCGCCTTTCATCTCATGCTTTCAAATCTCATGTTTTTTCCACGATTTGGTAACTTATCCTTCAAGGCATATTTCGCATGCCTGGTCATTCAGACCATTTTCCCAGGCTCATGCCTGAAACGCGAATGTGCGGATATCCATGGCGCCTTTGCCATGATAGCGCAGGTACAGGGGATGAACGCCCCGGGGAAGCTGCACCGTCATTTCGTGCTTTTCCCAGGTACCCGCGTTCAGCCGGATATCCATTTTTCCGCACACGCCCTCGTCCGTTGCCGCTTCCAGCACGCCTTCCGCACTGCCCCGGATCTCGAGCACCAGACGGCATTTGTCCTGCATTCTGAAATACCTGTAGCCCGCTTCGCAGTCATCCGTAAAGTTCGCAATATACTGCACCGGCTCCACGTCATCCAACACGGACAGCATTTCCGACGGGCCTACGTCCGGCAGGTCCTGGGTCATATACGGCTCCACGCCCCGGGTGCTGGCCGGATGCGAGAACACGGCACGCTTTCCCCGTCTGAGAATGCAGGCAATCCGCGCGGGCCAGACGCCTTCCGCGTCCAGCGGGCCTCCGTGCAGGCCGCAGGATGTAACCTCCGACTGCAGGAAATTGCCCTGCGCATCCATGACCAGTTTCTCGGCGCAGGCCTGGCGGCTGTACTGGGTCTGATTGGTCTGCCTGTGATAGAAGACATACCAGTCTCCGTTCAGATACGCGATTCCGCCATGGGTGTTTCCCAGCGGCGCAACCGCTTCCTCCGCCCCGCGTCCGTTCAGGAACACATCCCCGATGTCCACCAGTGTGCCGCCAAATCGGAAGTCACGGTCCGGATACCGGCTCTCGGCCCAGCAGAGCTCATGGCTCTGCACGGAGGAATAGACCAGAATATACCGGTCCCCGATCTTCCGGATGGAGCTGGCTTCAAAAAACTCGTGCCCCTCATACCCGGTCCCGGCACTGTCCCAGAGATCCGGCAAAAGCTTCCGCGGTTCTTCCAGAAGCGTGACCATGTCGGAACTGAGGCGCATGACCTGGGACATGGCCCTGTCGTTCGGCCGCTTCAGGTCCCGGGACGCATTGCCCGAATACAGGTAAGCGCTTCCGTCATCGTCCACGTACACGCCGGGATCAAACTGGATCTTGTCCCCCTCAGCCTGCCCGAGAATCCGGCCGTCCGCGTGCCGGACAAAGCCCAGGAACTCATATTTACCCGCGGGCTCATCACACACGGCCACCCCGATCTCCGGAAGCCAGTCCAGACAGTAATAGAGATAATACCGTCCGTCCGCACCCTGCGTCACATCCGGAGCCCACATGGCATGCACGCCCGGGGCGTTCAGATCCCCGGCCACACGGTCCTCAATCCCAATCCCTGCCTTTGCCGGCGGGGCGTCTTCGGGAATATTCTGATTCCGCGGATCCTGATCCTTGCGGAAAATCACGCCATCATAGCGCCACTCCCCGGGATGCGCCACCGGTGCGGACCAGCAGACATAATCGTTCAGGCAGAAATGCGCGCCATGAAACCGGTCATGGCTTCCGTACAGATACACGCGGTCCCCGAATACCCGGGGTTCACCGTCCGGAACATATTCATAGGAGGGCAGATAGGGGTTCACGCCGTACAAGCTGATCATCCTTTCCGCATCTGGTATTCTGTCAGTTCTTCAGTTTCAGTCCGTCCGAAAATGCCTTTCCGACCACTTCGCCCACCACCCGGTAGGCACCGAAGGCGGGATCGAAAATGATGGGCCGGAGCTTGCCCAGATCCACCCGGCCGTCCGTGAGAATGGAGGGATCCGCCTGCTCGCTCACAATCTCGCCGATCAGATACCCGCTTTCCGGGTCCCAGGACCGCACGGTGCATTCCAGGGTCAGCGGGTATTCCTCGATAATCGGCGCGTTCACATGCGCGCTTCTGTGCACATGGCAGCCGGCCTTCTCGATCTTGTTCACCTTTTCCCCGGATTCCACGCCGAAGTAGTCCGAGATCAGCACGGTATCCGCCGTGCCGAAGGCCACCGTGAACGCCCCGGTCTTTTCAAAGTTTTCCGTGGTCTTGTGCCTGGAAAGCATCAGCGTGATCTCTCCGGTATCGCTCTGCATGCCCCAGGCCGCGTTCATGGCATTGGGCGTGCCCGTTTCGTCATAGGTCCCGATAATGAACACGCCTTCCGAGGTCAGAACCGCTTTCTTTCCTTCGATTTCCATGTTCAGCTTCCTCCTTTTACAGGTACTGCAGGGCAAGGGCCGCGGCCTTCTTCACATACTCCGCCGCGCTCATGGGCTGGAGTCCGGCCACTTCCACACCGCATTTCCCGGATGCCACAAGGATTTTTCTGCAGTCGCTGGCGCCGAACGCGGATGCCATGGCCGGGGTCACTTCCCCCAGCATTCCGTCACCCAGCAGCATGCCGATGGGCGCCAGGATCAGGTCCGCACGCCGGCATGCAACCACTACGGCGTTCTCACCGCTGGCCCCGCGGTCCGCTCCGGCCTTCAGCATGGCCTGGGTCGCCAGCGGGTTCGTGCCCACGGCGATAATCTCCTGATCCGGCCGCAGTGCCTTCAGCTCTGTAACCAGCATTCTGCCAATACCGCCCCCCTGGGCGTCCATCACAATAACGGTCATAGGTTTCCTCCTGTCTCCGGTGCATACCCTGCCTAAATGATCCGTCCATTCCTCCGGGCTGTCAACTGCCTGGACATGAATCACAGGATTTTCAGCGGCACCCACCTCAGATAATCCCCGGATGCCAGATGATAGGCGATCCCGTGATGCCGCCCCTCCAGGCTGTCATGAAAGCGCTGTGCCCCATGACAGTGCGCGTATATCACCTGTTCCGCTCCGTAGCGCTCAGCCATCGCGGTAAAGGCGCTGTTCGCCTCCAGAATGCTGGTGGGCGGATAGTGCAGGAACATCACGAAGCGCGTAAATCCATCCGCTTCTGCGGCCTCAAAGGATGCCTGCAGGCGCTCGGCTTCCCGCTCCACCAGTCTCTGCGCGTGCGCTTCCTCTTCCCGGTCCCAGCCGGTGATTTTGCCGCCGCGCACATAGAACGGACCTTCAAACGTGTACCCCTTTGTGCCCACGATGGCGATATCCCCGTACGCGGCATAATTGTTCTGCAGAAAGAACAGACGGCCTTCAAACTGCCGGTTCAGCGCCTGGGTCTTTTTGGCGTCCCAGAACATGTCATGGTTCCCGCGGACAAGGATTTTCCTGCCGGGAAGCGAGCAGATGTATTCCAGGTCCTTTCCGCACTCCGAAAGATTCCGTCCCCAGCTGTGATCCCCGATCAGCACCAGTGTGTCCTCCGGTTTTATCAGCCTTTCACAGTTTCTCCGGAACACTTCCTCATGGTTTCTCCATACGGGATCATGCATCTGTCCCGGAGCCTTCAGCTCGGACTGAAAATGAAGATGCAGATCCCCGATTGCAAACAGACTCATACAGGACTCCTCACCGGCCGCTGCGCCCGATCACCGTATACTCCATACCGTTAAGGCCATGTTCCGAGCGGTACAGGCAGACCTCCCTGACCTCCATCCTAGCGTGCGGAACGGGCAGTGCCGACAGGTCCAGTCCCTCCGGGATCAGCGGCTTTCTCGCCAGCGTGATATGCGGAGCAAAGGCCTGCGGATCAAAGGGCACATCCGCCTCCGAAAGCCTCTGCCTTACAAGCGCGGCCAGGCTGTCCAGGGCTTCGCATTTTTCCACCCCAGCCCAGAGCACCTTTGCCCTGGGGAACACGCCCGGGTGCGCCAATGTCACGGAAAAGGGACAGGTCACTTCCGGCAGAAGCTCCGTCACGTCTTCCGGCCACTCGCCGATAAACGCGAGGGTCATATGCAGATTGGCCGGCTCAAGATACCGCCCCGTGATCCCCGCATTCCGCAGATATTCCTGCATCTCCGCCAGGGCGGAGCGGAACTCCGGAGACGGGCACAGGCCCACGAACAGACGCATGCTTTCACCCCCGCACTTTCGTCAAAGGTGTGCAGCCGTATACGCAGCACCCCTGACGCATGCATTATAGCCTTTTTCCCCGGTGAGGCGCAACAAAGCCTGTGCAGGCAGCTCATTCACGCACAAGACACTGATACGCTTCCGGATGCCTGTATTTATCACCCATCACATCCGTTTCCCGGTGTCTCCTGAGCTGATCCAGGTCCAGCTCCGCCACATACACCCCTTCGTCCCCCGGCGCTTCAAACACGCACATATCCCGGACCCCGGGTTCATCCGGCAGCCAGGGCACGCCGTCGAACAGCGTGGAATGTCCATTGCAGTCCGGCTGGCCTTCCGGATAATTGCAGGTGGCCACCGCTGTCATGTTCTCATACGCCCGTGTTCTGAGCGCGCACAGCCGGTTGATTTCCATCGGGCAGGCATTGGGCGCGAGAATCAGCTCCGCGCCTTTGAGCATCAGGATTCTCGCGCTTTCCGGAAACTCCCGGTCAAAACAGATCATGGCTCCGACCCGGACACTGCCCCCGTCAAGCTCAAGGTCCGCTGTATGGAAATCCTCCCCGGCGGAGAGCACCCTTTCATCCTCAAACGCGCAGGTGTGCACCTTGGCATAGTACAGAATTTCCCGCCCCCTGCGGTCAAACAGGATCATGGAATTGCGCGGTCCGGAAGCATGCTCCTCCAGAAACGTGATGCCCACCGCCATCTCCAGCTCAGCGGCCAGAGCCGCGAAATCCCGAATAAAAGCGCTGTCCCGGCCGATGCACAGTGCTTTCAGTACCGCGGGATCCCGGGGCACACGGTAACCGTCGCTCCACATTTCCGGAAACAGCGCGATATCCGCGCCTTTTGCCCTGGCCTCCCTGCAGGCCTGTTTTCCTTTTTCCAGCTGCTGCGCCAGGTTGCCTTCCGGAAGCAGCTGCAGGAAAGCAATGCTGATCTTCATGCCCTTCTCCTCTTCTTTTCTCCGGCAGGCCGCGCTTTCCTCACCGCATGCATCGTCTGCACGGATTTCCCGCGCCATGATCTATTCAGAAACCACAGCATCCCGGGAATCCAGCCTGTTCTTCCACTCCTCCCGCGTAATGCGGAAGGCATAGTACAGGGTATTTTTCTCCGGGAACTCCTTCACTTTCTTCATGCCGTTGGCCATGGCCGTGCGCCAGGACCCGGTATTTGTGTGGTTCATGTAGGAATACAGGGCATCAAACTCCGTATGCAGGAACGCCCAGTCCCGGACAGCCCGGGCCGCTTCCCTGGCAAAGCCCTGACGCCAGTAATCCCTGTGCACATGATATCCGATCTCCGGCAGCATCTCCCCGTCGATCTTCTGCATGCTGAGCCCGCAGTCCCCGATGAACCGGCCCGTTTCCTTCAGCTCCATGGCCCACAGTCCGAAGCCGTACCGGGCATAGCAGTCCAGGCACCAGTCCAGCCAGCGCTTCGTCCCCGCCTCATCATAGGGCGCCGGGTAATGCGCCATGGTGACCGGGTCGGACAGGATTTCATGGAGCGCGTCAAAATCATCATACGTGTATTCCCGCAGAAGCAGGCGCTCGGTTTCGATTGAAAAGCCCATCTTCCATTCCCCCTGACTCCATTTTCCTCCCGTGCCTGTCCGGATCCTTCATCCGCATCCGGCACGGTTTGCTCATCTTCTGAGTTTCTCAAAGCGGTAATACCTGAACCGTTCGTCCTGGCCCGTCAGGTGGAACCCCGCTTTTTCCAGCGCCCTCTGGCTGCGTACATTTCCGATCAGCACATCCGCATCCACCGCAAGGAGATCCAGCCGGTCAAACGCGTACTGAACCGCCAGCCTTTCCGCCTGGGTGCCGTACCCCCGGTTCTTGTACAGGTCTTTCTGCATGTGAATGCTCAGCGAGCACGTGCGCCGCACCGGATCCATCCGCTTCAGCTGCAGCTCCCCTATGGGATGGCCTTCCAGCATAATGACAAACACCACGCGGGAAGGCTCCTGCCGGGCATCGAAATACCGGTCCACCTCGGACGGGTCATAGACATAGGGCTTCATCATGGACGGATGCTCGAACACGGCGGCATCATTTTCCCAGTCCCGGAAAAGCTCGTGGCATAGTTCCCTGGTCATGATCTTCAGTTCAGGTGTGTCATTCATACACATTCCATCCTCCCCCTCTCCTCAGCCGGGGCTGAAATTCCATGTCCCGGCCGTGCATCCGTCGTTTATGTTCAGGCATTTATCCGCGCTGTGCCTGTGCTTCACAGATCAAACGCCTTCCGGATCATCTCCGCCGTTTCCTCCGGGGACAGGTCACGGTTATCAATCCTCAGATAATGCTCAAACGGAATCTCGCCCTCCCGGCTGACCAGCCGGAAGCCGGCATCCTCCCGGCGGAGGCGTTCATTGGACAGTTCCACGTCCGCCTTGGACGGCTTGTTGCGGATTCTGTTCTCCGTGGCGTTGCGCTGCAGACGCACTTCCTGGGGCGCAACCAGCTCCACATAGTAGAATTCGGTGCCGTAGGGCGCAAAGATTTCCTTTACATGCTCCACATAGTCCCAGTCCGCCTGCTGGTCAAACGCCCACATATAGGTAAAGATCATCCCGGGCAGGTCTGACGCCGCGAACTCACGGAATATGATTTCCCGGATTTCGTTCACCACCCTGCCGTTGTAGTTTCCGAACACCGCGATCACCGGTTCAATGGTCATATGATTGTGGAACAGGCGCAGGCCCGTACGCTTCATCAGCTCCTGACCCACGGTCATTTTGCCCACCGCACCGCTGCCGATAAGAAAGACCAGTTTCATGACATCAACTCCTGTTCTCTGCCGGAGACAGTTCCCGGCCCGCTCCGCGTTTATGGTTTCACCGCCTCAGGCGGTTATTTCTGTGTGTTTTCCGGTGCCGGTCCAGGGATACAGGCCCTGTTCACCGGAACAGCTCGCCCATGAAATACTGTTCCTGGAAGCTTACTGCGTCCAGGATTTCCTCATCCGTATAGTCCCTGCCAATTACCGACACGATCCATTTGTCCTCACAGTCATTCAGCCGGTGCAGGACAGCTATGACCCTGCCGCTGAATGTTTCAAGTGCTTTTTCTGTGCCCAGTACATACACGTCCTGCTCGGCGCCGTCACCGGCCATGACATGCTCCACATATCCGTAATTGACCGGGTACACAAGTTCCGGATACTTCGGATGCCGGCTGCCCAGGGGACGGTCAATGATGCCGCTCACCTGTCTGCCAAGAATATGCCCGTAATCCGGATCCCGGATTTCCAGCCGGTAAATCCGGCATGTCTCTCCCTGCCTGTTCTGCATGGTTTTCCAGTAAGCGCATCCGTATGTTTCGTACAGTCCGGCATGATCCGTGGATATGTATACGCAGGGGAAGCCGTCCGCCCTGGCAAGCTGGTACACGTATTCCAGCAGTTTTCCCATCCGCCGCCTGCCGCGGAAACATGGGAAGGTATAGACAAAACCGGCCCAGGGCATCAGGGTTTCATCCATGATTTCATCCCGCCGTGCATAGGTGCAGAAAGCCAGCAGTTCATCCGCTTCCGTCAGAAGCAGCAGTTCACTTTCTTCCCCCAGCACCTCATGAAACCGTCCGTCTTTCAGCAGCTGGTACAGGTACTGCCCGGCACTCCAGTCGCATGCCCGGATTTTTTCCAGCCAGTATTCCCGGTCACGGCAGGCATGATAATGCTCAATCTTCATATTCTGTTGTCTCTCCATCCATACGGTTTCCGGGAAAACAAAAACCCGCTTCTCCGTTCAGAAGAAGCGGCTGACAAATACGAAAAGAACTGCAGGAGTTACGCTTCCCTGAAACGCAGATATGTACTTTTCCTGTGCATGGGCATATGCTTCATGGCGCTGCCGGGCATTCTGTTCATCTTCTGCATCACGGGAAGGCCTCCTTTCTTCTGTCTGTATCCAATATATGGCCGTACGCTCCATATGTCAAGCACTTTCCGTGTTTCCCGGATGTCATGGTCCGAGCATGCTTCCGCATGCCGCCGTTTGGCAGGCAGATCTGTTCCCGGCTGTCAGTTTTTGAAAGCATCGATGAAAACCGCCTTTTCCATCGTCTATTATACTGAAGGGGGTGATCACCGAATGGATGCTGTCAAGGATCCGGGCAGCGAACGCGAAGCGTTTATCGAACGTGTGGTGATCGAGCATCAGGCAGCCCTGCTGCGGCTGTGTTATATGCAGCTTCAGGACCAATCCCTGGCTGAGGATGCGGTACAGGAAACATTCCTGAAAGCCTACCGCGCCTATGCTCAGTACCGGGGTGAAAGCAGTGAGAAGACATGGCTGTGCAGGATTGCGCTCAACACCTGCCGCGACATGCAGCGGGGTGCCTGGTTCCGGCATATGGACCGTCGGGTATCCCTGGACAGCCTGCCGGAGCCGGTTGTCCAGCCGGCGGATGACGAAGTGGAGCTGACCCTCGCTCTGATGAGCCTGCCCCGGAAGCTGCGGGAAGCGCTGATGCTCTATTATTATCAGGACATGAATACCACGGAGATCGCCCAGACACTGGGCATTGCCCAGTCCTCCGTATCCAGCCGGCTGGAAAAGGGCCGGCAGCTGCTGCGCAGAGTCCTGGAAAGGAGGGAGGATCATGCGTGAAGAACTGACAAGAAAAGCCGTTCACGAAGCCATTGATACCACCCTGTCCGGTCTGCGGGAGAATCCCTGGCTGGCGCAGCAGATCATAGAGCGTGAAAGGACAGGTGAACCCGTCGTGAAAAAGAAGCTGTCAGTCAGCCTTGTGCTGGCCATTGTACTGGTCCTGATTGCCGTGACCGCGCTGGCCGTGGCTCTCCTCTCCCCGAAGGAGATCGTGGAGCAGGTGGCCGTACCCATGGCCCAGGGAAATGATCCGGAGTGGCGCATTGAAATGGACTATTCGCCGGAGGAGCTGGCCGCCTTCATTCAGGCGTGCAATGAAAACGGCATTGACCTGGACGAAAACCACGCCATCATGGAAGCCATCCGCAACGGTGAAGGGTATGACGAGGAGGAGGCCATCATGGCCGTCTGCCGCGTGGCCTTCGGCGGAAATTATCCGGAATGGACGCTGGCGGAGCAGCACTGGTTCCAGGATATGATGGTTTCCATCGGCTGGGCCGCGGAAAACCATGTGGTGCTTCCCGGGCCTGAAGATCTCACGGAAGAGGAAGCACGGAAACTGATGCTGGATGCCATCCGGGCCAGATTCGGGGAAGACCTGCCCCTGGAAGACCGGGAACAGTTCGCTCTGCGTCTCAGCTATCTGCCGGACTCCGGGGATGCGACCGTGTGGAGCATCTCCTGTCAGCCCAGAGCCCGGGAAGCAGGCACCATCTATGAAGCTTCCCTGGACAGAGGCGGAAATGTGACCGATGTCCACTCCGTGGAAACGGAGCCCCCGCAGACACCGGAGGAGCGCGGATTTGTCTACACCCTGACGGAAGAGGAAGCGGTTTCCCTTGCCGCCGAAGGCATCCGGAACCAGACCGGCCGGGATGTGCCCTTTGAGGATCCGGAAAAGTATCATTCCGTGACCTTCCGGACCACGGATCCCATGGGCTGGCGGGTGAGTTTTATCAGCCATACCATGGACTGGGGCAGGTGTGAAGCGCACGTGGATGATTCCACCCACGGGGTAACCATTGTCAGCACCGACGTGGACGAAATCACCGCGGACAACATTCTCGCCCGGTACCGCGGTCAGTATGGATGGTATGATACATGGGACAGCAGCACCTGGGCGGAAATCGCCGGACGCGCCGCGGATCTGTCCGCTTCCACGATGGAAGGCCGCGTGGTGAAGGCCACACCCTGGATTGCCTGGCATGAAGGACTCCTCACCCGTACGGAAGCCGAGGAACAGGCCTTCCGGCAATCAGGCGTTCATCTGGGGGATGTGAACTGCGCTTCTCTCATTGCTGCCCAGCCGCATCCAATATGGAAATTCCGGCTGCTTCCCTGGGATGAAAGCTATATGGACTCCATTGTGGTGGAAATCGACGCCGTAACCGGTGACATGACGGATCTGGACATGTACAAGAGCGATCACACGGACCTTGAGCCCAGCTTCCACATGATCACCCTCCGGCGCATCTGGTCGCATCTGGAGATGGAGGAGAACGGTCCGTTGTATATTGCCAGGCTGGCCGTGCTGCACCGCTTTTCCGATATGAGCTTTGATATGCCCGAACTGGACAGCCTCCCGATCTTTGATCTGCGATACTGGAAACCTGATGTTCAGGATCACACAGTCCGCTTCCGGAGTCAATGGCTTGATTTCCCGGACTTTGAAGTGGAACTGGATGAAAACGGCATGGCGGTCCGCGTGGAAGAGAAGGACTCCAGCGGCACGGAACCCTTGCCGGAATCTCTTCAGAACCTCAGCAGCGATGAGTCCATGTATGATGTGAACATAGTGGCCATGGGCAATGCCCAGGCAGAATACGGAATCAATGACTGCCTCTGGCCTCTGGACGTTCAGGCATCCGTCTTCAGAAGTTCGGGGCGAAGCGTGCCCGGAGAGGATGAGATGACCAGGGACGAAGCAGTCGCCCTTGCGAGGGAGAAACTGCCGCCGGAGGCGGAATCCTATGCTGCTGAAAGTGCCGTTGGCGTCCTCTGTCAGCGCCTGGACGCGGGAATGGAAACAGAAAAGCTTAAGTGGACCATCTGGTTTATGGCAGACCCCGATGTCAGGGATGGATGGCGTGTCTCCTTCCTGGATGCAGGGGACCCGGAACATGAACAGAGTATCGACATACACGGCCCTGGAGACAGGGGAAACGGTTGATCTTCCTGCTGAACAGTACAATTCCTATGTATGATAAACATCCAATTCTGCTGTGAATGCAGGCATTCCTGATCGATCCGTTTCCATGTGACAATTTAGCCCGCCCTGTACATATTCGCAGGGCGGGCCTGGAAAAGAAAGCGCCGCGATGATGCGGCGCTTTGCTGTCTGATGGATTCTTACCTGAGGCAGATACAGTCATACCAGTGCACATATTGCTTTCCATTGATGGTCATCTGTTCATTGTCCGGGAGAAGTTCCGACCACTTTTTACCATAGCGTTCAATCGCCCAATCGTCCTGATTGAACCGTCGCCAGAGTACTGTGCGGCCATCCCGATCCAGATACTGCTCGCTCACCATGCCTTCCTCATACATGCCCAGATCCATCAGACAGACCGTATCGTAGGGCCTGCCGCCGATTGTCACTTCACATCTGCCTACAATGTCCATGAAAGCCCTGTCGCAGGCTGTCGTAATAGCTGAGCCCTTCTTTATGATTTTTCCTTCTGCCTGTCGATCGATCGGCGTGCCGCAGTTATCCTCGCCAAATCCCCAGTTGTCCATGAACGCCTTGCCGTCAAGGAACGTAGTCAGTGTTCTGGTGCCGTCTTCGATATGCTCCGCAGAGAGAAACCGGGTAAAGCCGTCCTTCTCCTGCGCAATAAATGTCCATTCCTCCTGACCGCCGCCGGATGCAGCAACGGCATCGTTTATCGGATCGCCTTCAGCGATCGCAGTCTGCGGCGGCATGACCTTTGCCCGGATTGCCACACCATCCAGACCATGTACACTTGCCGGACCTGTAACGGTCATTTCATAGGAGACATCAAGCTCCCGTGACGGCAAATCGTACATGCCCCAGACAAGGCTTTCTCCAATATGCGGAACAATGAACCATCCGGTCATCTCTTCGCACCTGACTGCAAAAGGCGGCTCTTCTTTCCACACAATCGAATACTCCGGCAAATATTTCGGTAAAGACTTGTTTTCTGCATGCTTCATGATGCTTCCTCCTTTGGGCGGATACGGGTATGCGGCACGGAATCTTGTTCTTGCCGCGTTCATCCGGCTTTTGACAGTGCCTTCCGGAATACACAGCTGATCGGAGATCTGCCTCTGAGACAGCCTTTCCTGATAGAACATACGAAGCATCAGCCGGTCTTTCTCAGGGAGACTGTCCAGGGTCTCCTCTACAGCAGAATCCACAGGTGCCAGCTCTGGCTGGTCCGGCAGATGATCCATAAGTACAGTACGCCTCTTCGCCTGAATGCGATACCAATCCGCACATTTCCGTCTTGCAATGCCAAGGATCCACGGAAGGAAGGATGCTTTGTTCTGCAGTCCTGTAAAGCCCCGGAATGCGGCAAGGCACGTCTCCTGCAGGATATCTTCGGCATCCGCACGATTGCCGATATGTGCCTTGAGCCATCTCTCCACCGCCGTTTTGCTGGATGCGAGCAGTGTTTCAAATTCATCCATGGGCTTACCCTCCCTTCTTTTGTGCTTGAAAACCGATTTTCACCTGTATAGTCGCTTTTCGAAAGCAAAAGGTTCATCTGCAGAAAAATAATCCTCACCGGGAGCAAACAGAAACAGTTCCAAATCATGAACGCCATGAAATAGAAACTCTGAGAATGAATTCCTGTAGTAAACCAGACTCATTCGTCCCGGTGGCCTTTCTGCAGTACGGTGTCAATGACAATGATCTCGAAATAACAGACACTCTGATTTTGTGTGTCCAGAACACAGCAGCTTATATACAATTCAGCTCCGTTTCTTCATGACAATGTAATCCGTTGAACAGATAATGCACTCGCACTCCCCCATTCTGCGCCAAAGGCAGCAATTCCTTTTGGCATGTATTCAAATAGCCGCTTCTGAAGTGAAACACACTGTATACAGATGTTTCCGGGGAATGCATAAATGCGAGATGCAATTCCAGCAGAATTGTCCTGTGGTAAAATAAGAGCCTTTCAGAAGGATTTCTCCTGAACAGAGCGAAATATAGAATTTGATTTTGTTTCCGGTATTGGTCGCTGTTTCATTACCGCAATCGATCTGCCCGGAAGGACATCGATGAAATAACAGAACATTACTGCCGGAAGCAGGTATCGTGATGTATTTATTTGGGAACCTTCCAGATAAACCTTCTCACAATAAATCGAAAGGATGTTGCCCCATGAAACTGAGAGTATTCCTGATCATGCTTCTCCTTGCCCTGCTCGCATGCCTTCCCGCGCTGGCAGAAGACACCACAGCTTTCCTCGCCTTTACAAATCAGGACGGCAGCCAGGCTTACTGGGGATATGATGATGCCGCGGGCGTCCGGGGTAAGACCAGCAATATCACAGGTGACGGCACTTATACAGTAAGCGTTACATTTGATCAGCCGATCAAAGATATTTATTTTTCTCAGATTATCATTCGAAATGCTGACAATGTATGGCCAAACAGTACGCTTGAAGTCTTATCGGTAAAAATCGACAGAATCCCTGTCAGTTTTTCCCAGGGAATTACAATGTCCGGAGATGATGGCAGCACGGTTCTGTCCCTATGGGATCCCTGGTTTCAGGGAATTGATTACAACTACAGTCCCCGCGCATTTGACGGAAATCTGAACCGTGATGCCCGTGTCCTGAAAATGGAAGATTTTCTTGGTGCGAAAAGAATCGAAGTTAAGTTCCGTTTTTCCACGGGCTCCGCACAAGCAGCAACGTCTTCCGCAGCTGTAACACCTGTGCCTTCTGATGCTCCCCTGGCTATTCTCGCATTCACCAACAAGTCAGAAACTCAGTTCTACTGGGGAACGGATTCCGGAATATCCACCGGAGTAACCGCGCCTATTACCGGAGACGGACTGTATACCATCAGCGCAAACTTTACCGTTCCTATCAAGGAAATCTACTTCTCAGAGATTCTGATCAAAAACTGTGAGAAGAAATGGCCTAAGAGCACCATCCAGATCACCTCGATCAAGATGGATGGAAGGAAAATCAATTTTGCAAAAGGTTTTACCTGCAGCACCGATGGAAACGATACGATCATGTCGCTGTGGGATCCCTGGTTCACTGGAATCAATCGCAAATACAATCCTCGTTCCTACGACGGAAACCTGAGCGGAGCAAGGAGAGTACTACAGAAAAACGACTTTATGAACGTTTCATCCATTGAGATTCAGTTCTATTTCAGTACCGGCGAATAAAGTGACCAAGCATTTCTTTATCGTATAGAAGATCAGAAAACGGCCAGCAGGTATCAGTGATCCCGATACCTGCTGGCCGTTATGTATGAGCACTCACTCAGGGGGATGGACCAAATGTCGGAAATTCCGTTCTCCCTCCTGAATCACATCAGTGAAGACCCGGGAAACGCTCCCGCACGAGTTCAACATATGGTTCAGGGGCATGATACATCAGACAGTCCAGAGCTGTACGCTCATCCATATTATCTGCATCCGCTTTCTCCGCTGCATTACAGTCAGCCAGTAAGAGATTGCAATCCCAGGTCCATGCATCTCACCTTTGCAAGCTCTGCCTGCTGCCGTATAACCTTTGGATCCGCCAAATCATAACATCCATTCAAAGGGGCCTTTGGCTGAACAGGTCCTTCAAACATGGGTCTGGCATTTTTCATCGCTACCCAATATGTAAAGGACCTTTGATATCGAATCTTTGGCGCCGTAAGCGCCAATTGGATGCAAATGGCTTGTGGTTTGACTCAGGTCAAGGCGTTCGAAGGAAATCATCTCCAAACAGAATAAATGTTTTCCAAATTGCAT
>CAMNDE010000047.1:0-28160 GCA_946534895.1 uncultured Clostridia bacterium
CCAAGATTGCCGCCACCTTCCAGGAAGGCGATGAGGTGGAAATTACCTACATGGAGACCGAGCACGGCACAAAGCTGATGGTGGTCAAGGAGATCCGGGACAGTGTGGACTATGTGGATATTTACACGATCTACCGCGGGTATGAGATTGAGTTTGTGCTCACCACGCCTCCCGGAGCGGAAGCGCAGGGGCTGACGGATGCACAGATCCGGACAGCGGTGAAGTTCCTCAGCGACCTGGATTTTGTGGAAGTGGAATAACTGCACAGAGGCAAGCAAAAAGGTGTCCGGTCCGGACACCTTTTTGCTTGCGTGTATCAGCCCTGAATGGCATTGCGTATGCTCAGAATATATTTGGCCGTGTCCAGCGGGTCCACGCCGCGCCTCGGCGTGGTGCTGCCCTTGCCCGGGGGACAGAGCTCATATCCGTCAAGGGTCTGGCTCATGCTGCCCCGGCCGCCGGTGAGACTGGCCAGCTCGTCCATGTACCGGTAGCATTCGGCGGCGGGCACCCGGGCAACGATTTCCGTGCGGTCATCCTCGCTCTGGCTGTCCAGCACCTGACCGCGCATGATCTGAATATCGCTCATGACCCGCCCGGCGCATTCCAGGGGCACCAGGAACCGGATGCGCAATATGGGCTCCAGAAGACAGGTGCCGCAGTTGCGCAGGCCGTCCTGAATGCCCATGGGCGTGGCGAGAATGAAGTCCAGCGGATGTGTGTGGAACTGGTGGTCGCTGCCGTCCACCAGCGTGATGTCCACGTCGGTGACTTCCCAGCCCATGCGGCCCTGGCTCAGGGCAATGGGCAGGGCCTGCTCCACCTGATGCTGGTAGCGCTCCTGGATTTTCCGGACCGGAACCTCGGAATGATACTGGACGCCGCTGCCCCGCTTTCCGGGACGGATGTAGAACTGGAGAATGGCCCAGCAGGGCTTGGGCATGGTATAGCTGACAAATCCCAGGCCCGGCTGCACCACGGTTTCCTTGTAAATGACCGTGGGATCCCGGAAGGTGACGGGCAGCTGAAAGCGCTCCAGCAGCTCTTCCTGCAGGATTTCCGTCTGGATCATGCCCATGAGGTGCAGGGAGATTTCCTTGAGTTCGGGAATGAATTCCACATCCAGCAGCGGGTCCTCCAGCGCCAGCTCCTGGCACGCGCCTTCCAGACGCTTCCAGTCTTCCTCCCGGTCCGGCACAACCTTCATTTTCAGAATGGACTGGCGCAGCTGGCCGGGTTCATGCCCGGGAAGCAGGCTTTCATCTCCCAGCACCTGCCCCACGCGCACCGGCCCGAGTCCGTAGATCACGCCGATTTCCCCGGCATGGAGCGTGCCCATGTCGTGCCCGTCCAGGCTGCGGATCTGCGTGATTTTCTGCTCTACCACGGTAGGCGCGAAGGTCAGGGGATCCGGCTTTCCGGGGAGCTGCAGCGCGTCCCGGTTTTTCAGTTCCCCGCCGAACAGGCGTACCCAGCATCCGCGCCCGAGCGTCCGGTCCCGGTGCACGCCGAACACAATCCCGGAAAGATCCGGACCGGAGGCGGGCGGGGGCAGGAAAACGGGCATGGCGTCCATAAGCGTGTCCACGCCGAGCCCTGTCAGCGCGGAGCCGCTGAGCACCGGAAAGGCAAGGCCTTTCCGGGCATAGGATGCCAGCGCGTCCTGCACCTCGGAAGCGGGAAGATCCCGGCCGGAGAGGAATGCCTCCATCCACGCGTCATCCAGCGTGCACAGGAGGTCCAGAGACGAATCGGCATCGCCGGGCATAAAGACGCTGCCGGTGAGCCGGCGCCGGATCTGGGCAAGCGTGCGCTCCACATCCGCGTTTTCCCGGTCGGTCTTGTTCAGAAAGAAGAGAACGGGCATGTGCCGCTTCTGCATGGCCGCGAACAGAATCTCCGTCTGCGGCTGCACGCCTTCCACGGCGGACAGCACCAGTACGGCTCCGTCCATGGCCCACATGGAGCGCTCGATCTCCATGGAAAAATCCGCATGCCCGGGGGTGTCGATCAGGCATATTTCCGTATCCTGCCAGTGAAAGGACGTGCACATGGCCCGGACAGAGATGCCCCGGCGCTTTTCCACCGGCAGACTGTCCGTGTAGGCGGTTCCCTGGTCCACGCTGCCCGCTTTCTGAAGCCGTCCTCCCCGCAGGAGCAGCTGTTCCGAAAGCGTGGTCTTGCCCGCGTCCACGTGGGCAAATATGCCGATATTCCGCCTTTCCATAGGCTTTCCTCCCCGGATGCTGTATCGAAGTCCGCTCTGGCGGACGTGTACTCGCTCTTTGGTCCGGTCAAGTATATCACATCCGCCGCATTGGCGTTTTCTGAGCCGGTTTTTCCCTGTACTTCCAATTATTTATGAAATATGGTAAAATATTTGCCGGATGAAATCTGCCTGATCAAAAAATGAGGAGGAACAGTCATGGAAATCTCAAAGGAACAGAACGGTGGAAAGCTTACGATCTGCCTGAAAGGTCGCCTTGATACAATTACCGCTCCTGAACTGGAGGCTGAACTGAACAAGGTGCTCCCCGCTGCGGATGAGCTGGTATTTGATTTTACCAATCTCGAGTACATTTCTTCTGCGGGACTGCGTGTGCTGCTTTCTGCCCATAAGACGATGATGCCCAAGGGTGGCATGAAAGTGACCCATGTCAATGAGATTGTGCAGGAAGTCTTCGAGGTTACGGGTTTCTGCGATATCCTGAATATCGAATAATGCCTGTCTCCTGCTGAAATGCTGTACGTGAAGAAGGGAAAGAAACATGAGGTCATATGAGATACAGCTTGTCAACAGGGAAAAGGAACTCCGGGGCGTTTTCAAGGAAACTGAACGGGCTGCTGAGATTGCCGGACTGATTGGCCGGGAAAAGCTTCAGCTGCTTCTTCTGGCGGAGGAAACCATATCCATGCTCCGCAGTATTACCGGAGAAATCAATGCCTGTTTTTGGATTGTATGGGAAGGCAAGGATTTCCAGATTCATCTCAATGCCAGACAGAAGCTTGGCAATGAACAGCGTGGTCAGCTGATCCGTTCTTCCACCAGCCAGACCAATGACGCAGCCAAGACCTTCCTGGGCAAGCTCCGGGATGCGTTTGAGCAGGCCATGTCAATCCAGAGAGACATCAGCAACTATTATTCCGCATCCGGCGTAAGCAGATCAGCGGATCCCAGCGATGAAATCATCCAGAAGGAAAAATGGGACGAGTATGAGCGCTCCATTCTGCTGAGCGTAGCTGACAATGTCAGCATCAGCATCAGGGGCGGTTTTGTGGAAATGGTCATCAGCAAGAAGTTTGCCTGAGCAGAAATAACATGCCGGACAGGAAGGCGCAGAGCTTTTCTGTCCGGCTTTTCTGATGGCGCCATGAAGCTTACCGGCTCAGAACCTGCCTGAGTTTTTCCATATCGGATATCTCGATAAGCGGCGGGCGGTACAGCAGGATGCCCGCGGACTCCAGCTTTTTCAGTTCCCTGTGCAGTGACGGGCGGGATACATTCATCATCATGGCCCATCCGGACACCGAGCCCGGAATCCGGATCACATGCCCACCTGTCTGCCTCGCCTGCGTCAGCAGCCAGAATGCGGCCTTCTGCGCGATTCCGCTGTAGGAAAACAGCTCCAGGCGCTGCTGCAGCATGCAGGCGGCGGAGGCAATTTCCGTCATCAGGTTTTCCAGGATCCGGACATCCTTCTGCATGAGAGCCAGCACGTCCGTCCGGCGCAGCATCAGCAGGGCGGCGGGACCGAGGGAGACGATATCACAGGGATAGGTTCCGCCTGAGGAGAACGCGGCTGCCGCGCCGACCAGATCGCTGGGGCCGCATACCGATACATTTACCTGACTCCCGTTGGGAAAGGTTTTCCGGGCCTGTACACGACCTTCCAGCACGATCCCGATCTGTTCAGCCTTTTCCATCAGGGAAAAGACGGTTTCATCCCTGTCAAAGCGCCGGATGTGCCAGGAAATGGCATCAAGGTCCGCCTGAATGTCCTTTGCCGGGATGTTCCGGAAAAGGGCGCTGTTTTCAAGTACTGCGTAATCCATGGAAGGTCTCCTTTCCCTGTTTTCCTTTCCATTGTACAGCAGATTTTCCGGAACTGTATCCCTGGATACAGATTTTTCCGCCGCTTCCTGATACAATGCTCCCGACGGGAGGAGGAAGACAGAATGATTCGGAAGATTATTCATATCGATAAAGAAAAGTGCAATGGCTGCGGGATGTGTGCCAATGCCTGCCATGAGGGTGCCATCGACATGGTGAACGGCAAGGCAAAGCTGGTCCGGGAGAACTTCTGTGACGGCTTTGGCGACTGCCTGCCCAGCTGCCCGACAGGAGCCATTTCCTTTGAGGAAAGGGAAGCGCCGGAATACGACCAGGAAGCCGTCCGCAGAGCGCAGGCGGCAAAGAATCTGGAAAATCATCAGGAACATCACCAGGGCGGATGCCCCGGTTCCAGGATGGCGCAGTTCAGGCATGACGGGGAGACGCCCGCACCCGTGAACGCTGCAAAGCCGGTTTCCCGGCTGGCACAGTGGCCCTGCCAGCTGAAGCTGGTGCCGACGAAAGCTCCGTTTTTCGATGGTGCAAAGCTGCTCATTGCGGCGGACTGCACCGCCTATGCCTATGCCGGAATGCATGAGGAATTCATGCGGGGCCGGACCACCATAATCGGCTGCCCGAAACTGGACGCTGTGGATTATACGGACAAGCTGACGGCCATCATCCGGGACAATGATATCAGGAGCGTGACCATTATCCGTATGGAAGTGCCCTGCTGCGGCGGACTCCAGCGGGCGGCGGAACAGGCGCTGCGCGCCAGCGGCAAGTTCATTCCCTGGCAGGTGGTGACCATCTCCCTTGACGGTCATATCATGGACTGAGAGGGCATATGGTCACGGTACAATGCCTGACGCTCTTTTACGGCTGATGATTTCCGCATCCTTTCTGTGATGCGGGCTTCATCGGCCTTTTTGCGTTCCAGCGGCGGGAAGGTGATGACGCGCCAGTGCCATGCGGTTTTCCTGCCACGCAGACTGCCTTGACATGCCCGTGAAACCCATGTATTCTGAAGTCTGTCAGGAAACAGGGATTTGGGAAAACAAAAGACGGTATGCATGTCTGCGGTTCAGCGGCAGCGTTTCTCCTTCCAGGGGTCCGGATGCCGGACATGCTGTGAATGCAGTGAGGGAACGATCACGGGATTTCATGCAGACCATGCAGAAATCATCTCAAAGGAGGATCAATCCATGCTTTGTGCGAAGTACAGGGATTTTCTCAGATGGACGATTTATCAGATTTATCCGCGCAGCTTCATGGACAGCAACGGGGACGGAATCGGGGACCTGCAGGGCATCATCCAGAAGCTGGATTACCTGAAGGAACTGGGCATCAACGCCGTATGGCTCTGCCCCTGCTACAAGAGTCCCAATGATGACAATGGGTATGACATCTCGGATTACCGTGACATCATGGACGAGTTCGGGACCATGGAGGACATGGACGCGCTGATTCAGGCGCTGCATGCGCGGGACATGAAGCTGATCATGGATCTGGTGCCCAATCATACGTCCACGTCACACCGCTGGTTCCAGGAATCCCGGAAGGGAAAGGACAATCCCTACAGCGATTTCTATTACTGGTTTGATGAAAAGCCCAATGACTGGGAATCCATATTCCGCGGCGACGCCTGGGAGTTTGATCCTGTGCGCGGCCAGTATTACCTGCATTCCTTTGCCATAAGCCAGGCGGACCTGAACTGGGAGAACCCGGCGGTGGTCAGAGCCATGCAGGATATTGTGGATTTCTGGATCGACCGGGGCGTGGACGGGTTCCGCATTGATGTCATTGACATGATCTCCAAGGATTTCAGCCGTAACGCCAACGGGTTCGGGCCGCGCCTGCATGAATTCATCCGGGACCTGTTCGGCCGCGAAAAGACCGCGCATCTGTTTACGGTGGGCGAGAGCTTTGTGCGGGATATCGATGAGATGGTCCGGCACTGCGCTGCGGAGCGGGGAGAACTGAGCACGCTGTTTCTGTTCGATCACATGGAAGTGGGGCGCGTGGACAAGTTCACGCCGAAGCCGGACAGCATGAAGAGCCTGCGGGATCATCTGGTCTACTGGCAGGAGGAAACGGACAGGCATGATCTGCTCAATACCCTGTTCTATGAAAACCATGATCAGCCGGCCATGATTTCGCGTATCGCCAATGACCGGGAAAAACGGTATGAATCGGCGACGGACCTGGCGGTCATGCTGTATCTGCTCAAGGGCGTTCCGTTCATTTATGAGGGCCAGGAAATCGGCACGACGGCAGCGCATTATGACAGCATTGACTGCTTTGATGATATTGAGACCATCAATGCCTACCGCGAGTTCTGCCAGACGCAGACAGAGGAGGAAGCGCTTGCCAGGATCAATTTCGGAAGCCGCGACAACGCTCGGCATCCCATGGCATGGAACGGCGGGGAGAACGGCGGGTTCACGTCCGGCACGCCCTGGCTCCGGGTGCATTCCCGGTATCAGGAAATCAATGTGGAAAAGGACCTGGCTTCAGAAAAGTCGGTATACCGGTTCTATCAGAAGCTCCTGCGGCTGCGCCGGGAAACGCCGGCATTTCTGGACGGGAGCATGAAGGTGATTTCATCCCCGGATGATGCCTTCTTTGTCTATACGCGCTCGCTTGGAGAGGAAACCTGGGCCGTGGTCTGCAATTTTGAAAGTGAGCAGCGGATCACGCTTCCCTTCCGGTGTGAAAAGCCTGTTCTTTCCAATATGGAACGGGAAAGCGCGGACGGCATGTTTGCGCCCTATGAATGCGCGGTGGCAAGAGTGATCGGATGACAGCGCAGAGCAGAGGAGAAGAGCGCATGAAAAGAGTCAATGTGGTTCTGGCCGGACTCGGGTTCGGCTACGGATTTGTTCCGATCTACAGGGATCACCCGCAGGTGGGCACGGTGGGCCTGTATGATCCTGACATGGCATTGGCCGCGAAAGCGGCCGGGCAGTTCCATGCGGACCGGGTGTACGCCAGTTTTGAGGAAGTTCTGGAAGACCCGTCCGTGGACGCGGTGCACCTGATTACGCCCATTCCCCTGCACGCGGAGCAGACAGTCCGGGTACTGGAAAGCGGCAAGCACTGCGCGTGCACGGTGCCCATGGCTACCTCCCTGGAGGATCTGCAGAAGATTACGGACGCTGTCCGCAGGTCCGGGAAAAACTACATGATGATGGAAACCACCCTGTACACCTATCAGTTCTTCTATGTCCGGCAGATGCTGGAAAAGGGGGAACTGGGCCGGATCCAGTTTCTGCGCGGGTCCCATTACCAGGAGATGGCGGGCTGGCCGGACTACTGGATGGGGCTTCCGCCCATGTGGTACGGAACACATGCCATTGCGCCGATGCGCGTGCTGGGCGGCTCGCGTCTTGCGCGCGTCCACTGTTTCGGGTCCGGCACCATGCCGGAATGGCTGCACAGGCAGTACGGGAATCCGTATCCCATCGAAACAGCCATATTTGCCTTTGAGAACGGAATGAAAGGCGAGGCGACGCGGAGCCTGTTTGAGACGGCCAGGGCGTATCAGGAAGGACTGTTCGTCTATGGCAGCGAGGCCTCCTTTGAATGGGGGCTCCGGGATGAGGATGCGCCTATCGTCACGCAGGCGCTGCCGGAGGCGGACGGGCGTCGCGGAGGACTTACCCGGATCCATACGGTGGATCTGCCGAACTACCATCAGACACTGCCGGAATCCATTCAGAAGTATACGATCAATACGGAACACTTTGATCCGCAGAATCCGCAGAAATCCCTGGAAAAGGGCGCGGGCGGCGGACATCACGGATCGCATCCGCATCTTGTGCATGAATTCATCTGCAGTATTACAGAGGGCAGAAAGCCATGGATTGATGAA
Source organism: uncultured Clostridia bacterium (assembly GCA_946534895.1). Lineage (GTDB taxonomy): Bacteria > Bacillota > Clostridia > Christensenellales > Aristaeellaceae > UBA2943. Next base: position 7,926 of record CAMNDE010000047.1, read on the forward strand.
GTGCTCGGCGCCAATATCACGGCAGCCGGGATCTGTGCCCATCTCTCTGCCATGCAGGATGGAAAGGAAGTCTGTATTCCTGAATTCTGAATGCCGTGGAAACATGCATACTCACTGCCATGAACCCGGAAACAGAAGGGGGGCAGCCGCAGATCTGGACATATCTGCGGCTGCCCCTTTGTTATATGGTTCTGCTGCTCAGGAGCCCTGGGCGGTGGTATGCACGGCTCTGTACTGCTGCGGCGTCATGCCGGTAACGCGCTTGAACTGCTTGTGAAAGTAGGACGTGCTCGAAAAACCGCACTGTTCCGTCACGTTCTGAATGGTCATGGATGACGAAACCAGAAGTTTCTTCGCCAGCTCCACGCGCTCGTTCAGGATATAGATGGTCAGGGCCTGGCCTGATTCCTTGTGGAACAGGAAGGAAATATAATCCGGGTTCATATGAATCTGATCGGCGATGAAGGAGCGGTTCAGGTCAGGTTCACTGATATTGGCGGCGATGCAGCGCTTGACGGAGGAAAGAAAAGTGGATTCAGGAGCGGGAATCTCGGTATGGGCCTGACTCAGGCGCACGGCATCCACGGCGCTTTTCAGCTCTTCCGTCAGCACGTCAGGCGTTGCGGGCTTCAGGATGTAGCCGAAACAGTGCAGCTTCAGCGCGCGCTGGGCGTAATCAAACAATGGATGCCCTGTCAGGATCAGTGACAGCGGCCGGTATCCCTGCTCATTGGCCCATTCAATCAGGTAAAGGCCGGAATGCCGGGGCATTTCCACATCGGTCAGCAGAATGTCAATGTGCTTTTCGGCAAAGACATCCTGGGCCTGCTTGACACTGAAGGCTGTGGAGACCGAGGTGATGCCGAGCGCATCAAAATCCAGGTCCCGCAGGATGGACTGCACAATGAAGTATTCATCATCGACAACCAGCAGATTCATGGGGTTTCCTCCTTGCTTATGAAGGGAATGCGGATGTCTACCCGGGCGCCGGAGGCCGGTTCGTTGGAAAATGTGATCTGTGCCTTCCTGCTGAACACCAGCTGAAGGGATTTCACAATGTTGTAGATGCCGATGTGCTTTCCGTCTTCCACAATTTCCGGATGCTCCAGAATATGATTGCATTTTTCCAGAATCTCAGGGGGATAACCGGTGCCGCTGTCCATGAAACAGATATGCACGGCAGGCGCACCGTCCATCTGGATCATCTGTGCCGAAATGCTGATCCTGAGCCATTCTCCCATGATAAGATTGTGCTTTACAGAGTTCTCGCACAGTGTCAGCAGGGACATGGGAGAAATGCCTGCCTGGCGGCAGTCATCCGGCAGATTCAGCTCGTAGGACAGGCTCCCGGGATAGCGGATGCAGGCCAGTTCCAGATAATTGTCCAGATGGTCGAACTCCTGATGCAGGGGGATCATTTCACCGGACGCGAAGGAATAGCGGATGTGCTGTGACAGAGTCTGGGTCAGCCGCTGGGCGGTGGCATGATCGCTTTCCTGGGGTGAGGACGCGAGGTAGGAGAAGGTGTTGAGACAGTTGATCAGAAAGTGGGGCGTGATCTGGGACTTGAGGAACTGCAGTTCCAGACGGCTCTGTGCCAGCTGATCCGCATATACCTGTCTTTCCAGTGTCTGAATGTCGCCCAGCATGCTGTTGAGCACCTGAAACATCTGCTGCACTTCAATACATCGGCTGTCGGTGACCAGCATGGGCGTTCTCTCGGTGCCTTCCTGCAGGGCCTTCAGTGTCTGCTTCATGGGGCGTATGGGCTGGTCGATAAGCCGCTTGATCAGCAGGGACAGGGTAAAGGTGATCACCAGGACGAGCACCAGAAAGGCTGAGATGCTCTTGATGATTGACGACATCTGTGTCCTGAGGAACGATGCCGGGGTAAAAATGATGAGGCGGCAGCTGCTGTAGGGAGTTTCATAGACGTTTACCAGATAGTTGACACCGTCTGAAGTATAGTCCTGATAGTGGCTGGAAGCGCTTGGGTCGTATGCATAATCCGGAAAAATCTCCGGCTGCAGAAGCTGAAAGTCAGAATCCAGCATGCTGATAACGCTTTTTTCCGGGAGTATGGTGCGGAACGAGGAAAGCAGGGATGACAGGCTTGACCATGCCCCGAGTACACTGCTGTTATCGGAAAGTACATAGCGGACCAGATAGCTTTTTCCGTTTTCACGGACCAGCTGCCAGTCCCGGTACAGGCTGGCCATGCTGAGCAGATTTTCCTTGTGACCGGCCAGAAAATCCCTGATATGCCGGGAACACTCTGAAGCGGAAGACCGGGAAATAAAAGGTGTGTAATCGTCTGCCGCCGGGGAATAGAAAAACAGTCCGTCGATTTCCGGAAATACCGGCGCCAGATTGGACAGTTCCCTGTACAGTGTCATCTTTGCCCGGTAAAAGGTTGAATCATCCCGGGTGGAATTGATCAGGGATACATTGGTATTGTAGGCGGCCAGCTGAAAAAGCTGCAGATTCAGTGTTTTGAAAGTGGATGCGGTTTCATCGCTGAACTGGGTCTGAAGCCGGACCATATATTCCAGGTACTGGTTTCTGAACCTGGTCTGATAGAAATAGGAAACGGAACCTGTGCCCAGCAGTGAGACGGTCAGCAGAAGGATGGCGGCAATGAGACTCAGGCTGTTGAGAGAATAGGAAAGCCGATGTCGTTTCCGTGAGGAAGGTGAAGTATCCCTGGTTTCCAGATCCGGCTCATTCATATGCTGGCCCTCATGATGCAAATGATCTAAGAATCCTACAATGATCACTAAGAATTGTTTCTTTGCTGGGGATGGAAATTATTATAAGCTCTTATCACAAAAAGGACAAGCACTGCAGAAGGGCTGCAGAGTGTCCTGAATGTGAAAGGAGTTTCGAAATCATGAAGAAGCTGACTGCGATCATCCTTTGCCTGATGATGACCATGTCTGTGTTTGGCGTGGTGGCGCATGCCGACATGCCGACCATTGTGATGGCATACCCCACCTGGACCGGACGTCCTGCCGGTGAAGACCGTATTCAGGCCCGTCTGAGTGCCATTACCGAGGAAAAGCTCGGTGTGAAACTGGAAATGGAGATCCTTGACTACGGCTCCTGGAACCAGTCCATGACCCTGATGCTGGCCAGCGGTGAGCAGGTGGATATCTTCAATACGCTGGGCCTTGGCTATTCCAACTGCGTGACCAAGGGCTACGCCCTGGAGCTGGATGAACTGCTGAATGAATACGGACAGGGCATCCTGGAAACCATCAATCCTGACTATATCGAAGCCTGCCGCATCGACGGCCAGGTATTCGGCGTGCCCCAGCAGCGCGATATCGCTCAGGGCAAGGGCGCGTACGTTATCGTGACCAAGTACCTGGACGAAATCGGCTATGACTGGCAGAGCAAGCTGGACGCCGACGGCGAATCCATCTACTGTGACCTGGACGAAATCAAGGACATCTTTGCCAGACTGCATGAAGCTGAGCCCGACAAGTTTGTGCTCTGCCCCAACAAGGGCACCCAGCTGAACAACACCGTGTTCTTTGATGACATCGGCAACGATACCTTCGGCGTTCTGATGGACCCCGCCAACAGCCTGACTGTGAGCAACCTCTACGAGAGCGAAGAATTCCTGAACGCCTGCAAGATGTTCTATGAATGGAACCAGATGGGCTACATCTCCAAGGATGTGCTGACCGACAGCAATACGCCTCAGCAGAACATAAAGGCCGGTCTGGGCATGGCCACCCTGGCTGCGTACAAGCCCGGCACCAAGATGGAGCAGATTGCGCAGATGGGCGCTGACTTCAACGTGGTGGTCTTCAAGACCATGGGCGTGTTTACCAAGTCCGCTGCCGTGACCAGCATGAACTGGGCCATCAATGCGGGCAGCGAGTATCCTGAGGAAGCCATGAAGGTGCTGAACCTTTTCTACACCGATGCCGAGGCTGCCACCATCCTGGCCTGGGGCGAAGAAGGCGTGGACTACAAGGTGACCGATGAAGGCTACCTGACCTACGCCGACGGCGTGGATCCCAGCAACCAGAGCTACAGCACCCTGAACTTCCTGATGCCCAACCAGTATCTTACCGGTGTCTGGGAAGGTAATCCTCTGGACATCTATGAGCAGACCGAGAAGTTCAACGATGAATCCGTCAAGTCCAAGGCCATGGGCTTCACCTTCGACAACTCTGCGGTGATGGCCGAATACACCGCCCTGACCAATGTGTACAACGAGTACATCAATCAGATCATCCTGGGCTTTGTGGAGCCCGAGGCTGCCATTGCCGAGATGAACCAGAAACTGTATTCTGCAGGTCTTGAGCGCTACATGGCTGCCAAGCAGGATGCCCTGAATGCCTGGGCAGCGGAAAAGGGTATTCAGTAACAGGCTCTGTCCCGCGCGGACAAAATCACTGATGGTTCTGCGGGGCGCCGTGCAGCAGCGCGGCGCCCTGTTTTCGAAGAAGGAGATACCATGCATACGAAGAGAGCAAAAACCCTGCAGATGATGAAAAAGTGCTTTCCCATTTATCTGATGGCACTGCCCGGTCTCATTTATCTGTTTATCAACAATTATATGCCGCTGCCCGGTCTTGTGCTGGCCTTCAAGAATTACAATGCCAGAAAGGGCATCTGGGGTTCGCCCTGGGTGGGACTGAGCAATTTCAAGTACCTGTTCGCCACCAGCGACGCCTATGTGATCACCCGTAACACCATTCTTTACAACCTGGCGTTTATCGTGGTCAATACGGTGCTGTCCATCGCGGTTGCCATCATACTCAGCGAGCTCAAAAAGAAGATCAAGAATTTCTACCAGTCCGTGATTCTGCTTCCGCATCTGATCTCCGCGGTCATTATCAGCTATATCGTGTTTGCTTTCCTGAGCACGGAATCCGGTTTCCTGAACAATACCATGCGACGGCTGTTTGGCACGGAACCCATTGCCTGGTATGCGGAAAAGCAGTACTGGCCGTTCATCCTGATCTTTGTGTCAGCATGGAAGAGCGTGGGATATCAGTGCATTATCTACCTTGCCACGCTTCTGGGCTTTGACCGTTCCTTCTATGAGGCGGCGGACCTGGATGGCGCCACGGTATGGCAGCAGATCCGGCTGATCACGCTTCCGCTTCTGCGCCCCACCGTGATCATGCTGACCATGATGGCTGTGGGCCGGATCTTCTATTCCGATTTCGGCCTGTTCTATCAGGTGCCCCAGAACAGCGGCGCGCTGTTCCCGGTCACCAATACCATTGACACCTATGTGTACCGCGGCCTGCTGGAAGCGGGAAACATTTCCATGTCTGCCGCTGCCGGATTCTATCAGTCCATTGTGGGCTTCATTCTGGTGCTTGGCGCCAACCTGCTGGTGCGCAAATATGACAGCGACAGTGCGCTGTTCTGAGGAGGGAGGGACGGATATGAAAATGAATGATAAAAAAGCCTTTCAGGTGATCGGCCATACCGTCATGATCATCCTGACCCTGCTGGCGCTGCTGCCGCTGCTGCTGATTCTCATGGCATCCCTGACGGATGACACGGCTCTGGTCCAGGACGGCTACCGCTTTTTCCCCAGGGTATTCTCGCTGGCGGCGTACAACTACATCTTTTCCTCGAGCGATACCGTGCTGCGGGCCTATGGTATTTCCATCATGCTCACCGTGTTCGGCACCATGGTATCGGTAGTCATTACCACCATGCTTGCCTATGCGCTTGCCAAGAAAGGTCTGCCGGGCAAGGCGCTGCTGAACTTCCTGGTGTTCTTCACCATGCTGTTCAACGGCGGACTGGTCCCCACATACATGAACTATACCAATGTGTTCGGACTCAAGAACACGTTCTGGGCGCTGATGATCCCCAGCCTGCTGATGAACGCGTTCAATGTCATGATGGTCAAGTCCTACTTTGCATCCAGTGTGCCGGATGAGATCACCGAAGCCGCGTTTATCGACGGCGCTACCGAGTTCCAGACCTTCTACCGGATTGCGCTGCCTCTGGCAAAGCCCATTATTGCCACAATTGCCCTGTTTGTGGGCATCGCCTACTGGAACGACTGGAACAACGGCTACATTTATCTGACCAAGCGCACGGACCTGTTTTCCATTCAGAACCTGCTGAACCGCATGATCAAGAATATTCAGGCCCTGCAGCAGAACGCGAATGTGGTCAACACGGACGGCGCCATAGCGAGCATGCCTGCTGTTTCCATCCGTATGGCCATTGCTGTGGTGGGTATCCTGCCTGTGGTGATCATCTATCCTTTCATTCAGAAAAACTTCGTCAAGGGTATTACGCTGGGCGGCGTGAAGGGCTGATGCTGCCAGAATTGCAGTGCCGGGGCAGTATTGCTCCGGCATTGTCTTTTCAGGACAGGGCATGGCCTGAAATGCGCGGAGGATGCAGGAAATGGCCTGCGGAAACAGGAAAAACGAGACGGCTGTACAACTTATACATGGGAAGTTCCGGAAGGAGAACGTCATGAAGAAGATCGATATACACATTCATGCTTCCTCAGTGGCTCAGGCCGGGGAGAACATGGATGATCTGCGGGCAAAGGGCATTCAGCATGGAATTCTGATGAGCATGGATGACTCGGTGAGCGCCGGGGAAATCTGCGCCGCGGAGCCGCGTCTGCACTGGATGTGCGCGCCGGGAAGCGGCGACCCCGCTCTTGTGTTTGAGCATCTGGCGGCAGCCAAGGAAGCCGGGGCCGTGGGCGTGGGTGAACTGTGCGTGAATGAAACGCTGGACAGTCCTTTCCTTCAGGCGGTGTTTGCTGCCGCTGAAAGCATGGAGATGCCGGTGCTGTTTCATATGAGCCCGGAAGTCGGGTTCAATTACGGCATTGTGGACCGTCCCGGGCTGCCGCTTCTGGAACAGGTGCTCAAAGAGCATCCGCACCTGCAGCTGATCGGCCACAGTCAGCCGTTCTGGATCGAGATTTCCGGAGACGCGCCCTCTGACAGGGAAGGCAGGAACGGGCGCGGACAGGGCGCTGTCGCGCCGGGCGGCAGAGTGCCGGAGCTTCTGCGCAGATATCCCAATCTGCATGCGGACCTTTCCGCGGGCAGCGGATACTGCGCCATTACCCGTGATGAGGCGTTCGGGCTGGCTTTCCTGGAAGAATTCCAGGATCAGCTGATGTTCGGAACCGATACGGTGGATGTGCACAGCCCCTGGCAGCCGCCCCTGGCCCAGTGGCTTGAGGAAAGGCATGCGGCAGGCCTGATCAGTGACACGGTCATGCGGAAAATCTGCTATGAGAACGCGGAAAAGCTGTTTGGAAAGATGCTGCATGACATGGAGGACACCCTGGTCATCGATACGCCCTGCGGACAGGTCCGGGGCCTGCGGGAAGGCGCGCAGAACGCGTATCTGGGCATTCCCTATGCCCATGCGGAGCGCTTTGCCTATCCCACGGTGACCACGCACTGGGAGGGTGTGCTGGACGCAACGGACTTTGGCCCCTGCAGCTGGCAGTTCCGGGCGTTCAGGTCCGAAGCCATGGGAAATGATCCCTTCTATTACCATGAATTCCGCCGGAATATCCGTTTCCGGTACGGTGATGACTGTCAGCGTCTCAATATTTGGACACCGGTGGAAAAAGCGCAGGAACCGATGCCGGTGATCGTGTATATTCATGGCGGTGCATTTCTCGGCGGGAGCAGCGGGGAAAAGCATCTGGCTCCGCCGGCCTGGACCCGGGACGGCGTGGTGGCGGTGACCATCAATTACCGGCTGGGGCCGTTCGGGTTCCTGTGTACCACTGCGGGGCTGCGGGAACACGGGCATACGGGCAATTACGGCATGTATGACCAGCTTGCCGCGCTGCAATGGGTCAGGAATAACATTGCGGCGTTTGGGGGAGACCCGGAAAACATTACACTGATGGGCCAGAGCGCCGGCTGCATGAGCGCGCAGGAACTGTGCCTGTCTCCCATGGCAAGAGGACTGTTCAAAAAGGCAGTGCTGTGCTCGGGTGCGGGTCTGGATGAGACGTTTGACGGCAATATCCGCATGGAGGAGAATCTCGCCTTCGGCGACGGCATCATGGAAGAGCTGAACTGCAGAACCCTCAGTGATCTGAGACGGGTGAGCGCATGGAAACTGCTTTCGGCCTTCGGCGCGCAGCTGGGTAAGGCAGGACGCGGGCTGGCTGTCACGTCGCCGGTGATCGATGATGAACTGATTCCGTGCAGCGTGCATGAAGCGCTGGAGAACGGGCAGATGCACAGGATCCCGTATATCATCACGTCCACCAGTCAGGATCTCTGGCAGCCCACGCTGTTCACGGCCATTCTCAAATGGCAGGATGCGGCGGCCAGGGCGGGCATTACCGACTGCTATGCAGGGCATATCAGCCGTCAGCTGCCCGGGGATGACCGCGGCGCCTTCCACAGCGCGGATCTGTGGTACTGGTTCGATACACTCCAGAACAGCTGGCGGCCCAATACCGCATGGGATCATGCCCTGGCGAAGGACATGAGCACATATCTGACCAACTTTGCAAGGACCGGCTGTCCCAACGGTCCCGGACTTCCCGAATGGAAGCGTCATATGGAGGCACCGGATCAGGTGATGGTATTCGGCGATGAGGCCGCTGCCATGCAGAACGCAGACGATGTCATTCCGAAGGAGGAGAAAGCATGATGTATTCCGAGCTGTACCCTGTGAACAATGCATACCGCCGTGCCCAGCTGCTGGACGGTCTGTGGAGGTTTCAGTTTGACCCGGAATCGCTGGGCGATGGGGACGGATGGGCTGAAAAAGGCCTGCCCGATCCTATTTCCATGCCTGTGCCGGCGAGCTTTGCCGATCTGTTCACCGAAGCCTGGCAGCGGGATTACTGCGGTGACTTCTGGTATGAAACGGATGTATACCTTCAGGAAAAAGTACCGGGTCAGCGGTATTTCATCCGGTTCGGCAGCGTGACCCATCGGTGCTGCGTATACCTGAACGGGCAGCTGGCCGGGGAACACGAGGGCGGATTCCTGCCGGTCATCCTGGACGCGACGGAAAAACTGCATACAGGCTGCAACCGCCTGACGGTCAAGGCGAATAATGAGCTGAATGAAACCAGCATTCCCTGCGGCGCGGTGGGCGTGAAACGTGACGGGACCAGAATGGCCCGGGGATACTTTGACTTCTTCAATTATTCCGGCATTCAGCGCAGCGCGTGGCTCATGCAGGTGCCTGAAGGGAATATCCGGGACTATGACGTGAGCTTCCGCCTGGAAGGCCGGGATGCGTTCATTGCCTATTCCGTGGAAGCGGAAGGCGATGTGACGGTGGAGCTGTACGACCGGGAGGGACGTCTGGCTGCGTCAGCGGAGGGAAGCCGGGGCGAACTTCAGGTCAGGGACGCCCATCTGTGGCAGGTGCGCAATGCCTACCTGTATACGCTCAGCATTCTGCTGAAAAAGGACGGCACGACAGTGGACCGCTACGACGCACCCACGGGCATCCGTACGGTGTGCGTGGAAGGCGGCCGGATCATGGTCAACGGTGAACCCGTATACCTGAAAGGCTTTGGCAAGCATGAGGACTCGGATATTCTGGGCCGCGGGTTCAGCTGGGCTGTGGCCAAGCGCGATTTTGAGTGCATGAAATGGATCGGTGCCAACTGCTTCCGCACCAGTCATTACCCCTATGCCGAGGAATGGTATCAGATGGCGGATCAGGAAGGCTTCCTGATCATTGATGAAGTGCCCGGAGTGGGCATGATGCGCAGCTTTGCCAACTTCATGGCGGCCGGCGCGGGCAAGTCCAACGGGTTCTTCGGTGACTGTCCGGACGTGAATCTTCTTCAGAAAAACCACCGTGCCGCCCTGGAGGAGATGATTCAGCGGGACAAGAACCATCCTTCGGTCATTGCCTGGAGCATCTTCAATGAGGCGGAGACCATCACCCAGGCCGCCCATGACTACTTTGCCCCGCTGTTTGATGCCGCGAGGCAGCTGGACAGTCAGCACCGCCCTGTCACAGGCGTGCTGGAAAAGACCAGCAGTCCGGACCGCTGCCGGTGCTGGCCCATGATGGACTTTATCTGTCTCAACCGTTATTATGGATGGTACATCAGCGGCGGCGACCTTAAGGATGCTGAAGCCCAGTTCGTTGAGGAAATGGACCAGTGGGCGGCCAAAGCACCGGATGTGCCCTTTGTGTTCACGGAATTCGGCACCGATACCCTGGAAAGCCTTCACAAGCTGCCCAGCGTCATGTGGAGCCAGGAATACCAGACGGAATACATGGACATGAACTTCAGTGTGTTTGACCGGTATCCTTTTGTCCAGGGCGAACTGGCATGGAACTTTGCGGATTTCCAGACCGGCCAGGGCATCATGCGCGTGAACGGCAACAAAAAAGGCCTGTTCACGCGTCAGCGCCAGCCGAAGGATGCAGCCTTCACCATGAAAAAGCGCTGGGAACAGAAAGCGTAAGCACAGGAAATCTTCAGCGGATCTGCAGTCAGATCGGCGTAAAGGAGCGGAAGACAGGGTATGATTCATTCTTTTCTGATGATCGGACAGTCCAATATGGCGGGCCGCGGGAATATTGCGGATGTGGAGCCCATTGAAAATGCGCACCTGAAAATGCTGCGCAACGGACGCTGGCAGCCCATGCGCTCCCCGGTGAACCCGGACCGGTTCTTCTCGGGGATTTCCCTGGCCGAGAGTTTTGCGGACGCGTATCAGAAGGAGCACGGCGTGGACGTCGGACTGATTCCCTGCGCGGACGGCGGCACCCAGATTGAGCAGTGGAAGGAAGGCAGTCTGCTGTTTGACCATGCCGTTTTCCAGGCGCGTCTGGCAGAGCGTACATCCACCATAGCGGGTATACTGTGGCATCAGGGGGAATCCGACTGTCATCCCGGACTGGCTGAAATATATCTGGGAAAGCTGGAAACATTCTATGCCGCCCTGACGCGGACGCTGCATCTGGAAAACGTGCCTTTTATCGTGGGCGGGCTGGGAGCGTTTCTCGGCGAACTGGAATGCGAAAAACAGTATTACCGCTCCGTGAATGATCAGATCCGCTGTTTTGCCGGTGCACATCCCATGACGGCCTTTGCTTCCGCTGAGGGCCTGGAGGGCAAGCCGGACCATCTGCATTTCACGGCGAAGGCCCAGCGTGAACTTGGGCTGCGCTATTATGAAGCATACAAAACCGTGGATGCCAGCCGGATTGTTTTTGTGGAAAAACCCAGTGAGGATGACGCGCTGCGCACGTATATCGATATGCTGTAAGCGTACAGGGTCCGGCGTGATTCCATGATACTGTCAGACAGACTGCCGACTGTCCTTTGAAAGATGATCAATCCATAACTTTCAGGCTTTGCCCTGGCTGGACTTCATTCATGAAGCGATGCCAGGGTTTTTTCTGCCCTGGTCCATGAGGGCGAAGAACTGCAGTTGTTGATTCTGCGTTTTTGCTCACCATTTTCAGAAGGAAGCAGGAAAAACGGGAAACATGGAATAGAGACGCAGTTTTCGGCGAAATGCATGCCGCAGATTGCAGTTTTGGCATCAGCCGGCTATCGTTACAAGGCCTTTGATGCCAATTTCCTGAGCTCAACTCTCCGGGTAAGTTCAAAAAAGAGAGGCATTCTGCAGGACCAGAATGCCTCTCATCATCTTTGCGTGTCAGCTGTCTGTTGTGTGTTCCCGACAGGCGGCGCATTAGTTCTTGCTGCTGTCCGCACCTTTGTTCATTCTGAGCAGAGAAAGCGCGGTGGTTACCGCGATGACGGTACAGGAAACCGCGCCCACATAATTCATGATGACCACGCTGAAAACCGCGTACATGATCATGTTGACAATGAAGGCCAGCTTCAGAGCCCTCTCGTTGTCCTTGAGCCTGAACACCGAGATGGAGTATTCCAGATTGGCGATGATCGGCAGCCATCCCAGCAGTCCGCGGTTGTTGAACGCGATGCCGAGCGCGACGCCCGCCAGAATAAGCGCCCACTCCAGGACCTTGCTCTTGACGTTTTTCATGGCCGCCAGATTCCGGAAGACGGCCACAACGTTCTGGGCGGTGCTGCTGTACCCTTTCAGCGCGATGGAAGACGCAGCGTAGAAAAACTGGCTCACGATCTGGACGGCCATGATCTCGCTGTGCTTTTTCCTTGTGCCGCTGACGGAATCGGAAACCATCGCGCAAAGGCTGAAGAGATTGCCTATGATAACAGCTGTTTCGATCATTGCTCCTGAAACCTCCACATCAGAATCATAGATGCGTACACTGAAGAAAAGCGTGTCATGGCGCTGTCTGCGCTGCTTCAGGTTTCTCTCCGGGTGTGCAGGATTCCTGCTTGGCCGGGTTTCCCCTGTATTCCAGACAGAGCATGGTCAGATCGTCGAACTGACTGGCGCCCTGGATGAAGCCGTCCACCGCGCCTCGGACGTTGGACAGGAGCTGTTCCAGCGGTGCATCGGGGTCTTCGTTCAGTGCGGAGACCATGCGGTCCAGGCCGAACATGTTCCCGTCAGATGTCTGTGCTTCCGGCACACCGTCGGTGTAGAGGAAAAGCCTGTCACCGGGCGCCATCTGGAGTTCATACGCCGTGTACCGCGCCTTTTCGGATACCCCGACAAAGAGACCATGCTTATCCCTGAACAGCTGGAACGGACGTCTGCCAAATCGGATCACGGGATACTCATGTCCCGCGTTCACGGCGGTAATAAGCCCGGTGGAAAGGTCCAGAATCCCGAGCCAGACGGTGAAGAACATGGACGACTTGTTGTTGGCGCGGAGCCAGTTATTGGTCGCAGACAGGGTTTCCGCCGGTCCCATCTTCATTTTTGCGTAGATCTGCACCAGTGTCCGGGAAGTCATCATGAACAGGGCAGCAGGAACGCCCTTGTCGGAAACATCCGCCATCACAATGCCCAGGTGCGTATCGTCGATCAGGAAGAAATCGTAGAAATCGCCGCCCACTTTCTTGGCGGGGGTCATGGAGGCATAGATGCTGAAGTCCGTCCGGTCCGGGAATGCCGGGAAAACATGCGGCAGCGCGCTGGCCTGAATCTGGGCTGCCATATTCAGCTCGGTCCGGACGCGTTCTTTTTCAGCTGACAGGGAAGCGAGCTTCTGCGTGTTTTCCACAATGACCCTTCAGAAGGCGGGAACGCAAAAGGACTGCCGCCCCCGGGCGGCAGTCCATATGGCTGACAGATGTGCAGCCGGATATGGTTTCGTGTCCGGTCTGCAGCTGAGTGCGGGTTATTCTGTTTTTTCCGGCAGACTGCCTTCGCTGCTCTGAGTGTGGGCCAGGACGGAGGCAAGATCGATGCCGGTGGCTTCCCGGATGCCTTCCATGATCTGGGAAGAGGAACGCATGACGTCCTGGACCAGCTTGGAGGCGTTTCCGTCGCCGTACATGACAATCTTGTCCGTGGAAGCCAGGGGCAGGGCGGCGTTCTTGACCACTTCGGGAAGCACGTTCAGATACATTTCCAGCACAGAGGCTTCGCCCATCTTCTTCTGGGCTTCCGCCTTGCGTTCAATGGCTTCAGCTTCCGCAATGCCCTTGGACCGGATACCCTCGGCTTCCTGTTCCATGGCGTAGCGGCGGGCATCGGCTTCCGCCTTGCGGGCCTCTGCCTGCTGCAGGGCCTCATACTTCTGGGCTTCGGCTTCGCGCTGACGGCGGATCAGATCGGCCTCAGCGGCGCGCTCGACTTCATACTTGTGCGCATCGGCGGCCTTCTTGACTTCCGCATCCAGCTTCTTTTCCTGAATGGCGATTTCCTTTTCGGCCAGCTCGGCTTCCTTTTCGCGCCGCGCAATGTCGGCATTGGCGCGGGTGATCTCAATGGTCTTGCGCTGCTCTTCCTCCTGAATGGAGTAGGCGGCGTCGGCCTGAGCCTTCTTGGTATCGGCACGCACCTGCATGTCGGCCTGCTGTACGGCGAGTTCCGCGTTCTGCTCGGCAATGAGCTTTTCGGAATCGGCGCGCACGGCGTTGGCTTCCTGCTGTGCCTGGGCACTGGCGATGGCGATGTCCCTCTGGGCGTTTGCCTTGGCAATCTGGGCGTTCTTGCGGATCTGCTCTACATTGTCAATGCCCATGTTCTCAATGGTGCCCGCGTTGTCACGGAAGTTCTGAATATTGAAGTTGACCAGCTCAATGCCCAGCTTGCTCATGTCGGGGATCACGTTCTCGGCCACTTTCTTGGCCACGCCCTGACGGTCCTGCACCATTTCCTTGAGGCCGACGGAACCCACGATTTCGCGGATATTGCCTTCCAGCACCTGGGTGACCATGGCGATCATCTGGGGCTGCTTCATGTTCAGCAGGGACTCTGCGGCACGCTCGAGCAGCTGAGGATTGGAGGAAATCTTCACGTTGGCCACGCCGTCCACCATGACGTTGATGAACTCATTGGTGGGCACGGCTTCGGAGGTCTTGACGTCCACCGTCATGACCTGCAGGGACAGTTTGTCCACTCTTTCAAAGAAGGGAAGACGCCAGCCTGCCTTGCCGATGAGAATCCGGCGCTTTCCCATGCCGGAGATGATGTAGGCGGTGTCCGGCGGAGCCTTCAGATACCCGATAATAAACAGAAGAATCAGCAGGACGATGACGACGCCGAGGATGATATACAGTGTCATGAATGAGCTCCTTTCTCCGGTTGCCCCGGATGTTATGGCATGAGTATAGCAGATTTTTCCGGCTTCGGAACGGAAAGCGTCTGAAGTGTCACAAATGCGGTTCCAAAACCGCGAACTCCTCCATGGCCAGCGTCCGGGTGCATACCCGGTCCAGGAAGGTCTGATCATGCTCCACCAGAAGCATGGTGGGCCGGCCGGCCAGAATGGCCTCCTCCAGCTGGGTGCGGGAGATGACGTCCACATAGTTGAGCGGTTCATCCCAGATGAACAGGTGCGCCGGGGTGGACAGGCTGAGCGCGATGGCGGCCTTTTTCCTCTGGCCCTCGCTCATGTCTTCCAGGCTCTGGCCGAAGAGCTCGCGACCGCAGCCCATGCACCGGAGAATGGCCAGAAACAGCGTGGGATCCGCACCGGATGCGTCGATATACCCGGCCAGGGAACCGTGCATGCCCTGGGTGGACTGGGCGATGGAGGAGGTGATGAGCCCGGACATGAGATGGATTTCGCCGGAGAAGCCCTCTCGGTGGCCCTGGATCAGACGCAGAAGACTGGTTTTTCCGCAGCCGTTGGGACCGGTCAGGGCCAGGCGCTCGCCCCGGTGCAGCGTCATGCTGAGATGGGAGAAGACAGGGTGCGTGCCCAGGGTCAGCGAGGCATCCCGGATGCGCACCAGCACATCCTGCGGCGCGTCCAGGGACGCAATCCGGAGTTCAGCCTGATGCTCGAGATTCTTGAGCAGGCCTTCCTTTTCCTGGAGCTCCTTTTCCCGGCGCCGGACAATATTCTTGGAGCGCTTCATCATGGCGGCGCTGCGCGCGCCCACGTATCCCTTGTCCAGGACTGCGGCTTCCGAGGGCGGAACATGGCGCTTGCCCTTTTCGGTTTTCCGGCTCCAGTTCTCCGCACTGCGCGCGCTTTCTGCCAGACGCGTGATATCCCGCCGGAGCACTTCGCCCCGGGCCTGCTCGGACTCGTTCTGGATGCGCATGCGGTGTTCCCAGGTGTCGTAGTTGCCCTGCATGACCCACACGTCACTGCGGTTCAGGCTCATGACGTGGTCGATGCAGGCGTTGAGAAACGTGCGGTCATGGCTGACCAGCAGGAATCCGCCCTTCTGTCTGAGGTACGCGGCGGTCTGCTCGCGGCCCTTCCGGTCCAGATGGTTGGTGGGCTCATCAATGAGCGGGTACGCCTCCTCCCGGACAAAGAGCAGCGAAAGCAGAAGCCGGGTCTGTTCGCCGGGGGACAGGGTGGAGAACACCTGGTCCAGGAGGCGGGTGTCCAGGCCCATGAGCCGCGCTTCCTTTTCCAGACGCCAGACGGGCGTGCCAGGGCATAGCAGGCACATGAGGTCCATGGAGGGCAGGGAAGGGTCAGGCACGGGCATGGGGAACACGGGCGAGTCCGGCAGAAGCGGAACGCCCGGGCAGGACAGCTCGCCGGAGAGCAGGCGCACCAGGGTGGTTTTTCCGCGGCCGTTGCGGCCGATGAGCCCCAGACGCCAGGAAGTATCCAATGTCACGGACAGGTTTTCAAAGACGGGCGTGTCGGCTCCGTCATAGGTAAAGGTCAGATTGTTCAGAGAAAGCTGCATGGAAATCACCTCTTTTTGCCTGTACGGGAAAAAAAGGCACAGAAAAAAGGAACGTGCCTGCGCAGTTTCACCGTACACAAATCAGGGCCCTCAGGCCGTCATCATGGTTACGATGAAATCATTTGCGCACCGCATTCAGCTCCTTTCCATTCAGTACCTGAATTCTAGCAAATGGGCAGGGAACCTGTCAATCCCGACATTGCCTGACCCTGCGGATTATGATAGACTCAGCTGCCGGAAACGGCAGAAAAGATCTCTCTGGAGGATAAGCGGCGCGGCCGCTTTTTGCACAAACGTGAACGATGAACTGATCATCCGCGGTGCGCGGATGCATAATCTCAAGAATGTTTCCCTGACCATTCCCCGGAACAAGCTCGTGGTGTTTACCGGGCTTTCGGGTTCCGGAAAATCATCCCTGGCCTTTGACACCATATACGCCGAGGGCCAGCGCCGGTACGTGGAAAGCCTGTCCAGCTATGCCCGGCAGTTCCTGGGACAGATGGACAAGCCGGACGTGGATGCCATTGAGGGCCTGAGCCCGGCCATTTCCATTGACCAGAAGACCACGAGCCGCAACCCCCGGTCCACGGTGGGCACGGTGACGGAGATCCATGACTACTATCGTCTGCTCTGGGCGCGTGCCGGCATTCCGCACTGCCCAAAGTGCGGGCGTGAAATCCGCCGGCAGAGCGTGGATGAGATGGTGGACGCGGTATGCGCGTATCCGGAAGGCACGCGCCTGCAGGTGCTCTCCCCGGTGATCCGCGCCAAGAAAGGCGAGCACAACAAGGTGCTGGAGGACGCGCGCAAGGGCGGGTATGTGCGCGTGCGCATTGACGGCGAACTCTATGACCTGGAAGAGACCCCGGCCCTGGACAAGAAAAAGAAGCACACCATTGAAGTGGTGGTGGACCGTCTGATCGTGCGCCCGGGCAAGTCCTTCCAGCAGCGTCTGACGGACTCCATTGAGACGGCCACCAGGCAGTCCGCGGGACTGGTGATCATGGACATGGGCGAAAAGGGCGAACAGCTGTTTTCCATGAACTACGCCTGCCCGGACTGCGGGATTTCCATTGAGGAACTGTCCCCGCGCATGTTCTCGTTCAACAGCCCCTTCGGCGCCTGTCCCGAGTGCTCGGGCCTGGGCATGATCCGGCGCATATCCGAGGAATCCATTTTCCCGGACAAGAACCTGACCCTGCGTCAGGGCGCTCTGGCCGTGCCGGGATTCAACACGGAGGACGACACCGGGATCGCGGCCCAGTACCTGAGCGCGCTGGGCGAGAAGTACGGGTTTACGCTGGATACGCCTGTAAAGGAGTTCAGCGCCGAGGCCATGCATGCCATACTCTACGGCACCGGCCTGGAAAAGATCCGGCTGCAGTACATGTCCTCCCGCGGCGCGAGCACGTATGAGTCCACGTTTGAGGGCATTATTCCCACGCTGGAGCGGAGATATCATGAGACGACCTCGGAGTATTCCAAGCAGGCGTATGAGGAGTTCATGTCCGAGGAGGAATGCCCGGTATGCCGCGGCAGGCGTCTGAAGCCGGAAACCCTGGCGGTGACGGTGGACGGAAGGAACATTGCCGAGGTCAGCGACATGAGCGTTACGGACAGCCAGGCATTCTTTGCGGGGCTTCCCGAGCGTCTGGGACCGCGCCAGCAGGCGGTGGCCCGGCAGGTGCTGCGGGAGATTGAGGCCAGGCTCGGGTTCCTGGCGGACGTGGGCCTGGGCTACCTGACCCTGTCCCGTGGCGCGGCAACACTGTCCGGCGGCGAGGCCCAGCGCATCCGGCTTGCCACGCAGATCGGGTCCGCGCTGACAGGGGTTCTGTATATCCTGGACGAGCCGTCCATCGGACTGCATCAGCGGGACAACGGCAAGCTCATATACACGCTGAAGAAGATGCGCGATCTGGGGAATTCCGTGATCGTGGTGGAACACGACGAGGAAACCATGATGGCGGCGGATTACCTGGTGGACGTAGGCCCGAGAGCCGGCGTGCACGGCGGGAATATTGTGGCCCAGGGCACCGTGGAGGACATCATGGCATGCCCGGAGAGCATTACGGGCCAGTACCTGTCCGGTCAGAAAAAGATTCCGGTGCCTTCTGTGCGGCGCGCGCCTTCCGGATACCTGCAGGTGCGGGGCTGCACCGAGCATAACCTGAAAAACCTGGACGTGGATATCCCGCTGGGCGTTCTGTGCGTGGTCACGGGCGTCAGCGGCAGCGGCAAGTCCTCCCTGGTCAATGAGATCGTGTATCAGTATCTGGCCAGAAAGCTGAACCGTGCAAGAACCAAGCCCGGCAGCTTCCGGGAGATCCTGGGCGCCGAGCAGCTGGACAAGATCATCATGATTGACCAGAGCCCCATCGGGCGCACGCCCAGGAGCAATCCGGCCACCTATACCGGCGTGTTTGACATGATCCGGAAGATCTTTGCCATGTCGCCGGAAGCGAAGGCCAGGGGATACCGCGAAAACCGGTTCTCCTTCAACGTCAAGGGCGGACGCTGCGAGGCCTGTCAGGGCGACGGCCTTGTGCGCATTGAGATGAACTTCCTGCCGGACGTGTATGTGCCCTGCGAGGTCTGCGGCGGCAGGCGCTATAACCGTGAGACGCTGGAGGTCACCTACAAGGGCAAGAATATCCACGATATTCTGGAAATGACCGTGGAGGAAGCGCTGGTCTACTTTGAGAACCATCCGAGCGTGCTGCGCAAGATCCAGACCCTGGCCGACGTGGGCCTGGGATACATGAAGCTGGGCCAGCCGGCCACCACGCTCTCGGGCGGCGAAGCCCAGCGCGTGAAGCTGGCCACGGAACTGTCTCGCAAGTCCACAGGCCGCACCATATACGTGCTGGATGAGCCCACCACCGGTCTGCACACGGACGACGTGGCGAGCCTGATCCAGGTGCTGCAGCGCCTGGTGGAGACCGGGAACAGCGTGCTGGTGATTGAGCATAACCTGGACGTGATCAAGGTGGCGGATGCCATCATTGACCTCGGCCCGGAGGGCGGAGACGGCGGCGGAACCCTGGTCTGCCAGGGCACGCCGGAGGATGTGGCGGCCAATCCCGCGTCCTATACCGGCATGTACCTGAAAAAGGTTCTCAGGGCCTGATGTATAGTAAACGCTGTTGGAGCTATTCTGGATCATTCCGGAATAGCTCTTTTGTTGGGCGCCCTGGGTGTGAAAAAAACCACCAGCTGAGTTGGTGGAAAATATGTTAAATGACAGTCAGAGTCTATTACATACGAAATGGAATTATACATATCATATCGTATTGCACCAAAGTTCCGCAGACAGGTGAATTCACAGATGATTCTGATACATTTTCCTGCATATTCAAAGTCCACGAATGATATTTATGTAATCCTGTCGTTGATCAACCACCGCATAAATCGTCACTACCTTATCGTGCTCATTTACTTTATAAAATATCAAGTCCTTCATTGTAATCAGAACCAAGTAC
This sequence comes from uncultured Clostridia bacterium, assembly GCA_946534895.1. Taxonomy (GTDB): domain Bacteria; phylum Bacillota; class Clostridia; order Christensenellales; family Aristaeellaceae; genus UBA2943. The sequence goes on from CAMNDE010000047.1 coordinate 27,612, forward strand.
CCTTGACGACGAAGGATTGTATACCTGGGTTTTATCCCGATATATGGATTTTGAGCCAGGGATAATATTGATGTTTCAAGCTCATCCAACTTTTCCAGTGCAGCTTCTTTTCCAAATTGTTCCGCTACGTACAGTATAATCCTATGAATAAGTTCATCTGCCTTGTCAGTGCGAATGACGTTATATTCCATAGCCTTTCAACCTTTCAGGATATTCCGCAGATCACTAAAAGTATCTTCTACAGGCGCGACTCTGCCATGTTTTACATCGTCATCAGCTTCAGACAAAAGCTCTAATAGCTCAATTCTCGCTTTCATCCGCCGATATTCTTCATAAGAAAGAGATACTGTATCGCCTCTACCATTGACAGTGATAATCACTGCTTCTTTTCCTTCTCTGCACAGACGAGAGATTTCATTATAATGATTTCGCAGGTCCGCTGAAGGCCTAATGGTTTCTTGAATCATTAATTCACACCTCCAAAGATGGGTATATGCAAATTATATCATGATATGTCTATCTAACAAACTGCATATCGGAAAAAACGCT
>CAMNDE010000048.1:0-27868 GCA_946534895.1 uncultured Clostridia bacterium
ACAAAGCGGTTCAGGGTCTGCTGATAGTTTCCAACCAGGTTCAGATATCCCGTGTCCGGGGCATTGCTGGTCATGATGAACAGAACCGGCAGCGGATGCTGGTTGCAGCAGGGGTTTTCCAGGTTATAGGTGAGATTCTGGAAAATGAGCCGCTCGTAAAGCGCGCGGAAGGACGCCGTGAGTTCGCTGAGATAGTTGGGGGAGCCGATAATGAGGCCGTCGGCTTCACGGATGGCGTCAAGCACAGGCGTCAGGCCGTCGCGGCAGATGCAGCGGCCCTTGTTCTTTTCCTTTTTGCAGCCGAAGCAGGAAATGCATCCCGTGTATTTTTCCAGACGGAACAGGTCAAAACGCTGGACCTCGGCTCCGGTGGATTCGGCCCCGCGGGAAGCTTCCGTGATCAGGGTGTCGGTGTTCCAGCCCTTTCTGGGGCCGGCGTTGACGGCGATGATGTGTTTTGGCATGGGAATCCTCCTCGTCTGGTGTGTGGGTCAGGCCGGGGTGTCTTCCGGAAAACTGATGAACAGGATCTGGCGGCCATGGGTGATATGCTCGCCGGAGGCGGCTTCGCTCAGATCATACTCTGTCTGGATCATGAGACCGGAATCGAGCTCGGCAAGGAAGTAGGACAGCGTGTGCAGCACGAACTCGCCCTTCAGGGACAGTGCATCATAATGTACCACAGTTTTCATGGACGGGTCAAACAGCATATCGGCTGTCACGCTGCCGACCCGGTGCAGAAGCATGGCACTGCCGGAAGCCTCGATGCCTACCATGGTGATGCCGTTGCCCATGTAATCGGTATAGGCAACGCAGTGACTTCCGTTCCTCATCTGATACTCGCCCACGTAGTCGTGATGCATTTCATCGCCGTCAATCACCGTGCTGAGATGGACGGCGGCTTTCCTGACATCCATGCTGAATGCTCCTTTTTATGAGTTATGCCGGATCATTATAGGATCATGCACGAAATATGCAAGAAGAAAGAAATCTTTCCGCTGCTGTGGACGGTACGGCAGTGCGGGCCTGCGGGCATCTGGAGAGCACTGCCGGAAAGAACCATGTCCCGCCAGACGGCGGGACATGGATAAGGGATGCGTGCTTTATCCGTGACAGGACCCGGCGTTACAGGTTCAGGCCGTCGGTCCAGATCTTCAGGTCTTCTTCGGAGACTTCGCCGCCGAGGCGCTTTCCCGCGTCCACGCAGGCACCGCTGCCGACCAGGGACTGGATACGCTCAGCGGTCTTGCCCATGCCGCTGCCGCCGGAGGTGCAGAAGGGCACGATCTTCTTGCCGGTAAAGTCGCCGGAGGTCAGAAACGTATCCACGGCGCTGGGTTCACGGCCCCACCAGATGGGGAAGCCCACAAACACGGTATCATAGCCGGACAGGTCCACGCAGCCGGTGATGGCCGGACGGCAGTTCGGATCGGACATTTCCAGCGTGCTTCGGGACTGCTTGTTGGTGTAGTCAAGGTCTTCTTTGGTGTAGGGCGCTTCGGGACGGATTTCAAACAGGTCTCCGCCTTCCACCTCGGCCAGTTCCCTGGCAACCCTGGCGGTGACACCGCTCACGGAAAAATAGGCAATCAGTGCTTTGCTCATATTCAGGTCCTCCTTAATGAATCAGGATTCAGGCTTTACAACGGAATCCTTATCTGATACGATTCTAGCGATCCGGTATGCCCCTGTCAATGACTGAAAAAAACCGGAGCAAGGAAGAAATAACTGAGCGGAGGATGCGGTATGTCTCAGCAGCACAACTGCCCCTGCGCACCGGCGTGCGCTCTGCAGGGAGCCCTGGAAAGCATAGGCGGGAAATGGAAGCTGCCTGTGCTCTGCTCACTGATCAGCAACGGGACAAGCCGGTACAATGAACTGCTTCACAGTGTGCAGGGCATATCCAATACCATGCTGTCCCAGACGCTGCGGGAACTGGAGCGGGATCATCTGATTCTGCGCAGGGAATACCTGGAGGTTCCCGTGCGCGTGGAGTATGAGCTTTCGGAAAAGGCGCGCAAGCTTCAGCCGATCCTGGCGGACCTGATCCGATGGTCGCTTGAGGAAGACGCGTAAGAGGCGGACGTGGGAGAACTGACCGGGGGGATTGTTTTGAAGGTAATCGGGAATATTCTGTGGTTTGTATTCGGCGGGTTTGTGAGCGGTCTGGGCTGGTGGCTGTCAGGCCTGCTCTGGTGCATTACCGTGATCGGGATACCCTGGGGGCGGCAGTGCTTCAAGTTTGCCAGCCTCTCATTCAGGCCCTTTGGGCGGGAGGTGGTGCCGGGCGGCGGCGCGCCGTCTTTGCTGGCCAATATTGTCTGGCTGCTCGTCTCCGGGCTGTGGCTGGCCATGGTCAACGCGCTGATCGGCCTTGTCTGGTGCATTACCATTGTGGGGTATCCTTTCGGGAAACAGTTTTTCAAGATCGCGAACCTGGCCCTGATGCCCTTCGGCGCCAGGGTGGTGAAGCGCTGACCGGGAAAGCGCGCTTTTGGGGAGAAATGCAGGAAAGGAAGCTGAATCCATGAAGAAAACCGTCATGCTGCTGAGCGCAATGCTCCTGATTCTCTGTCTGTGCGGGAGTGCGGGCGCGGAAGGCGAGTACCGGAATATCCGGATCACGGTGAACGGGGAAAAGATTATTCTGCTGGACGAAAATGATGAACAGCAGAAAAGCCTGATTGTGGACGGAAACATCTATGTGCCTCTGGAGCCGCTGATCGCCGCGCTGGGCGGGTCCGTTGTGTATGATGAGCAGGAGAATCTTCTGAGCATTGTGCTGAACAATGCCGCTGAAGGTGAGGAAACGGATCCGGCGCAGGCTTTTCTCGGGTCCTGGAATATCGGGCCGCTGACCACGCTTGACATTTTTGAGGACGGGACCGGAAAGTTCCAGCTCAACGGGACCCGGTATTCGGTTACCTGGCGCCTGGAGGGGCAGACGCTTCAGATGCAGCAGAACGGGAAAGGCGGCGTTTCCGCTGTGCGCTCAGGTGAAAACCTGGAAGTGAACATCGGAGGCCAGGTGTTCCTGTTCCACCGCTGAATCAAAAAGACATACGGTATTTCATGGCAGGACTCCCTTTCCGGGGGGCCTGTTTTTTTGCAGAAAACTGCCACTGCGGGCAGTTCTGCGTATCAAAGACTGCACGGAGGAAAAAACGTGCAAGATTTTGCTGAAAACATCCGTTTCATAAAGGTAAGGAGGTATGCAAATGAGGAAGTGGATGGTTTCACTGGGAGCCGGTGCGGCTGCGCTGACACTGGCCTGGTCTGCCGCGCTGGCGGACGAAACCCTGCATGTGCACCTGAACAGCATTACGGATACGGCCAATCCGGCGCACTACGTGATCGCAACAACGGAGTACGATATCATGGAGCCCACGGGCGACCGGGAACTGGAGTTCTTCGCAGAGGGCATGAGGGGCGTGGAGCTGATTCCGGCGGACGCGTCTGAGACTCCCGAGGGTGAGTACGTGGTGCTCTCTTTCCCGGAGGAGAATGTGCGCTTTGATTTTTGGACGCCGGACGAAAACACCGGCAGCTATATCCGCCAGGTGAACGCGGACGGCAGTGAAGAGCTCTTCCGGGCAGTCGTGCCGGAAGATGCGGTGGAACCCGGGCTGCTGATGAGCGCCGCCGCTGAGGCACTGGCTGACGCGCACGGGCTGGCCGCGCCTGTGGAAGCGCTTCTGCCGGAGGAAGGCTGGGTGCTGGAATCGGTCATGGGCGCCGTATGGCAGGATGACCGGGCTTCCCTGGAAGTGTTTCTGGAGGACACGGAGAACTACAAGGTGCTGATCACCTGGGGAAACAGCGCCTGGGAGAGCACGGAGTGGACCTTTGCCTGCGACTATGACGCGGAAAGCCAGGGCCTGAAAGCTGTGCATGTGATCTGTGACGAAGTGGTGACCGATGAGGCCGGAAATGAAACGCGCAGAAATATTTCTGACAGCGAAAGCCAGGCGGTGTTCACGCTCAATGAGGATGGCAGGGTCGTGATCCGGAACGCCGGCGAGGAAATCCTGGAAGGCAAGACTTTTGAGAAGGTCCAGTAAGAAAGATATCCGATCATCGGAAAAAGGAGTAAAAAACAAAATGAAAAAGATTCTGGCAATTGCGGTTGTACTGATGGTATGCCTGATGGGTCTGTGTGCAGTGGCCGAGGAGGATCATCTGGTCATCCACGGCGATATCGTGGACGGCAGCTATGTGCTGAGCTTTGATCCCGTGGACGGGGATGACGGAACCTGGGAGGCTGTGGCGCCTGCCGGGGACAATGCCCTGGTGCGTCTGGCGGATGCCCATGAGGAAGCCGGGAAGTATATGGTGCGCTTTGAGCCGGTGGAAGGCGCAGACGGCGAAGTCACCGTGCGGGTCCGGCATATGCTGGGCCAGGTCTGCGATCAGTACCATGATTTCACGCTCTCCGTGAAGGACGGCGCTGTTGTGGAGAGCATCGGGGGTGCCCAGGGTATGTCCACGCCGGAGGAAGACCTGAATGAGGTGCTTTCCGGGGAATGGTGGGAAAAGGATACCCAGTTTACCGTCATGGACGTGGACCGGGCACTGGACGGCGGCTGGAACATGGTCATCTATTCGCCTGTAAGCCATGGAGCATACATGGTGGAAGCAAAGCTTTTCTATGACTGCGAACAGGATGCCCTCGTATACCATGACGGAACGCTCTATGACATGCCCGTCGGAGACGAGAGTGCAGCCGGGCCCGTGGAACGGGAAAAGGGCATTGCGGGAAGCATCCGGTTTGCGGGCACGGAGGAACAGCCGGAGCTTGTGTGGACGGCCGGCAATGACGAGGACAGCCAGCAGACGGTATTCACGCGCGCGGATGCCCTGCCGGAGTATGAGTACACCGGAGAAGACCCTTACGTGAAGGCGGTTGTGGATCACATGATCAGCAGCGGCATGGCGGATATGTTCGCCAGTGAAAACGGAAGCGTGTTCATTCCGGAACCGGTGATCCTGAAAGTGGAAAATGTGGACGACAGTCATGCACGGGTGTACGGGAATCTCTGGGCAAGCGTGTATGTACGCCGCACTTCCGTCCTCAGGTGCATTTCCGGCGGGGAAATGCCCGCGGTGGCAGAGCTGGAGCTGAAGGACGGGGCATGGAAGGTGACTTCCATGGAGACCGCGGGTGACGGTGAGGACTATGCCGCGGACATCAGGAAGTTCTGTAATGGAGACAGTGAACTGGAAGACGCCTTCTTCACAGCCGCGGACGGCGGGAGTGATGTGGTGAAGCAGGCACGCCTGAGCACGCTCCGGGCCTATGTGGAGCAGAACGGACTTGTGATCACGGCCTATCAGGATCCGGGCTGGGATCCTGTGGAAATCGGTAAATAAACACTGCGGCTGCTGCCGGAAACGGCAGCAGCCCTTTTATTGTCCCGGAATGTGCGGGGGACAGGCGGAACCGGGAAGGAATCCGCTCAGGCAGGGCGAAACAGAAGGGAAGAAATGATAATCCTGAATGCATATGCGTGAGAGGAGTGCTCATATCATGGACCGTGAAGTGAGAATGCGGAATCTGGACTGCCCCGTGGGCATGGTGGATCTTGTGATCGATACGGATGCGTTCAATGAGGTGGACGATCAGTTCGCCATTGCCTATGCGATCCATGCGCGGGAGAAACTCCGGGTACAGGCACTGTATGCAGCGCCGTTCTTCAATGAACGGTCCACAGGGCCTGCGGACGGCATGGAGAAGAGCTATGCGGAGATCCGGAAGCTTCTGGCCCTGGCAGGGCAGGAAGGACAGTATCCCGTGTTCCGGGGTTCGGATGCGTACCTTTCGGATGAGCATACGCCGGTATGCTCGGAGGCGGCTTCGGATCTGGTGCGGCGCGCCAGGCAGTACCCGCCGGAGCGTCCGCTGTATGTGGTGGCCATCGGCGCCATCACCAATGTGGCCTCCGCTCTGCTGACGGCACCGGAGATCGCGGAGCACATGGTGGTGGTCTGGCTGGGCGGGCACGCGCTTTCCTGGCCGGACAACCGTGAGTTCAACTGCAGGCAGGACGTGGCGGCGGCACGGGTGGTGATGGATTCCGGTGTTCCGCTGGTGATCCTGCCGTGCATGGGCGTGGTCAGCGCGTTCACCACCACGGGACCGGAGCTGGAAGCCTGGCTCCGGGGACGCGGCGCGCTGTGTGATTATCTGGTGGATCATACCGTGAAGACAGCAGAGACGTATGCCCGGGGCCGGGTGTGGAGCCGTGTGCTGTGGGATGTGACCGCGGTGGGCTGGCTGCTCAATGACGGGGGAAAACTGATGCGGGACCGCCTGGTGCCCACCCCGATTCCGGAATACGATCATCATTATGCCTTAGATATGACGCGGCCGCTCTGCCGGATGGTCTGTCACATCAACCGGGACGCCCTGTTCCAGGACCTGGTGGATCATATCGCGGGAGCGGCGGAAGCTTCGGAATGGAAAGGTGTGACGACATGAAGCTGTTTTTCCACGCGGACCTGGAGTCCGGCCTGGAGGAATGCCGCAGGACAAAGGGTGCTGTGCTTGCGGACGTGCGGGAAGCGGACGAATACAGGAGCGGGCATATCCCGGGTGCCGTGCATCTTCCGCTGTCCGGAATGGAGACACTGGAAATGGACAGGGAAACCCCGCTGTTTCTCTACTGTCTCCGGGGCATGCGCAGCCGCAGGGCGGCGCGGACGCTGAAAAAACGGGGATACAGACATGTAAAGAGCATCGGGGGCATCACGGAATACACCGGGAAACTGGAAACGGGCGGGAACAGAAATTGACGCGGGATACTGTGACCGTGCCGGGAAAAGAGGCGGTTTGCTGAAGAAAGAACAGTTCTTTTTCACAGCCGCTTGCAGAATCGGGAAGAATCATTACAATAGGCGGGAAAGAGAGGTTGATTTCATGGAAAAACTCTTCAGGCTTAAGGCCAACGGGACCAATGTACGCACGGAACTTCTCGCGGGCCTTACCACATTCATGACCATGGCCTACATTATCGCGCTGAATCCAAATCTTCTCACGGGATTCGGTGCCGAGGGCAGGGATCTGTGGAACGGTGTTTTTCTGGCTACCTGTATTGCTTCCGCCATCGGTACATTCTGTATGGCATTTCTGGCGAACAAGCCGTTTGTCATGGCTCCCGGCATGGGACTGAACAGTTTCTTTGCCGTGGTGGTGACCAATATTGCCGCGATCACGGGCATGACCTATCTTGAGTCATTCCAGTCGGCAATGGTGATCATTCTGGTGGAAGGCATTGTGTTCCTGGTGCTTTCCGTCCTGAATGTGCGTGAAAAAATCGTGGACGCCATTCCGCTGGGCATCCGCCTGGGCATCGGGCCGGCCATCGGCTTCATGCTCATGAACATCGGGTTCGGGTCCAATGTGGGTGTGTATTCGGAAACAGGCGGTCCGTTCTATGCCATGCGCGACTTCTTCGGCGCGCTGACCGCCGGCTTCGGAAAAGCCCAGATGGGTTCCGGGCACGCGGTGATGGTGCTGAGTGTGCTCACCATGTTTGTGGGACTGTTCACCATTGTGGGGCTTGAGCACCGGAAGGTGAAAGGTTCCGTGCTGTACGGCATGCTGACGGCCTCCGTGCTCTACTGGGCAGGCGAAGCCATATTCCTGCACACGAATCCTTTCGAAAGCCTGAAAACGGCATCCTTTGTGCCGCCGTTTGCGGACATGGCAAACACCACGCTGTTCAAGATCAATTTTGCCGGCTTTGTGCAGATCGGCTGGTTTACCATCATCACACTGGTCATTACCTTCTGTGTCATTGACATGTTTGACACCATCGGCACCCTGGTGGGCACCGCTTCCCGGGCGAACATGCTGGATGAAAACGGAAACATGCCGCAGATGCGCCAGGCACTGATTTCTGACGCGGTGGGCACGGTGGCCGGCGCTCTGACGGGCACGTCCACGGTGACCACGTTTGTGGAGTCCGCGTCCGGTGTGGCGGCCGGCGGAAGAACCGGACTGACCGCGCTGGTTTCCGGCATCCTGTTCCTGCTGTGCATATTCATTGCGCCCCTGGCTGCCATCATTCCGGCTGCGGCCACTTCGTCCGCGCTGATCTATGTGGGCATTCTGATGCTCAGCAACCTGCGCAAAATTGATTTCAACGATATTTCCCAGCTGCTGCCGGTCAGCATCATGCTGCTGGCCATGCCGATTTCCGGGTCCATCGGGCACGGCATCGGACTGGCTCTGATCAGCTATACGGTTGTGGAAGTACTTACCGGCAAGGCAAGGAAGGTTTCTCCTCTGACCTATTTCCTGTCCGTGATTTTCCTGCTGAAGTTCTTTGTGGCAGTCTGATGCCGCAGAGCGTCAGAGAGGCTGTGAACTGTGTGTCACGGCCTCTTTGTGTTTCCGGAGTCGGATCATGGCATTTGGCAGGTGCCAGAAGGAAAAGTCGAGCGTATCAATTCATGCAGGGCAGGGTGCTCTGCAGGGAGAAACAGGGGCCTGCCGGAATGACAGGGCTTTTGAGAAGAAGGAGATACAGACCATGGAAGCAGTAATGATCAATCAGGCCCTGAAAATGTGCTTTCCGGACGGATTCCGGAAGCTCAGCGAAGAGGAGAAAAAGGCCATGCATTTTCTGGAGGAAGGCTCCGGAGTGTGCGTGGCATGTGAAGAAAAGCATATCATGGTCAGCATCGGATGGAAGCCGGCAGGGTTTCTGCCGGGGCTTCTGCTGAAGAGCGCGGACCTGGCCAGGGCGGCCGAGGGACGCGTGGCCCGGGCCATGAAGGGCAGCGGCTATCAGCTGACCGGGTTTGAGGACCGCAGCGTGGGCAGTGAAACGGGACGCGCTTTCCGGTATACCTATCAGGCCCAGGGAACGGACATGTCTGCGGAAACCGTTTCACTGAAAATCGGAAAGACCCTGTACTATTTCAATTTCTATGTGCGCTCGGGCGTGGCGGAGGAAGGCATGCGGATCTGGGATGAAGTGCTCGCCGGAGCGCAGTGGCAGGCATAAGCCGGACTGGAATGGACGGATCAGATATGAATGACAGAAACAGCGGAGACATCCTGATTTTCTTCGGGTCCCCGCATCCGCATGGCGACACGGCGGCCCTGGTGGATATCCTTATGGAGGAGCTTCCCGGAAGGTGCACTCTGGTGGACTGCTGGAGAGAGGATATCCATCCCTGTACGGACTGCCGGGCATGCCGCTCGCAGCGGGGCTGCGCCGTGGAGGACGGCATGCAGGAGATTTACCGGAGGATTGAAACCTGCGAGGGGATCGTGATTGCATCGCCTGTATGGTTTTCAGGCCTTACGGGAAGGCTGCTGGATACGGCCAGCCGGTTTCAGCGCTATTATTCCGCGCGTGCTTTCCGGCAGGAGGAGCTGATCCGGCGCTCCGGGAAAGGCGGCATGATCCTTGTGGGCGGCGGAAACGGAAGCCCGGAAAATGCCATGTACACAGCGGGCATGCTTCTGCGTCAGCTGAACATCCGTGACAGGTACCCGCCTGTCCTGAGCATGCGGACCGATACGGTGCCGGCGGCGGAGGACGGGTCAGCCATTCAGGCAGTCCGGGGACTTGCGGAGTTTCTGAAGCGGGGATAATCTCAAGGGTTTTTCGGAAGACAGACGGCTCTGATAAGCAGGGCGGTCTGTTTTTCTGTGCATGGGGGATAAAAAAAGGACTGCCCCGCACAGGCGGGACAGTCCGGGAATCCGGAACGGGAAGGATTATTCGCCGTCCACAAAGGCGTGATACTGCTTGGTCCAGACTTCACTGCGGATCTTGCCGTCGGTCTCCCAGGCGGTCTCCACAGCGGCCTTCCAGCCGTTCTCGTCCAGTTCGCCCACCAGGGCCTTTTCCACGGCCTCGTCGATGAGGGTCTGGGCGTCATCGGTCAGGAATTCGGCGTCGGTGCCGTTGAGATCATAGGGCACATAGTAATCGAAGGGCGGGATGGCCTTGATGCCCGCATCGATCTGATTGCGCATCTCATAGGCGGTGTAGGCGCGCCAGGTGGAGGTCTCACGGGTGAACAGAGGCTGCGGATACTTGGAGTAGTCGTACCACTCAAGCAGCTGGTATTCCAGCATGTAGCGGTCGGTGGCGCCTTCGGGCTGGGTGAAGTACTTGCCGTCTTCGGTCAGCACATAGTGATCACCGGCGATGCCGTAGGTGGCCAGCATGTAGTTGGCTTCATCGGCGAAGATCCAGTCCAGGAGCTTGAAGGCCCAGGAAGGATCCTTGGAGGTGGCGGACAGGGCCACTTCAGCCATGTAGATGGGGTTGCCGCCCCAGGCAGCCACGCCGGAGGGAGCATCGGTGAAGTTGGGGATGGCAGCCCAGGCGCACTTGCTGTCGGGATTGGCATTGACCAGGCGCTCGGTGCCCTGCAGGCCCATGTTGTACCAGCCGGAGCACATGCCGATACGGTCGGCAGCGCCCATGTCATTGGCGGTCTCATTGGTCATGGTGATGTAGTCCTGATTGATGTAGCCCTTCTGGTACCACTCAGCACCCTTGCTGACCAGTGCCCAGGCATTGGGATGCATGTACCAGGGCTTCACGGTTCCGTCTTCATCCAGGAAGCGGTCCACGGCGTCGCAGCCGCCCTGGGTGCCCAGGTAATACAGATGCAGAGGTCCGTTGAACAGGCTCTTGAAGTAGGGGATGTAGCCGTATTCATCGTTGGGATCGCCGTTGCCGTTCATATCGTTGTTCTTGACGCCCTCGAAATAGGCTTCCAGCTGTTCGAGGGTGGTGGGCATTTCCATACCCAGCTGCTCCAGCCAGTCCGTGCGGATGGAGGGCACGCGGCCGGCGGTGAAGGTCTCATGACGGGGCAGAGCCCAGATGTTGCCTTCGGAGTCCTTGCAGGGAACCCAGGCTTCCTCGGGGATCATGGCCTTGATATGGGGCATGTAGGTGTCGAGCATTTCCTCGGTGATGGGCTTCAGGAAGCCGTTGGCCGCATAGTCAGCCCAGACACCGCCATGGGCGGTCAGGTTGATGCAGTCGAATTCCTCGCCACCGGCAAGCATGACGTTGACGCGCTCATCCCAGTTGTTTTCCGGGACCACGATGACCTCAAACTTGATGCCGGAGAGTTCTTCGATCATGGCATGGATCTTTTCGTTCTCCGTCTTGTTCTCCTTGTTGGAGTTGGAGCGGATGACAAAGCGCGCGGGCTCGGTCTGCACTTCACCCTCGGCGAAGGCCAGAAGCGGCAGGGCGACTGTCATGAGAAGCGACAGAGCCAGGATCAGGGAAAGAAGTTTACGCATGGGACAACCTCCTTTTGAATAATAAGGTATGTATGCCAATGGTCAGCCTTTGACAGAGCCGACCAGCATGCCCTTGACAAAGTATTTCTGCAGGAAGGGATACACGCAGAGAATGGGCAGGGTGGCCACCACAATGGTGGCCATGCGCACGGTTTCCGCCGGCGGGATATTGTCCATGGCCGAGCCGACGGTGGCCACGTCCGTGACGTTGGCGGAATCGATCAGCATGCGCAGCGTGTACTGCATGGTCCACCAGTCCTTGCGGTTCATGTAGAGCATGGAGTCGAACCACATGTTCCAGTGGAACACCGCGTAGAACAGGGTGATGGTGGCAATGGAGGCGGTGGACAGGGGCAGATAGATGCGGAAGAACACCACCAGGTCATTGGCACCGTCGAGCTTTGCGCTTTCCTCCAGGGAATCCGGAATCTGCATGAAGAAGTTGCGCATGATGATCATGTTGAACGCGTTCACGGCACAGGGGAAGATGTAGACCCAGAAGCTGTTCACAAGGCCGAGCGTCTTGTTGAGCAGGTAACTGGGGATCAGGCCGCCGGAGAACCACATGGTGAACACCACCAGGGCGGTGACTGCCTTGCGGGCCGGGTAGTATTTCTTGGACAGGGGATAGGCCATGAGCGTGGTCAGCAGGATATTGAGGGATGTGCCGACAAGCGTGCGCAGAATCGTGGTGCGGTAGCTGTTGACAATATTGGAACCGGAGGAAAAAATGAAGGAATATCCGCTGAAGTCAAACGTGGCGGGGATAATGCGCAGCGGATGCAGGGCGCGCTCGATATCCGGCGTGACGCTGCGTCCGGCCACGAAGAGCACCGGGTAGATCATCACGAGGCACAGGAGAATCATGATGATGTCATTGACCAGGAGGAATACGCGCTCACTGTGGGTCAGATTTCCGTTCATGCCTTCGCACCTCCTCAGAACAGGCCCTGGGCGCCGAGACGTTTGCTGGCGCGGTTGGAGAAGATAATCATGACCAGGACAATGACGGATTTCACAAGCCCCACGGCGGCGGAGTAGGAGAACTTGGAAGACTGGATGCCGTTGCGGTAGATGTAGGTTTCGAACACGTCGGAAACCTCATAGACCGAAGGACTGTAGAGGTTATAGATCTGGTCGAAGTTGTCGTCGAACATGCGCCCGATCTGGAGAATCAGCATGATGGCGATGATTTCACTGATCTCCGGGATGGTGATGTGGATGATCTGCTGCATCTTGGTGGCGCCGTCCACCCTTGCCGCCTCATACTGCTCCTGATCGATGCCGGTGATGGCGGCCAGGTAGACAATGGATCCATAGCCGATGGATTTCCAGATTTCGCTGATGACCAGGATCGGCCGGAACCAGTTCTTGGAGGTAAGGAAGTAAACGGGGGTTCCGCCCAGTGACTTGATCAGCACGTTGATGGCACCCATGTCCGGGGAGAGCAGGGTGTTGAGGAGTCCGGCCACCACAACCCAGCTGAGGAAGTAGGGCATGTAGGTGATGGTCTGCACCGTGCGCTTGAACCAGTTCTTGCGGATCTCATTGATGAGAAGCGCCAGGAGGATCGGGGCGGGGAACGAGAAGACCAGGCGCAGAAGGCTGATATAGATGGTGTTTCCGAACACGCGCCCGGCGTAGAGCGAGGAGAAGAACGTCTGGAAGTTCTTCAGTCCGATCCAGGGCGCGCTGGCGATGCCGGCGTATCCGCCGCCGGCGCCCTTGTAGTTCTTGAAGGCAATGATGATGCCATACATGGGCACATACTTGAACAGGATGAAGAACGCCAGTCCCGGCAGCACCATCAGGTGCAGCCAGAAGTAGTCCACGAAAAAGTGTCTGACGGCCTTGCTGAAGGAGCGGTGCTTTGCATGCATGGCAGAACCTCCTTTGCTTGCGCTGATGTGGGAGAATCAGAGTTTGTCCGTGCTGTCCAGACGCATGACAGCCTCTGCATAGACTTTCATGAATGAGACGATATGTTCCCAGTCCTCACTCTCATCACACTGATGATAGTCCCCGTGGCCCTGGGGGAAGATGGATTCGGGGAAGAGACGCCCGGGCATGCCGGGGCCGTAGCCGAGGGCATTGGGAAGCAGGGACGCGTAATTGCCGCCGGTCATGATGAAAGGCCCGGCAGGATCGCCGGTGACATCATGGTAGACATCGGTCAGCACCCGGACCAGCGGATGATCGCTCCGGAAATAGCAGGGCGGGCGCATGCTGCGGCGCTTACAGTCAATGCCGCTGGCTCCGGCCTTTGCCTGGGCGGAGGCGAGCAGGGCGTCGGGATTTCCGGTCACCGGGATGACGCTGAAGACATCCACCAGGAGCCGGCCGTTCTCGAAGGACATCTGGGTGGGCCGGGCAAATACGGGGCCGGATGCCTCGTCGGAATAGGCGATGCCCATGCTTTCCTCGCTGTCAAGAAGCGCGCGCAGCCCGGTGAGGCTTTCGGCATATCCGGGCAGGGCACTGCTGAGCTGCTCCAGCATGTGGAGCACGGCATTGTCGTGATCCGCCCGGATGATATGGAAGCCGTGGCCCTGGCTTCTGAGGACGCGGCCGTCGCCGAACTCGGCTGTGACCGTTTCCGGGGTTACGGAAATATTGGAGCCGCACCTGAATGCAAGCGATGTGCCGGGATCAAGCGGAATGCTGAAGCGAAGCACCTGGGAGCCGCGCTGCGCGGTGCAGACGGGAAAGCCGGTGTCCGGCACCAGGCTCAGGTCCGGGCAGGCACAGTTTCTGACAAACCAGCGCACGTCGTCCATGCCGTTCTCCTCACTGGTGCCCAGATACAGTGACCAGTCCCGGTTCAGCTCAATGCCCTTTTCCCGGAGATACCGGAACACATGGAACACGGCAATGGCCGGCATCTTGTTGTCCTGAATGCCGCGGCCGATGAGATAGCGGTGATCCACTTCCGTGCCCTCAAAGGGCGGATAGACCCAGTCCTCGGGATTGGGCACAGGCACCACGTCCAGATGGCACCAGATGCCGATGCTGCGGGCATGTTCGCGCCGGGTGAGCCGGATGCGGCCGACGGTATGGCTGAAATCATCACTGGAAAGACCGTGGCGCGCGGCAAGGGCGTACATGTAGGCCAGGGCGTCCTGACAGGGCTGGCCGAAGGGCCTGACCGGAGAGGAAGGGTCTGAAATGCTCGGAATCCGTACAAGCCCGAAAAGATCATCGATGATTTCCTGACGGTTATGGTTTATCCATTCCTGCAGATCAGGGAGCGATAGATTCATGCTGTCCGCGCGGCGCCGCAGACCGGCACAGCGCTTTCCCTTCTTTCTGGGGTGTAAACCCGCATATGATGTGTTCTGTTTCAGATGAAGACATGATACATATGCATTATAAACGCTGCGGCGGCGTAAGGACACGTGAAAATGAATCGGATATCGTGCAGAATCGATCATCCTGCGCAGATTCTGCGTGGAATGCCTGGAATCCATGACTGGAGGAGCCTGGCTGGAATGTGTGGAAAAACCGGACAAAAGCGGCCGGATAGGACCAAAACCAATGAGGATCAGGGGAGGAAAGAGGATGATCGGAATTGCACGGCTTTTGATCTGATTTGCCCTATTCGAGCATGGACAGGAGAGCGCTGCCCTGATATGATGTATAAAAAAACGGACCGGAGGAAAGGAATATGCTTGAAAGCCGACTGAAAAAAGTAAGAGCGTCCATGAAGACCATGGGGATTGACCAGCTTCTGGTGACCAGTCCTCAGAACCTGCAGTACCTGACGGATACGCAGGTCAATGCGCTTGACCGGCTCAATGCCCTGATTCTGGGAAAGGAAAAGGCTGTGCTGGTCTGCTATATGCTGGCCCGGGTGGAAGCGGAAGGCATGGAAACCGTGATCTATGAGGACTCGGAAAAGACCGCGGAGGCGCTCTCGCCCTACCTGGAGGCGGGCAGTATCGGGGTGGACGGAAGCATGGCCAGCCGTTTTCTGCTTCCGCTGCAGGCGCTGCGGCCGGACCTGCGTTTCACATACGCGAAATGCGTGGAGTCGGCCAGGTGCATCAAGGATGCAGAGGAAGTCAGATGTCTCCGGCATGCCAGTGAAGTGACGGATGAGGTCTTTGCCATGGCCTTTGCGCAGATGCGGGAGGGCATGACGGAGCTGGATATGAGCGCGGTGTTTTCCGACTGCTTTGCCAGGCTCGGCGCGGGCCGGTTCCCCGGGGATCCCATGGTGGCCATGGGCAGCGGGACGGCGGATGTGCATCATGTGCCGGGGTATGCGAAGCTGAAGAAGGGCGATCCGGTCATGGTGGACACGGGCAAGCAGATCGGCGGGTATTACAGTGACATGACGCGCACGGTGTTCTTCGGGGAGCCCACGGAGGAAATGCGCCGCGTCTATGACGTGGTGCTCCGGGCCAATCAGGAGGCCATGGCGGTGATCCGTCCGGGCATCACGCTGCGCAGCGTGCATGACATTGCCACCCGGATCATCCGTGAGGCGGGGTACGGCGCTTACTTCGGCCACCGCACCAGTCACGGCATCGGCATTGATTTCCATGAGGAACCCTTTGACACGGATTCGCATACGGTGGTGCTGGAGCCGGGCATGTGCTTCTCTGTGGAGCCGGGAATTTATCTTCCCGGTAAGTTCGGCGTGCGCATTGAGGATCTTGTGGCGGTCACGGAGGACGGGTTTGAGCTGCTGAGCCATATGGACCGTTCGCTTATGGTGCTCTGAGCGTGCATATGCCTGGGAGGAAAACGGGATTTCCGGATTCCTCCTTTTTTCATGCCCGGCAGAGGGCGGGCACATGCCTTGACAAATGCTGCCGCTTCCTGAAATACTTGTCATGCAGGCACAGGCCGGAGTACAGGAAAAGGGGAGTATGCGATGGCGGACCATGTCATTCCTTTGAAGCTTGAGTGCACCGGGACACAGATCAGTCCACTTCTGTTCGGGCATTTCATTGAGTTTATCGAAAACTGCATTGACGGCGGCGTCCGGGATCCGGGAAGCCGCTTTTCGGACGCGGACGGCATCCGCCGGGATGTGCTGGAGATGGCAAAGGGCCTGGGCCCCGCGCTGCTGCGCTGGCCGGGCGGCACGTTTGCCAATATCTATCACTGGATGGACGCGGTGGGGCCGGCCGGGGAGCGGAAGAAGCGAAGGAACCTCATCTGGGGCGGCGTGGTGGACAACCGGTTCGGAACCGCGGAGTTTGTGAAATACTGCCGCGCTCTCGGGGCTGAGCCCATGCTGTGCGTGAACATGGCCAGCGGAAGCGCGCAGGAGGCGGCGGACTGGGTGGAATACTGCAACGGTGAGCCGGGAACGTACTTTGCGGACCTGCGCGTTATGCACGGGTATCCGGAACCCTTTCATGTCCGGTACTGGTGCATCGGCAATGAAAGCTATGCGGAGCCGGACCTGGGCGCCCAGCATGTGCCGGAAAGGTATATAAGCGATGCCTGGGAATTCACCAAGCACATGAAGCTCATGGATCCGACGCTGAAGATGGTGTATGTGGGGAATCCGTCGGACATGGACTGGAACCGCAGGATTCTGGAATCCCTGGCCCCGGTATGTGATTATCTGTCCGTCCATTACTATGCCGGGGAGGATGAGCGGGGCATGTATGCGCCCTTTGCGTCACTGGCGGGCTTCCGCGAGGACCTGGAAAACGTGATGTCCGTGGTCCGGACAGCGTCCGAAGCGTCGAAGCCGCTGAGCCAGTGGTACCGGTTTCCGGGCCGGGAGGGGGAAATCCGTCTGGCAGTGGATGAGTGGAATATCTGGAACAGCGCGTATCAGGGCGAGAACAACCGGTACGGGCTGAAAATGATCTATACCTGGCGGGACGCGCTGTGGACGGCCTGCATGATGAATACGCTGGCCTTGCATGCCCGGGATATCGGCATGGCCAATCTGGCCCAGATGGTGAACGTGCTTTCGCCGATTGTCGCCGGGGAAAACGGATGCTTCCCGCAGACCACCTATCCCGTGCTGAAACTCTACCGGGAGCAGCTCAGCGGAGAGCTTGTGCGCTGCTGCATGGATGCGCCGGCGGAGACGTTCGGCGCGGCAGGAAGTCTGCCCATGCTGGATGCGTCCGCCTGCCGGCGGGCGGACGGCAGTCTGTGTCTGTTCCTGGTCAATATCAGTCAGACGGACCGGGCGGAGATTGTGCTTCCGGATGATGTGCGGCCGGTGCGGAGCGTGGAACTGCGCTCTCCGGATTTCGGGGCGGTCAGCCGGATGGGACAGGACGCGGTGGCGTGGACGGAAGAGGAATGCGCTGCGGGCCCGGTATATGTCCGGCCGGGCAGTGTCCGGGCCGTGATCCTGGAAGCCAGCGGACAGGCGGAGCTGTGAGGAGGAAGGATATGGAACCAAATCTGAGATCCTGCCCATGGGTCAGGCGATACGCGCAGAATCCGGTGCTCAGCGCGGAGGACGTGCCGTATCCCAGTACACTGGTGTTCAACGCAGGCGTGATTTTCCACCAGGGGCGGTATGTCATGGTCTTCCGCAATGATTACGGGTATGAAAGCGAAAAAGGGTTTGCGGGGACCAATATCGGCATCGCGGAAAGCGAGGACGGGATTCACTGGAAAGTGCGGCCTGAGCCCTGCTTTGACAGCAGGGACCCGCGGCTGTCCGGTTTTTTCGGTCTTCCGGAGGGCGAGATGATCCGGGTGTATGACCCGAGGCTGACCGTGATCGGGAACGAAGTGTATATGACCTTTGCGGCCGACACCCGGCACGGGCTGCGGGGCGGGATTGCCAGGACAGATGATTTCAGGCAGTTCCGGGTGCTTTCCCTGAGCGTGCCGGACAACCGGAACATGGTGCTGTTTCCGGAAAAGGTGCAGGGCATGTATCTGCGGCTGGAGCGGCCCATGCCGGTGTACAGCCGGGGACGAGACCGGTTTGATCTGTGGCTCAGCGAATCACCGGACCTTGTGTACTGGGGCGGGTCCGTGCTTCTCTCGGGCGTGGAGGATTTCCCCTATGCGAATGACAAGATCGGGCCCGGGGCCCCGCCGGTGCGCACCGACCGGGGCTGGCTGGTGCTGACGCACGGCGTGGACCTGGACAGGAACCGCGGGAAAAACGGCTGGGAAACGAGCTGGAAGAAACGCTACTGCGCGGGTATGATGCTGCTGGACCTGGAGGATCCGCGGAAGGTGCTGGGCATATACCGTGAGCCGCTGCTGGCGCCTGAAGCGGCCTGTGAAACGGAGGGCGGGTTCCGGAATCATGTGGTTTTCCCCACCGCGGCGGTTCCGGGCACTGACGGGCAGCTGAAGATCTATTACGGCAGCGCGGATACGGTGGTCGCCCTGGCATATGCGCCGTTGGAAAAACTGGTGGACCTGTGCCTTGCGGGCGGCGGGCCGGGGCATGCCGGGCTGTAAGGCGGTCCGGACAGGATTGAAGGAATGCACACAGTTGCGGTACAATGGGCGCGGATGACCGTCTTTTACCCTCCCGTGTTCATGCCCCGCACGCAGATTCCCTGTTCATGAAAGGAGCATAGCCTATGAAACCCATACCTGAGATTGTCGGGAAAGGACCTGCCGCCACACTGATGGTGGATGGAAAGCCCTTCCGCATGCTGGCCGGAGAAGTGCATAATTCCTCCGCGTCAGACCTGGAATACATGGAAAAGCATGTCTGGGCGGCCTATGAGCGCCTGCATGCCAATACGGTGATTGCACCGGTTTACTGGGAATGCATGGAGCCTGAGGAAGGCGTATTTGACGATACGCTGACCGACGGACTGATCCATCAGGCGCGTGCCCATGGGATGAAGCTCGTGCTTCTGTGGTTCGGGCTGTGGAAGAACTCCGGTTCCACGTATGTGCCGGAATGGGTGAAAACGGACCGGGAGCGGTTCTGGTATGTGCAGGCCCGGGACGGGCGCATGCCGGCGTTTTTCGGCAGTGCCAACTGTGTGATCTCACCGCTGTGCCGGGCCGCCGTGGACGCGGATGCCAGGGCGTTTGCGCATCTCATGCGGCATCTGAAGGAAGTGGACGCGGAGCGCACGGTGATCATGGTGCAGGTGGAAAACGAGATGGGCATTCTGGGCTCGGACCGGGATTACTCGCCCGAGGCGGAAAAGGCCTATGCGCAGGAGATCCCGCAGGCGCTCACGGAAAAGGGCTACGGCCGGGGAACCTGGAAGGACGTGTTCTGGGACCGCGCGCCGGAGCGTTTCATGGCCTGGCATTATGCCAGCGCGGTGGAAAGGATCTGCCGCGCGGGCAAGGACGAATATGCCCTGCCCATGTATGTCAATACCTGGCTGGAGGAAGCGGCCTGGGTGCCCGGCAAGTATCCTTCGGGCGGACCGCAGTACAGAAACCATGACCTGTGGAGCATTGCGGCCCCGGATGTGGATATCTATGCCCCGGATATTTATGTTACGGACTTCCAGGGCGTATGCGGATCCTATGCGACGGAGGACAACCCGCTGTTTATCCCGGAGACAAGGATGAACGCGGCGTATTTCCTGTACGCGCTGGGCCGGTATCAGGCCATGTGCTTTGCGCCCTTCGGGGCTGAGGACGCGTTCGCGGATCACGCGGACATGGATCCGGAAACGGCCCGGGCGCTGGGGCTGAGTGAGGACTTTTTCACGTCCCAGGCAAGAGCTGGCCAGGCACTGGCCTGCGCGTATGCGCTGGTGCCCGGCATGGAAAGCCAGATCCGTAAGGCGGCATCTGAAGGCCGCATGCACGGGTTCATGCATGTACAAGCAAAGGAGGAAACCATACATTTATCCGGCGTGGATGCGCAGATTAGCTATGACGGGCAGGAAAGCGCGGGCGGCATGATTCTGGAGCTCGCGGAATATGAATACGTGGTGCTGGCCATGAACTGCTCACTGCGCTTTGAGGCGAAGGAACATGGTGTTTCCCTGGACGTGCTGACCAAGGAAGAGGGAAGATATGATAACGGTGTCTGGAAGCGCGGACGGATCCTCAACGGAGACGAGCGGTATCGGAACCGTTTCGGCGCCGTTCCGGAGCTGATCCGTTTCCGGCTGCTTCCCTATAAAAACTGAAACGGAAGACAAAGGAGACAGGGCATGGCAGACAATCAGGCTTTGAAAGCGCGCGTTCAGGCGTTTGCGGACCGCCTGGCGCGGGAAGATGTGAACATGCACGGATTCATCCTGTCGGTGAACGGGGTGGAAAAGGCAAAGGCCTATTACGCGCCGTTCCGGGAAGGTGAGCCGCACCGGATGTATTCGGTAAGCAAGACCATGACGGCACTGGCTGTCGGGCTTCTGACGGATGCGGGAAAGCTGCGGCTGGACGATCCTGTCTGCGGGTATTTCAGCGACTGGGTGGGACCGGAAACGGACGGGCGCCTTCTGCGCCTTACCATCCGGGACATGCTGCGGATGGCCACCTGCTACCGGAAAACCACGTACCGCGAGCACGTGGATGAAAACTGGGCGAAGACCTTCTTCACCTCCGTGCCGACCCACGAGCCCGGTACCGTGTTCCATTACGACACCAGCTGCTCCCAGGTGCTTGCCGCGCTGGTCAGGCGCCTGAGCGGACAGGAAGTAATGGAGTTTCTGGATGACCATTTGTTCAGGACGGCCGGGTGCACGGACAGGCGCTACTGGCTCCGGGATCCTTCCGGATGCTGTCAGGGCGGGTCCGGTCTGTGCATGAGCCTGCGGGATATGCACAGAGTAGCCCAGGTGCTTCTGGACCACGGGGGCGGCATTGTGCCGGCGTGGTTTGTGGATGAGATGAGCCGGAAGCATATCGAAACGCTTCTGCAGACCAATGAGGAGGAACGCTACGGCTACGGCTGGCAGTGCTGGCGGACCCGGGCCGGGTTTGCCATGTACGGCATGGGCGGTCAGCTGGCCATACTGTGCCCGGACAGGGGCGCGCTGCTTTCCACGATTGCGGACACACGGCTGGATCCCTTCGGCGTGCAGCGCATCTACAACGCGTTCTTTGAGGAAATCTATCCGTATATCGGAGAAGAGGACATGGATGCGGAAGAACTGCATCTGCGCGTCCCGGCTGTGCCGGACAGGCCGGAATTTGCCCTGGAGGAAACCGGCTTGTATACTTTTGGGGAGAATCCGCTGGGCCTGCGCTCGCTGCAGCTGAAGCGGGACTGTCTCCTGTATGAGAATGCGCGGGGGGCGGTGCGTCTGCCCTTTGCGCGCGGCGGAAGCCTGGAAATCGTCTATCCCGGATGGGAAGATGTGCCGGCGCTGTCCTCCGGCGGCTGGGTGGATAAACATGTGCTGCGGATCCGCTGCTTTGCGGTGGGGGACGCGCCCTGCGGGTTTGACATGCTGGTCTGCTTCCGGGAAAAGTCCGTGACCGTGCAGTGCCGGAAATCCTCCGATCCGGTGACCGAAGGGTATGAGGGCGTGGCCAGCGGCACGAGAGCATGAATAATGTGAGCACAGGAAAAGGGACGGCTGCAGGCTTTGCAGTCGCCCCTTTTTGATCAGGATCAGTCCGGCTGAAGCGCGATCTGCCGGATTTCCTCCTCCTGAACCGTGATGAACAGGGTGTGCTGATGCGTGTAATGGACATAGCCGGTGGGCGTTCCCGCCGGCTTTTTCACATATTTGCGGAGCGTGTAGTCCACAGGGACGCCGGATGAGTTCCGGCCCTGGGAATACCATGCGGCCAGTCTGGCGGCCTCGAGCAGCGTGCGGTCCGGGAGATCCTTCTCACAGCGGATGATGACATGGCTTCCGGGCATGTCCTTGACATGCAGCCAGGTCTCATCCGGGTGCGCGCCGAGGGTCAGCTTTTCGTTCTGAGCGGAGTTCTTGCCCACCAGGATCTCAATGCCGTCAGAGGACAGATAGCGGTAGGGCCTGGATTTGGGAAGATCGCGCTGCTGCTTGCGGCTGGTGGAGCGCTTGACGTAACCGGTGCGGACAAGGTCCTGACGGATGTCCTCCAGGTCGCTCTCGGTCGCGCATTTGTCTACGTCCAGAAGCGCGCCTTCGAGATAGGTGAGCTCCTCCAGTGTTTTTTCCTTCTGCTCGGCCGCGGTCTGGCGGGCATTGCGCGCCTTCTGGTACTTTTTGAAGAAGCGCTGGGCGTTCTGGACCGGGGTGAGCTGCTCGTCCAGGGGAATGCGGATACTGCCGCCGTTTTCGTCATAGAAGTTGGGCAGCGTGATTTCCCGCATGCCTTTCTTGATCTGCCAGAGATTGGCGTTGATGACGTCGCCCATGATCCGGTATTCTTCCATGCGCGCGGCACCGGCGAGTTCTTCTTCCTGAAGGGCAAGCTTGCGTTCGCAGCGCTCAATCTGGGTTTTCAGGATGCGCACCATGGATGCGCTCTTCTGCTGCAGTCGGTCCTTGAGGTC
Source organism: uncultured Clostridia bacterium (assembly GCA_946534895.1). Lineage (GTDB taxonomy): Bacteria > Bacillota > Clostridia > Christensenellales > Aristaeellaceae > UBA2943. Next base: position 22,656 of record CAMNDE010000048.1, read on the forward strand.
ACGGCTTCCGAAAAAGCGTTCCATGGCCTCGGACAGGGTGCGGCATTTCCGCTGCTGGGACGGCTGCTGGGTGAGATAGGGGAAGGCGAAGAAATCCTGACACGTGCCGTCCTCCAGCATCAGGCAGCACGGGCCTTCCAGCTCCGGCAGACGGTTGGCCAGGTCCGCGGCGCGCACACAGGCGTCGTGCACGTCCTCAGGGCGGCCCATGAGGCCGTTCATCACGCGTCCGGCGAGCTCCCGCGCGCTGACGGCGCCGAGGCCCATGATCTCCCTGCCCAGCAGTTTATCCAGAGTAAGACCGGGATCCTGCAGCATGGCAGTTTCCAGGCGCCCGGCAAGCACTTCGCCGGGAATCATCTTTTCCTGGGGCGGCGGCGGGGCATAGGGGAGGCCTGGTATGATCTGACGCACACGGTTCATGTCGGCACTGACATGGCGCGAGGCTTCCAGAATCCGGTCGTCCTCATCGGCAAAGATGAGATTGGAGTGCCGGCCCATCATTTCCAGAATCAGACGCCGGCGGACATGGTCGCCCATTTCATTGATGGTGTCCAGGTCCACATGGACCACGCGGTCGCCGTTTGACTGGGATACGCTGATGACCCGGGAGCCAAGGAGCTGCTTGCGCAGCATCATGCACATGGCAGGGGGCTCCAGCGGATTGGAGTATGAGACATTGGTGAGATGACAGCGGGGGTTGTTCGGGCTTGCGCAGAGCAGCAGGCGCCGGTTCTCGCTTTCATTGCGCACAAGCACAATAACGGTATCGCGCTCCGGCTGGGTGATCTTGTCCACCCGGCCGCCGCGGAGCATGCGGTCCAGTTCACGGGCAATGAAGCCTGTGGTAATGCCGTCCATGGGCATGGTACATATCCTCCAAAAAACAAGGTTCCTGAACAGTATACCCGGGCAAATCCCCATTGACAAGCGCAGGGCTTAGGCGCATAGTAGCAAATGTCCAGTATGACTGGAGAAAGGATGTGCCGTGCATGCGAAGAATGGAACGTTTGAATCGGGGCCTGATCGCTGCCCCGGCAGAAAAAGGCGTATATCTGTCCTGGAGATATCAGGGCGACGAACCGGACGGCATCAGCTGGCGGGTGTACCGCATGCGCGATGTGTGGGAAATGATTGCGGAAATCAGCCCGCATGACGTGCCGCCGGAGAGCAGTTATCCGGAAAATCCTGGCATTGTAAAGAAAGGGACCACCCCCTGCTGCTATCTGGATCCGGATGGCAGGAAAGGGGACCGCTATGCGGTTTCCCCGCTGATTGACGGCGTGGAAGGCTGCTGTGAGATACAGATGCTGCCCATGCTGGAATCCCTGCCCGGAGCGGAGGGCCAGGCCTGGCGCGCGGCCGTGCACCGTATTCCCATGTGCCCCCCGCCGGAACCCGTGCCGCTTGCGCATTTCCGGTACCGCGGCGTATCGGTGGGCCCGGGCTGCAAGCCGGACCCCGCAGCGTTTAAACTGGAAAACGGGGAGGACTGGTACCGGGTGGACATGAACCTGCTCCGGTCCTTCCGTGAACCGTATGAGGCAGGCACCTGCGTAGACGCGGCATTCGTGGAGGATGTGCGCAGGAAGCTTTCCGGATATCTGGGCGAGGAGCTGAATCTGGCATCCGGCCTCAGGGACGGGCGGATTACGCCTGAACTGTATGCTGAGCTTGAACGGGCCTTCATCCGGTATGTGCGTGAGCTGGACAGCGGAGCGAGCCTGCCCTTCGCCATGACGGAGGACGGGGCGGTTGAGACCTCCATGTCTTCCGAGTACAGGACGCAGGATATGAGCGTGGGCGATTTCGACGGGGACGGCGAGTATGAGATCGTGGTGAAGTGGCGGGCGGAAAGCCCGGACCCCATGTTCTCGGATCCCATCTACCGGTCGGATTTCAATCTCAGCGCTCCGGAATACATTGATGTGTACAAGCTGGACGGGCGTCTTCTGATGCGCATTGACATGGGCTACAATGTCAAATCCGGCAATGACCATGAGACCATGCTGCACGTGGCGGATTTCAACAGGGACGGACGCGCGGAGATGATCCTGAAAACGGCGCCCGGCACCCGGATCGGGTTCTGGGACGAGGTCAGGAAATGCGTGGTCTATCCGAATGACCTGGAGCACGTGGTGGGCGGCGAAGAGGGCCTTGCCTGCACCACGGACAGATTCGTGGACGATTTCGCCCATGGACGCGTGGAGGAGCTGCAGAAGAAGTGGTCGCTTCTGAACAACTTCGATATCTGCTATCGCTCGCCCATCCGGTCCACGGACAATGACGGACCGAATGATCCGCAGCAGAAGGCCTGGATCAAGTCCTATCACATCGGACCCATGGGTCCGGGACACCGGGAGTATGTGAGCGCCATCGGGTACAACGGACAGGGCGGCATGATACTGGATACCATGGACTTCGCCTTCCCCTGGGTCAGCGTGGCTTCCGACGGCGACGATTTTGCGCTGGATCCCATGACCCAGCGCGGAAACTTCTGCACGATCACCAAGCCGCTGCCCGGCGCGGATACCATGGACAGCTACAAGGTTCAGGTCATGCAGGAGAAGGACGGATATTTCCTCGAGCACAGATGGAAGTATCCCGTGTGGGGAGACGGCCAGGGCAACCGCGCCAACCGCTACGCCGGCGGCGTGGCCTGTCTGGACGGGGATAACTACTATGCCGTGATCCAGCGCGGGTATTATCAGCGTACCACCTTTGCCGCCTACACCATGCGCGGCATCCGTCTTATGCCGCCGGCGACCTTTGATTCGGAGGACCCGGCATGCTGGACGCTGGGCGAGGGACCGGACCTGTACCGGGCCAGAGGCAATCACTTTACGGATATGGCGGATATTGACCGGGACGGCCGGGATGAAGTGATTCTCAAGGGCATGAACCTGAAACTGTCCGAGGACGGGAAGCATCTGCTGCCCCGGGTCATCTGCGGCGATATCCTGCCCATGCTGGACGGAACAGGGCATCAGCCGGAGTTCGGCGAAAACCTGGCCACGGAGGAAATCCGTCAGCACCCCGGCAATTTCTGGGCCGGGTTCCAGCACGGGGACCGCAGCGCGCTTCTGCCGGTGGACGCCGCCGGAGATGTCCGGATCTATTCCGGAACGGAAGAGTATACGCTGGACAACCGGCACAACGGCCACCAGTTCGGCTGGCTGCCGGGTCCGGAAGCCCATGACCCGAACCGTGGACTGAGAATGGAAAACGGGGAGCTTGTGAAGGAAAGCTCCATGATTTTCGGCGAATTCTCCGGGGATGACGATGAAGGATCCGTAGCCGGCAATTTCTCCAACCGCTGGCCCGGCGCCATGGCGGGCGGATCAGAGTGCGGACACCGGGTGAGAAGCCTGGTGGACGGACGCGTGCTTCTGGAGACAGACCAGGAACGCGGCATTCCCCAGGGCGAAAACGCGGTCTGGTTCGGACCGGGGCTTACGCATTACGCATGCAATGGAAGCGAAGTGCATGTGCCGGATCAGGATACCCTGAAATTCGAACCCTACCTGACCACCGGCCTGATTTCCACCGGCAGCAAGCGCACGCCGACGCTGAAGGCGGACCTGTTCGGTGACTGGCGTGAGGAACTCATCCTCACCGATGAGGAGAATCACATTGTGATTGTGCGCACGCTGGCCATGACGGAATACGGCATCCGCTGTCTGATGCATGACCCGTGGTACCGCAATTCTGTGGCCAATCAGAATATCTGCTACAATCAGGTGGGCTTTGCTTCCTTCTATCTTGGAGATGAAGCCCCGCTGCCCGGAAAACGCAGCGATATCAGTTTCCGCTGATTCCAGGAAAGGGTGCAGCCAAAGGCTGCACCTTTTTCTGTTGCGAAAAAAAGGAACGGCTGCGCGTATGCAGCCGTTCCGTGTTTTATCAGATATTCACAAAGGAGACATATTCTTCCTTGGTGGGCTTGCTGGGCTCTGCCTTCTGTTCGATGAGCATGATGCCCTTCTGTCCCGCCTGCTCCACCATCTTGCACAGAGCGGTGAGACGGAAGAAGGCGCCTGTGCCGGGCTTCATGGTGCCCTGGCAGTACCAGCCGCACTCGGAAATATCGTTGGAGCAGCAGGTCATGGCGTAGCGTCCGAAGAAGCAGAAGCCCTCAGGCGCGCGCTCTTCGGGGAAGGCCTGGCCTACAAGGCGCACGGTGCGCATGTCATAGCGCTCCGGATGATCCATGGCATCGAGATAGAACAGGCCGAACTGATCTTCCGCAATATCGATGACTTCCGCCTTCATGTCATAGGGCAGATCCTCATCCGTCACGCCGTCTTCCGTGGAGCCGTCCAGGTTCTCAAAGAGAATGGTGGCATTGGGATTCAGGGCGCGCAGCTGCTTGCGCCAGTAGGATTTGTTGAAGTCCGGCGCGCAGCGGTTGACCAGAATCAGGTCCGCCTCGCGCAGGGGACCGGACATCTGCGTGCGCATGTTGGTCATGTAGTTGGCCATGGTGCCGGAATCCGCCAGGGTGATCACCTGGACAAGGCGCCAGCCGGCCGGCGGGCGGAGCGTGGCGAACTTCTCAAGACCCCACATGGTGTTGTATTCGATCATGACGCGCTGAGGATGGAACTGCTCGTTGAGCTGCTTCATCTTCAGGCTGGACAGCTCGGAGGGATCCTCCAGAACCACCAGGTGCGCATGTCCCTTGGCCATGGCTTCGGGATTATACTCCTCTTCGCCTTCCTCACAGCAGATGACAAGAATCTCCTCGCCGCCGGTGAAGTCTTCATCCAGCAGCATGGACTCGATCATTGTGGTTTTTCCGCTTTCGAGAAAACCGGCAATGAGGTAGACTGGGACCATTTCGGGCTCTTTCATACGTGGAACAACTCCCTGAGTGCCTTTTCATTGATGTCTGCACCGATCACCACCAGGCGGCCGGTGTAGTCAGCGTGACCGGGACGCATCTGAAGCTCGCCGGGTACGTAGTCGAATTCAAACCATTTGCCTTCCGCGTCCTGAAGAATGCCCTTGGCGCGCAGGATGCGGCCGTATTCTTCCTCATCGGAAAGCTGGTCAACCAGCGAGCGGATTTCGTCCTGGCTGTAGCGGTTGGCGGTCTCCACGCCCACGTTCTGGAAAATCTCATCCGCGTCATGCTCGCCGGGGGCATGATGATGGTGATGATGATGCTCGTGGCCGTCGTGATCGTGATGATGTTCATGCTCGTCATGGTC
>CAMNDE010000049.1:0-26510 GCA_946534895.1 uncultured Clostridia bacterium
GACAGGATATGCCACAGACCTGCCTGTTCAGGCGGCGGTGAGCGCCGACAGTGAGGTTATCCTTAAAAATGCGGCGGGGGACGTGATCTCCATCCGTCTGTTCTGGCGCCCTTCGCCGTTTACACAGATGGCGTAGTAGGGATTGTCCGCGGCCACCCACTTGTGAAAGCGCACATAGTAGGCGTTCTTCGGGGCGAACAGCGCGCCGATGGCACATCCGTCCACGTTCAGGCGCTCGAACAGACAGGCGTCCACTTCCGCCTCATCCCAGGCGCAGACACCGCACTGGAGTCCGCAGAAGCTGAGCTTGCTGAACTCGGCCTGGTCCACACGCGTATGTGACAGCGTAAGGCCCGAGGACCGCAGCGGATGCTCAAGATCCAGAAGCGGCCGCGTATCCATGCCCTCAATATCCCCCTGAATGCCCAGGTCCCGGATCACGCAGCCCTCGGCCGTGCGCGTCACGCCGACGCTCAGGGCGGGAAAGGATCTGCCGCGGAGCCGGAGCTGGGTTCTGCTTTTGCTTTCAAACACGCCGTTGGGGTCCGAAGATATAGGCCCAGACATCGCCTTCCAGACAGACACAGGGCCGGTCAATGCAGAAGGTTTTGGTCAGATTGTACTGCAGCGCGTCCAGGTGCATGCGTCCGCCGCGCTTATTAAGCGCGTCCGGCATGGCGGGCATGAAATGATTTGCAGGGTCTGACAAGGGCCATCATCCTTTCCTTGAACAGTTGCATGATCGTTCGGTTTTCGTATCTGTGCTTCATTGTAAACCCTGCAGTGGACTCAAAGTCAATAAGTTTCGGGAAAATTCCGCGCTTGACAAGAGGGCGGGATTTGCGTAGTGTTCAACTGCCGGGGAAATGTGATGATAAGGCCCGGCAGAATGCGGAAAGGAAGGCAAAGTCCATGATGAATCTGGTTCAGAACACGCTCAGCCGGTTTGTTTCCTCCGGCCAGATCGCCGGATGCTCTGCGCGGATCATGCACCATGACCGCGTCGTCTTTGAGGGAAGCTTCGGCTGTGCCGACAGGGAGAAGAATGTGCCCATGTCGGATGCCACCATTTTTCCCATCGCGTCCATGTCCAAAGTGATCACCGTGGCCGGGATCATGCAGCTCTATGAACAGGGTCTGTTCAAGCTCTGGGATCCCGTCAGTGAGTTCCTCCCGGGCTTCAAAAACCCCACCATTGCCGTGGAAAACAAGGACGGCAGCGTGGAAACAGTGCCCGCAAAGGGTGAGGTCACCATGCGCCAGCTCTTCACCATGACCAGCGGCGTGCCCTATGCCGGGAACGAGACCGCGGCCGCCCGGATCCGCATGGAAAAGGAAAAGGAATTCCGGGAAGCGGGCAAGAAAATGCCCGGGACCGTGGAATACTGCAATCTTGTGGGCCAGCTGCCCCTGGCCTTTGAGCCCGGCGAGCGCTGGATGTACGGGTTCTCCATTGATGTGCTGGGTGCCGTGATCGAGGTCCTGTCCGGCCAGACCCTGGGCCAGTACCTGAAGGAGCATATCTTTGACCCGCTGGGCATGCAGGACACGGGCTTTTTCGTGCCCGGGGAAAAGCATCCAAGGATTGCCAGGCTCTATCATATCCATGACGGCATGAAGCCCGCGGACCGCGTGTATCCGACGGAAAAGCCGGCCTTTGAGAGCGGCGGAGGCGGACTGTTCTCCACAGTGAAGGATTATTCCCGGTTTGCGCAGATGCTGCTGCACGGCGGCACGCTGGACGGGGAGCGGATACTGGGAAGAAAGACCATTGACCTGATTGCCACGGACCATCTGACACCCCAGCAGCAGGCGACGCATGACTGGAATACCCAGCGCGGCTACGGCTACGGTCTGGGTGTGCGCGTCATGACGAACCCGGAAGTCGCGGACATCAACGGATCCGTGGGTGAATGGGGCTGGGACGGCGCCTTCGGGAACTGGTTCTGCGTGGACCCGAAGGAAGACCTGACCTGTGTCTATCTCACCACCAATCTGCCCGGTGACCATTACAGTTTCATCCCGCGTCTGATGGCGTCCATGTACGCTTCTCTGGACTGACGGAGGAAAGGAATCAGTCATGAAGTTGAATTTCAGCTGGCGCAGGGTATGGATGTCCCTGTGCGGTGTGGTGGTGTGCGCCATTGCCGTGGGCTTTTTCAAGATCGCGGCCATGGGTGTGGACCCGTTCCAGAGCCTGATGAGCGGACTGGACCAGCTGGTGCCGATCCCCTTCGGCACGCTGTACGTGATCGTGAATGTGATTCTGCTCACGTTCAGCCTGGTGTTCAACCGGCACAATATCGGCATCGCCACGTTCATCAATCTCTTTCTGCTGGGCTACATCACCCAGTTCACGCTGGAAACGCTGCAGGGCTGGTTCCCGGCACCGGGCCTGGCGCTGCGCATCCTGTTCCTGGTCATCGGCATCGGCGTGATCTGCGTGGGCAGCGCGCTGTACATGACAGCGGACCTGGGCGTATCCACCTATGACTCGGTGGCCATCACCATGGCACATAAGTGGAAATGGGGAAAATTCCAGTATATCCGCATCGCCACGGATGTGGTCTGCGTCGTGCTGGGCACCGTGATCTTTCTCATCGGCGGCGGCACCTGGGCCCAGGTGCCGGAGATTGTGGGTATCGGCACCATTATCACGGCTTTCTTCATGGGTCCTCTGATCGAGTTTTTCAATGTGCGCATTGCGCGTCCGCTCCTGAATGCGGGAAAAGGCGCATGAGGAAATGGAACACCGGTGATCAGACAGGTGTCCATATAGCATGAAAAAAACGGCAGCACCTATGCATCCGGCAAGACAAAGTAACGCAGGCATGATGATCATGCCTGCGTTTTTTGCATTCGAGCTTGCGTTACAATAAGGTCATGATAAGATGAAAACGTCAATTTAGCTGATTATGATGAAAATTATTAACATAATCAGCTAAAACGGGATATTTTCGATGCATTTTAGCTGATTATGTGAGGTTAAGGACATGCTGATTATCGGAAGGCAAAAAGAACAGCAGCTGCTTGCGGATTGTCTCAGGTCCCCCAGACCGGAGTTTCTGGCTGTATATGGCAGACGCCGTGTAGGAAAAACTTACCTGATCCGGCAATACTTCAATGATCGGTTTTCCTTCTATGCCACCGGAGAATTCAGTGAAAGAATGAAAAACCAGCTGAAACTGTTTCACGAGCAGCTGCGAAAATACGGTCATTCTTCGGGAACGGTTCCCAAAGACTGGCTGGAAGCATTTTCCCGTCTGCGTGATCTTCTGGAGCAGCCGGATGTATACCGTGATCCTTCTGGAAAGCGGATTGTTTTTCTGGATGAAGTTCCGTGGATGGATACCGCACGGTCTGATTTTCGCAGTGCCCTGGACTACTTTTGGAACAGCTGGGGATCTGCCCAATCCGATCTGATTCTGATTGTGTGCGGTTCCGCAACTTCCTGGATCATTGAGCATCTGCTGGATGGCCGTGGCGGTTTCTATAATCGGATTACCCGCCAGATCCATATGAAACCCTTCTGCCTGAAGGAATGTGAACTGCTTTGTTCCGCGAACGGTCTGGTCCTTACCCGCCCCCAGATCCTGGAAGCATATATGATTCTGGGCGGTATTCCGTATTATCTGAATCTGCTGAATCCACGGTTCAGCCTTCCACAGAATATTCAGGAGATGTGCTTTCAGGATACGGGTCCTCTCAGATATGAGTATTCCCGCCTTTTCAGTTCTCTGTTCCGTAATCCGGAAAAGCATCTTGCTGTCATTCAGGCCGCTGCTTCACGTCGCAGTGGAATCACCCGGAAAGAGCTTGCCCGGCTTCCTGCAATCGGTAACGGAGAAAATCTGACAAAAACCCTTTCCGAATTGGAACAATGCGGATTTCTTCGAAAGTACAGAGCATCCACAGCGGAGAAGTACGGGCTGCTGTATCAGATCATTGATCCTTTTGTCCTTTTTTCTCTTCATTTTCTGCAGAATCATCAGATTCATTCCTGGACCAGTTTTTACGGAACTCCCGCATATTATGCGTGGAAAGGAAACGCGTTTGAAACACTGTGCCTGAATCATGTGGATCAGATCAAGAACACGCTGGGTATTCGGGGCGTCGAAACAGAAGAATACGCCTGGCGCAATCGGACATCCTCTCCCGGCGTACAGATCGACCTGCTGATTGACCGCGGGGACAATGTCATCAATCTTTGCGAAATGCAATGTACAGATCAGCCTTTTTCCATTGATACCCCATATGAAAGGCAGCTGCTGGAAAAGTTAGCTGTTTTCCGCGCTGAATCGAAGACCAAAAAAGCCGTCCACTTAACGATGGTTTCCGCCAGCGGCCTGGTTCATAACGCGCATGCGGGTATAATTCTGAATGAAGTTACAGGAGACGATCTGTTTTCGTAATGCTGACGGGCTTTTTTCATTCTGTGGAGCTCCCGTTTTTCGGGGGCTCCTTTTATGATCGTCAGCTGCCGCTTTCCGCTGTCTTCTGTTCCGAACGGAAGGCGCTGGGCTTTCTGCCGGTGCTGCGCTCAAACAGCTTGCTGAAATAATTGGTGTCTGTGTATCCTACCTGTTCGCAGATTTCATACACTTTCAGGTCTGTTTCACGAAGCAGGACTTCCGCCCGTTTCATGCGCAGTTCCGTGAGGTATTTCTGATAGCTGGTCCCGGTTTTTTTCTTGAACAGCTGACTGAAATAGTAGGGGTTCACATAGAAATGCTCCGAGATCTCGTTGAGCGTGATATTCTGCATGTAATGCTCCTGAATATAGTCCCGGGCCTCGCTGATCAGGTCCCGCCGGCTTCCGGCGCTGTCCGTGTCCAGAATCTCGCCGGCACCCTTGAGCAGGTTATAGGTCCAGTTCTCCAGTGCGTCCAGGGAATCCATGCGCTCCACGCTCCGGGAGGAGAGCACGTTCCTGCCCAGATAATTATTGATGCGCAGCGCCGCGTAGGGATACTTGCGCGTGCCGTAGAGCACCAGGTTCAGGCAGAGCATGCGCATGTTTTCCGGGCTCAGCGTGCCCTGGTGCGCGCGAAGCACCTGAAACAGCTCCTTCAGCGTGTCCCGGAGCCGGGTCTGGTCCCGCAGGAGCATGGCCTCCTCCAGCTGTTCCAGACAGCTTTCCGGGAAAAGGTCTGTCATTTCCGCGTACGCTTCCTGGCTTGTCCATTTGCTCCGGATCTTTTCAATGCTCGCAAACAGCTCGTCCTCATCAATGGGCTTGGTCAGGAAATACTGCACGCCAAGTTCCATGGCGCGCTTGGCGTACTCAAAGTCCGCGTACCCGGAGATCAGGATGTACTCCGTGTGCGGCTCATAGGCCGCGATATCCCGGATCATGTCCAGACCGCTGGCCTGGGGCATCCGGATATCTGTGATGATCAGGTCCGGGTGCAGTTCAATGGCGCGGTCAAACCCTTCCAGACCGTCACGTGCCCGGCCGACTACCCGGTAGTCGGGTGAGTGCATGGTGAGCATGACCTCCAGGCCCTCGGCAATCTCCGGCTCATCATCCACGATCAGGATTCGGATGTCCATGCGCTTTCCTCCTTCACGTCCCCGGCGGCATCACGGATGCAGATCTCAATGACTGTGCCGGTCTCATTGCTGCGCACGATCCGCAGGTATCCGTCGGAACCATACTGCAGCTGCAGGCGCTTGGCGATATTCTCAAGCCCGATGTGCTGGCGTCCGTCCTCAGGATTTGACCGGGCGGAAAAATCTCCCTGCCGGATGGATTCCAGCCGGTCCGAGATCAGCATCAGCCGGTCGGGGTCCATGCCGGTGCCGTTATCGCTCACCGTGAAAACAATGCGGTCCGTATCCGGCACGCGGCTTCCGCGGATGCGGATGTGCAGCGGCGTGTCCGGCCCCGGGGAACCGTGGCTCAGACTGTTTTCCACCAGCGGCTGGAAGAGAATGACCATGCACGGAATGTCCATCAGTTCCTCCGGCACGTCCGTGTCCAGTGTGTTTTCCACGCGGTAGCGCCGGTTCTGCAGCTGCAGGAAGGAGCGCACATAGTCCAGTTCGTTTTTCACGGTATGCCGCTCGTTCACGTTTTCCAGCGTCATGCGGAACATCTTGCCCAGCAGGCTGGTCATCTCGGCCACGTCCTTGTTCCCGGCGATCAGCGCCTTCATGCGGATGCTTTCCAGAGTGTTGAACATCATGTGCGGATTGATCTGCGTCTGCAGTGCCAGAAGCTGCGCGCTTTTCTTCTGCAGGTCCTTCTGGTACACCTGCCGGATCAGGTATTCGATGCGCTCCACCATCCGGTTGTAGTGCCGGATCAGCTCCCCGAACTCATCCTGGTTGAAGCTGCCCTCCACAGGCGCGTAGGTTTCTTTCTCCGCCTGCCGGATGGCGTCCTGCAGCCGGGTAATGGGCCGGGTGAAGGAGCGGCTGAACAGGGCGGCGCAGAGGAAGGACAGCAGGGCGCAGACCAGCACGCTCAGGCTGGTCACCCAGACAAGGTCCCGCCGCAGAAGGAACAGGGTGGCCTTCGGATAGATAGTGTGCACCACAATGTCTGAGCCGGGCAGGGTTTCCGAGAGCGTGATGTATTTCTGGTCCGGCAGTTCAAACAGCATGAACCCGCCTGCGTCGCGCTGCATGTCTTTTTCCGAGCCGGAGTCATAGATCACCTGGTGCCGGCCGTTTTCCACCACCACCCGGATGCCCTGCAGGTTTTCCTGCAGGATGTTTTCGTTTCCAAGGTCCACAATGGACCGGGTCTCCACATCCAGAATAATGACGCCCACATACTGCCGGGACGGCCCGTAGAGCTTCTGCACGGCGGAGATCACCTGACCGTGCCCGTAACGGTTCGTGTACTCCCCGTCATGCATGGGCACCACGGTGAAGGTCTGAGGATCCTCCAGCAGCTGCTTCATCCAGTCCCGCTCCATGATCGAGAGCAGGTCCGCGGTTTCCCCGGTGGCGCCTGTCTGGAAGGTCTGTCCGTTCTTCAGCGCAATCCCGGCATAGATCAGGTCCGGCTGCATCTTGGTCAGCCGGAACAGCAGCCTGTTGATCTGCGCGCGGTACCCGGCCTGTTCGGAGACAGGCACCGCATCCCGGGCCAGGGCGGAGAGCACATCCGAGTCCACCAGCACGGCCAGCATCAGGCCCTGGTAGGATTCCATGAAATGCTCCATGTTGGAAAGCACCTGCGCGTTCACGGCCCGGGCAAAGGTCTCGGTACGCCGGTTGATGTTCTTCATGGCCGCGTAGGAGACGGTGACGGAGGAAAGCGAGAGCGCGACAAAACAGATGGCCAGAAAGACCGCTGTCATTTTCCTGGCAATGCTCATGTTCCCATAGATGCGCCGCATTTGTGCTTCCCCCCCTATAGAATGAATGGTACCGCGGTCCGCTCAAAGGTCAAGCGTCCAGTTTTATGGAAAATACGCAAAAAGGCACAGGGCAGACCTTGATCTGCCCTGTGCGCATATGGATTACTGCTTGCCGGCGTACCATTCGCGGACCCGGTCGGTGACCGCCTGGCCGCCGTTCTTGTACCAGCGCTCCACGAACTCGTCGAACTTGTCCAGCTCAAACTCGCCGCTGATGATCTTGGAGGCATACTCCACATACAGGGTGCGGTTCTGGATGTCCTCATATCCGTCATACACGGAGGAGGGCATGCCGTCGCTGGCCACTACCTTGCCGTCGGCCTGGTTGCCGTTGAGCACGGCGATTGCCTGGTCCACAGCCCAGTCATTGTCCGTGGTGCGGACAGCTTCGAGACGGCTGGTGATGACTTCCACATTCTCCACCATGCAGCCGGGGGTCTGCAGGATCAGCAGTTCCTGAGTTGCCTTGTCTTCGGGCAGCTTCACTTTCTTGCCGTCCACGACTTCATAGTGCATGCCTTCCACGCCGTATTCCAGGTCGCGGTATTCCATGTTGTACTGGCAGTCAAGTACACGGAAGGCAGCCTTCATCAGCATTTCATCCTTGGCCACATCCGCGGAGATCATTCTGCCGGAGGAGCCGGTGGGCTTGACGGTGATGAAGCCTTCATAGCCTTCCGCGCTGATCTGGGGCAGGTTGGCGATGGTGGCCTTCACTTCACCGGCGGTGTAGTCATAGATGCCCTGCAGGCGCTGATAGGAAACCCACGGGATATGGTAGTAGATGCCCACGGTATTGCTGTCAAACTTGCCGGACCAGTCGCTGGAGGAGTTCAGCAGGGTTTCGGGATCCAGCAGGCCTTCCTTGTACAGGGAAGCGATGAAGCCCAGGGCGGCCTTCATGTTCGGGGTCACGGCAGAATAGGTGATCTCGCCGTCATAGACATCCCATTCCGGATAGCCTTCATACATGGCCACACCGTACATGGCGAACAGGTAGTCCATCCAGCGCGCTTCCGCGCGTCCGCCGGTGGGGATTTCATCCGCCGCGCCGTTGCCGTTGGGGTCCTTGTCCTTGAACGCGCGCAGGACTTCCACCAGTTCTTCCTGGGTATCGGGCATTTCCATGCCGACCTTTTCCAGCCAGTCCGTACGGATGTATGCGCCGTGACGGGTGAAGTTGGTCACGTCCGGGATCATCCAGATGCGGCCTTCGCCGGTGGGGTCATTGGCGCGTACGGCTTCCCATACGCTGGAGGGAATGGCTTCCCACACATGCGGCATGTACTCGGGCAGGTAATCGGTCAGGTCCAGCACGGCGCCGTCCAGGATCAGGCTGTTCTCGATGCCGCCGTTGTAGATGAAGATGTCAGGCGTATCATTGGCCGCCACGCGCAGCGCCAGCTGCTCGCGGTAGGTCTGGCCGCCGTTCCAGTCCACGTAGGGCATGTACACGCCCACACCGATGGTGTCCTTGGTCAGGTTGTAGTAGGCGCCGCCCACTTCCACAGGCAGGTACCCTTCATTGGTGAACCAGTACTCAATGTCCGGATAGCTCTCTTCGGCAGAGGCGGGCACTGCGAAAAGGGCCGTCATCATGGTCAGGGCAAGCAGCATGCCAAGGATACGATGGGTCTTTTTCATGGATACTCCTTCTTTCTTGTATATTTCCTCTTCCGCATCCGCGGAAGCGGGAACCGTGGTTGTCATCCCTTCACGGAGCCCAGCATGGCGCCTTTGGCGAAATATTTCTGGACAAAGGGATAGATGAGCAGCACCGGGACCATGGAGAAGATCACGGCGGCTGCGCCGAGGGTGTCATTGGTATAGTTGGCCGTGCTCACCTTCACCGCGGCGGCGATGTCCCCGGAGGCCGCATTCACCAGCTGATGGATCTTCAGCTGCAGCGGGAACAGCGCGGTGTCCTGGATCATCATCAGGGGCGTGGCGTACTGGTTCCAGGCGCCCACGCCGTAGAACAGGCCCACCGTGGCGATCACGGCCTTGGAGGAGGGCAGCACGATCTGGAAGAACATGCGGAACTTGCCGCAGCCGTCAATCTCCGCCGCCTCCTCGATCTCCGAGGGGAAGGTCTGGAAGAAGCTGCGCATGACCAGCAGGTTGTAGGCGGAGATGACCTGCGGAATGACCATGGCCCAGAAACTGTTGTACAGCCCGTAGCCGCGCAGGGTCAGAAAATAGGGAATGGTGGGCGCCTTGAAGATCATGGTGAACACCACAATGAGCATGAGCACCTTTACCGGCGCGAAGTTCTTCTTCGAAAGCGGATAGGCCATCATGGCGTTGATCAGGAGCGAGATCACCACCACCAGCGCGGTGGAGGCCGCGGAAATGCCCACCGAGGTCCACAGGCTCGCGTTGTGGATCATGAACGCCCAGGACGCGAAGGTGAAGCCCACGGGCACAAGCCCGATGGAACCGGTCTGGGACGCGATCTTGGAGGACAGGGACACGGCCAGCTCCGCGATCATCGGAACGGCCATCATGATGCCGAAGAGGATCAGCAGGATCAGGACCACAAGGCTGAAAGCCCGGTCCCCGGCGCTTTCCCGGATATGATGATTCGGACGCATTACCACAGCCCCCCGTCTTCGGACACCTTTTTGGAAAAGCGGTTGAAGATGATGACCAGGATCAGCCCGATCACGGACTGGAACAGGCCCACCGCCGTGGAAAAGCTGTACTTGCCCTGCTGGATGCCGGAGCGGTACACATAGGTGTCAAAGATGTCCGCCACGTCATAGGTCATGGGCGTGTAGAGGTTGAACACCTGGTCAAAGCCCAGGTCCAGGAAGCTGCCGATATTGATCAGGAAAAGGGTGACGGCTGTGGGCAGGATCATGGGCAGCGTGATGTGCAGCATCTGCCGGAAACGGGACGCTCCGTCAATGGACGCGGACTCGTACAGCCCGGGATCAATGCCGGAGATGGCGGCCAGGTACACCACCGTGCCCCAGCCGGATTCCTTCCAGATGGAGGTGAAGACGTACACGGGCCGGAACCAGGCGCTCTTCTGCATGGGCAGAAGCATGTCCAGGCCCAGGAGCGCGCGGACCTGGTTGAACAGTCCGCCGGCGCCCAGCAGATCGAAGGTCAGCCCGCCCACAATGACCCAGGAAATGAAGTGCGGGATGGTGACCACCGTCTGGATGCTTTTCTTCATATGCACGTTCCGGACTTCGTTCATCATCAGCGCCAGGATAATGGGCACGGGAAAGATGAGAATCGTCTTCAGTGCGCCCAGGATCAGCGTGTTCCGGAACACCCGGTGGAAGTCGTCATAGCTCAGCAGCTTCTGAAAGTTCTCGAGCCCCACCCAGGGACTGTTCCAGATGCCCTTGCGCAGGGAAAAGTTCTGGAACGCGATCACGCTGCCGGCCATGGGGATATACTTGATCAGGATCAGAAAGGTAAGCCCCGGGAGAATCATGACATAGTACGGCCAGAATTCCCGGAAATGCCGGGCAAGTCCCGACTGCCTTCGGGAACCGGATATCCGGTGCATGCTCATGGCTGCATCCCCTTTCCACAATGTAGTTTTATTCTAAGGCACAGGCCGGAAAGAACAATTTGACGTTTTTTAGTTTTTGCCATGACAAATTTTAGAACCCTTCCGCAGCGCATGGACGATGCCCGGGAATACTGATAGAATTCTGGCAGGAGGATACGCGGGTGCAGTCCCCAAAAACCGAGAGAAGGCGTTTGGCATGAACCGGACAATTCAGGCATTGCTCGAGGGCAGGGAAGACAATCATATCCTGCCGTTTTTCTGGCAGCACGGCGAGGACGAGAAGACACTGCGCCATATGATGGCCGTCATTCACGGCGCGAACTGCGGCGCGGTGTGCATCGAGAGCCGGCCGCACCCGGACTTCTGCGGCGACAAATGGTGGCAGGACATGGACGTGATCCTGGACGAGGCCAGACAGCGCGGCATGAAGGTATGGATATTGGATGACAGCCATTTTCCCACCGGGTATGCAAATGGCGCGCTGGCGCATAAACCGGACAGCCTGTGCCGTCAGGGCATTTTTCTCAATACCCTGGACCTGCCGGAAGCGGCCGGCACGTATGTGCTGGACCTGCGCGCGGAGGGCCTGATGCGCGCGCCGGAAAAGAAGCCGGCCAATGCCATGGAAGAGCGCTGGTTCAGCCGTCCACCGGCCAGAGTGTTCGGGGATGACCGGATACTGCGTGCCGGGTATGAAAGGAACGGCAGCGTGCAGGACATGACCGGACGGCTGAACGGGGAAACCCTGCGCATTGACAAGGAAGCGGGCCCGGCAAGGCTGAAGCTTCTTGTGGTCAGCCGGAACGCGGGCTGCCACCGGGACTATATCAATATGACCGACCGCGAGAGCGTACGTGTATTGCTTGACGCGGTGTATGAGCCGCACTGGCAGCACTATGCCCGGGACTTTGGAAGTACGATTGCCGGGTTCTTTTCCGATGAGCCCGAGCTCGGCAACGGCCGGCTGTATGAGAAAGGGAATCTGCTGGGCAATGACATGGACCTGCCCTGGGGCCGGGAACTGGAAAAGGAAATGCGGGAAAGACTGGGCCCGGACTGGACGCGGCAGCTGGAAAAGCTCTGGGAAAAGGGCACGGATCCGGAAACGGCCAGAGTGCATGCCCTGTACATGGATGTGCTGACCCGCCTTGTGCAGCAGAACTTCAGCGAGCAGGTGGGGGCCTGGTGCCGCGCGCATCATGTCATGTACATCGGGCATGTGATCGAGGATGACGGCCAGCACTGCCGCACGGGCACCAGCCTCGGGCATTACTTCCGCGGCCTGTCCGGGCAGGACATGTCCGGGATTGACGATATCGGCGGGCAGGTGCTGCCTCAGGGTGAGGATGAGCCAAGGGTCAATGTCATGCGCCAGACGCGCAACGGATGCTTCTATCATTATGGTCTGGCCAAGCTGGCCCAGAGCGCGGCCGCCCTGGAAACGCGCAAGCAGGGCCGGGCCATGTGCGAGATTTTCGGCAACTACGGCTGGTCCGAGGGCGTGCGCCTGGAAAAGTATCTGGCGGACCATTTCCTGGTCCGGGGCATCAACTATTTCGTGCCCCACGCGTTCACGGGCAGGGCGTTCCCGGATCCCGACTGCCCGCCGCATTTCTATGCCCAGGGCCATCATCCCCAGTACCGGCATTTCGGAAAGCTCATGCAGTACATGAACCGTGCCGCAATGCTGACCAGCAGCGGACGGCATTACGTGCCGGCGGCTGTTCTGTATCACGGGGAAGCCGAATGGTGCGATCAGCAGGCCATGCCCTTTGAGGAACCGCTGCGCGCGCTCTATGACGCGCAGATCGACTGCCATGTGGTGCCGGCGGATATGCTCCGGGATGCATCTGCGGAAAATGGCCGGTTTTCCATAAACGGACAGGCCTGGCATGTCATGGTGGTGCCCGGGAGCGCGAGCCTGTGCGAGCATGCCGCGGAAGGCCTGGATAAGCTTGCAAATGCCGGGGTCCCGGTATGGTTTGTGGGCCGGCGGCCCGGGTTTGTCAGCGAAACCGGCAGAGCGCTTCCGGAGGCGCTGAACGCCTGTCCTGTGATTCCGCTTTCCTCGCTTGCGGAAATGGCCAAGGCCCTTGCTGTGCCGAGGCCTGTGATCACGCCGGAAAACAACCGTATCCGTGTGCTGGAGATCATGGGGGATACGCCGCTGCTCATGCTGGTCAATGAGGGCACGGAAAACTGGACCGGTGAGATCACGCCGTCCATGCGGGCGGACATGTGGTACCGGTATGACGCATGGGAGAACCGGTGTACGCCGGTGGACGTGCGGGAACATGCGGTCTGTCTGACAGTGGAGCCCCTGAAATCCGTGTTCCTGGTTTCAGGCACCTGCGATGCGCTTTCCGGCAACTGTCCGGAGGCCGGGGAGGAGATTCCGCTCAGTCACTGGCAGCGCTCCACTTGTGAAGCGCTGGAGTATCCGGCGTTCGGGGAAAGCGTGGCGGCCCATGTGCCGGACGGGGACAGGCTTGCGGAAGAGATGCCCGAGTTCTCCGGGTTCGTGCGCTACGAGTGCAGCTTTACCATGGGTGCGGCATCCGGGCTGGTTCTGGAGATCGCGGACGCGCAGGAGGGCGTGGAGGTTTTCCTGGACGGCGTGAGCGCCGGCATTCAGATTGCCCCGCCCTTTGTGTATAAAATGCGCGCCTGTGAGGGTGAACATCTGCTGCGTATTGAGGTGGCCACCACCCTGGAGCGGGCGTGCTATCCGCTGCTGGAGGGCTACCGTAAGGTGCTCAGCGGCGTGCCCGCCTGCGCTTCCGGCCTGACCGGCCGGGTGAGACTGTGCCGCTGCTGAAACAGGGCATGCAAAAAAGCCTGCGATGCACCGCAGGCTTTTTTGCATGGGAACAGGGATTATTCGTCGTTTTCCGAAAGCGTCTTTTCCTGCATTTCCTGGATCTCCGGGAACGCGGACAGCATGGGCTTTATGTCCGTACGTCCTTTGATCCGGCGCTCCGTGTAGTTCCTGGTGATCCTGCGCACAAGCCCGCACAGCGCCAGCACGCCGATGAGGTTCGGAATGGCCATGAGTCCGTTGAAGGTATCGCTCAGGTCAATGGCCAGTGCCGCATCCAGTATGCTCGAGAGCAGGATGGCCGCCAGGAATACCACCTTGTAGAGCAGGGTGGAGCGGGTGCCGAACAGGTATTCCCAGGCTTTCTTGCCATAAAAGCTCCAGCCCAGACACGTGGAGAAGGCAAACAGCGTGACGGCCACCGCAATGAAGATACCGCCGAAGGAACCGAAGTTCTTGGTGAACGCTTCCGTGGCCAGGCCCAGCTTGGTCACGCCGCTCAGGGACGCGCCGGTTTCCAGGTCCACCACGCCGCTGGTCAGGATGACCAGCGCGGTCATGGTGCAGACCACAATGGTGTCGGTGAACACTTCAAAGATGCCCCAGAGTCCCTGGGTCACGGGTTCCTTGACGTCGGAGGTGGAGTGCACCATGACCGAGGAGCCCAGGCCTGCCTCATTGGAGAACACGCCGCGCTTGAAGCCCCAGGTCATGGCCCGGGCAATGATGGCACCGCCCACGCCGCCGGCGGCCGCCTTGAAATTAAAGGCACCGCGGAAGATGGCGCCCAGGGCCGGGAGCAGCTGGCCTGCGTTCATGATAATGATGATCAGGCTGCCAAGGATATAGAACACGGCCATGAACGGCACAATGCGTTCATTGGTCTCGGCAATCCGCTTGAGACCGCCGATAATGACCAGGAACGCCACCAGCATGAGCACAACGCCGATGATCAGACTGCCGGTCTGGCTGGTGACAAGCCCGGCATTGCCGGTCAGGTTCGAGGCCGCCGTCAGCACGCTTTCACGGATGGTGGAGATCTGGCTCATGTTGCCGATGCCGAAGGAAGCGAGCACGGCAAAGATGCTGAAGAAAACAGCCAGCACCTTGCCCAGGACCCGGCAGTTCTTTTTGCTGCCCAGACCGTCCCGGAGATAGTACATGGCGCCGCCGGACCACTCGCGGTCCTTGTTCAGGCGCCGGTAGTAAATACCCAGCACGTTCTCGGAGTAGTTCGTCATCATGCCCACAATGGCCGCGATCCACATCCAGAACACGGACCCGGGACCGCCCATGGTGATGGCGTAGGCCACGCCGGCAATATTGCCTGTGCCGATGGTGGCCGACAGCGCGGTGCACAGGGCCTGGAACTGGGAGATGGAGTTCCGGTCCTTGGAATGCGTGATGCGTTTGTCAAACAGGCGCCCGATGGTCTTGCGGAAGGTGTATCCCAGGTGCGTGAACTGGAAGAATCCCAGCAGAACGGTCATCAGGACACCGGTGCCGATCAGGAGGGTCAGGGCCGGAACGCCCCATACCACATCATTGACAGCACTGTTGATCCGGGCAATGGCAGATGCAAATTCGTTCATGTCTGTGCCTCTCTTTCAGGGTCGATACAGTCGGTGCCGGAAAAAGAAAACCCGCGGGGCTCCGGATGAAGCCTTACGCGGGACACAAACAAGACGGGTATACCCTGCCTGTCCAGTCTTTTCCGTCCTTTTGCCTGAGAGATTTGGCTGCATGGCAGCCTTGCACCTTCGGCACCGTTTCTAGCGCGGCTTCTCCGGAACGTCGTCCACGCGCAGTCTGCTGACCTGAGAGTATTACTCCTTCGGCGGCCTTTTGGGGCCTTTTCCTGAGCGCTTCCTCCGACACCTGTTCAGTTCCCGCACAGGATATACCATTGCCGGAACATGTGTCAATCAAAAAACACAAAAAAAGCATTGCATGAGAACCATTGGCGCGGCGGTGGTATATAATGCAGACAAACAGGGAAAAGGAATGAACACAGATGCTGCCGGAAGAAAGACGTATGGAACTGACCCGGGCGGTCCGGGATCTCACGGAGCGGTACAGAGCGGCGGGCTATTTCCCCTCCGCCTGTGTGCGCGTGTTTGACCGGGAACGTACCCTTGCCTGCGTCTGCGTGGGCGACGCGAAGAAAGACTCGCTGTTTGACGTGGCGAGCCTGACCAAGATCGCCACCGCCACCCAGGTCCTGATGCTGGTGCGGGAAGGCCGGGTGCGGCTTGAGGATCCCCTGGAACAGCTGTTCCCGGAGATCAGGGAGAGCAAGCTCATGCGCGGGCGCCTGCAGGGCATTACCCTTTTCCATCTCCTGACGCATACCTCCACCATCCTGGACTGGTATCCCTTCTATGTCATGCGCGGGCATGACTTCTGGGAGGTTCTGGAGCACGTGCTCCGCATCACAGAGCCTGTGCAGGGCATGGTCTATTCGGATATCAATTTCATGCTCGCGGGCATACTGGTCAGCCGCCTGCGTCAGAAGCCCCTGGACCGCTGCCTCCGGGAAGACCTGGTGGAACCCCTGCAGCTGGGCAGCATGCTGTACCGCCCCGGCACAGGCAATGTCATCCCGTCCAGCTACGGCAATCCCATTGAGGAAAGAATGTGCGCCGAGCGCGGACTGGTCTTTGACGGCTTCCGGGACCAAAGCGCGCCGCTGATCGGTCAGACGAATGACGGGAACTGCCACTACTTTTTCGGGGACGTCTGCGGCCTTGCCGGCATCTTTGCCACGGCGGAGGCCTATGAAAGGCTGTGCCGGTTTTACATGAACACAGAAGATCCGCTGTTTGTCGCGGCCCAGCAGGAGCAGAAGGGCGCAAGGGGCCGCGGGCTCGGATTCCAGACCGGCGTCAGCTATCCGCATGGCTGCGGGCATACCGGGTTCACCGGCACGGGCATCTACTTCTCCCGTTCCCGGGGCGTGGGTGCGGTATCCATGACCAACCGCCTGTTCTATCGGGAACAGAATCCAAACGCGTCCGGGGATTTCCGGCGCGCCCTGCACGAGCTTGCCCTGGCCATGGCCGGAGAAAGGGAAGAGACATGACGGGACTGGGAAGACTCCTGGAAAAGCAAAGAAAGCGCGTGATCGGGCTCATGAGCGGCACGTCCGCGGACGGCATGGACGCGGCGCTGGTGGAGATCGAGGGCAGCGGCATATCCACCAAGGTCACGCAGCTCGCGTTCCTGTCCCTGCCCTATACGGACCGGATCCGCGGGGAAATTCTGCGCCTGGCCTCCGGGGACATGGGCGGGAGCCGTGACCTGTGCCTGTTCCATTTCCTGCTGGGCGAACTGGCACTGGAAGCCTGCCGCGCGGTATGCGAAAAGGCCGGGATCGCGCCGGAAACGGTGGATCTGGTGGGCAGTCACGGCCAGACACTGTATCATCAGCCGGAGGCTGTGCCCTATATGGACCGCATGGTCCGCGGCACGCTGCAGCTGGGCGAGGCATCCGTGATCGCCGAGGGCCTGGGCTGCGTGGTGGTCAGCGATTTCCGGGTCCGCGACTTTGCCGCCGGCGGCCAGGGCGCGCCGCTGGTGCCGTATACGGAATACCTGCTCTACCGCAGGGAAAAGGAGACCGTGGGCCTGCAGAACATCGGGGGCATCGGCAACCTGACCGTGCTCCCGGCAAATGGACAGCCGGAGGATACCCTGGCCTTTGACACGGGCCCCGGCAACATGATCATGGATCAGGTGGCTGAATGGATCACCGAGGGAAGACAGCGGTGCGATGAAAACGGCCGCATGGCCATGCAGGGCCTATGCTCCGGGCCGCTTCTTGACTGGATGCTCTCGGATCCCTGGCTGAGCCAGGCACCGCCCAGGTCCACAGGCCGCGAAAAGTACGGAAAGGCATACGTGGACGAATTCATGCGCCGCGGCCGGGCATTGGGCCTGAGCGGCGCGGACCTGCTGGCCACGGCAGCCCGGTTCACGGCGGAAAGCATCCGTCTGTCGCTCACGCGCTTCTGTCCTGTACGGCCCGACTGCCTGATTGTCGGCGGCGGGGGCAGCCGGAATCCCTTTCTCATGTCCGAGATCCGGAAGACCGTCGGCATCCCGGTCATGCTCAATGAGGACCTGGGCTATGACAGTGACGCCAAGGAAGCCATCGCCTTTGCCGTTCTGGCCAATGAATGCATCCATGAGCATACGGGATGCATGGTCTCGGTCACCGGCGCCTCGCATCCCACAGTGCTGGGAAAGATCACGCTGTGAACCCGGCATGTGCGATGTGCCCCAAGTGTATGAAAACATGCAAAAAATCTGACGAAATACAGGAAAAACATTGACAATACTGCAAATTCCGCTATCCTGCTCTGGGAAGAAAAACGAGAGCAGCCGTCCGGACATGGTAAAGAGCGTGGTCCGGGAAAGCGGTGTATTCTGACCCGCCCATGCAGACTGCAGGGCAGGGCTGTGGGATATGCATGCTGTTTCCGCTTTTTCCGCCCGGGGAATCATGACATAGGATTGGAGAGAAGGAACGTGTTCAACTGGTTGAAGCAACTGTTCAGCAGACCTGTTCCCGCAGCGGAACAGAAGCCGGAGCTGCCCGGAGAGAAGAAGCCGGAAGTGCCCGGGGAAAAGAAACCCGGCATGCTGGAAAAGGCCTGCCAAAACTGCGGCAAACCGATTCAATATGATCCCAAGTGGACGCATATCCCCAATTACTGCAGGGAGTGCAGGGCTAAGTTCGATGAGGAAAAGGGCGTGGAGCGGAGAAAATGCAGGTCCTGCGGACGCATGTTTACCGTGCCTGCGAATCTGAAGCATCCGCCGAACTACTGCAAGGCCTGCAGGGAAAAGTTCAGCAAAAGAAAGGCCCCGGGCCAGACGGGAAGGAGTGCGGGCAAATGATCCGCTGGGCGGCAATCGGTGATTCCTTTACCTATCTGAATGATCATCTGGATGAAACCGGTTTCAGAGTGAGCCGCGGGTATCTGTCCAGAATCGCGGACCTTGTGCCGGAACTGGAGCTTGTGAACCTGGGCATCAACGGGTCCACGTTTTATGACTGGATTTCCCAGCCGATCCCGGAAGCGGACCTGTATACGGTGCTCCTGGGCACCAACGACTGGCATCACGGGTATCCGCTGGGCACGGACCAGGACCGGGTAAACCGCACGCCGGGCACGATCCTGGGCCATATGGGCATCCTTCTGGACCATATCCGTCAGGCCAGTCCGGAGGCCAGGATTGTGGTGGGCAATCCCGTGGAAAGGGCGGACTTCGTGTATCTGTGGGACCCTGAAAACAATGCGCCGGGCAGTTATGCCCCGGAGCACGGACAGAAGCTTTCCGATGTGGCCGCGGCCATTCTGGAAAGTGCTGAACAGGAAGGCATGTGCACGGTCAACTGCCATGATCTCTCCGGATTCACCCAGGACCGGCTGGTGAAGTTCAAGCGGGTCAATGTGAACGGCACGTATCAGGACCTGCCGTACCCGGACTATATCGGACATCCGTTCCGCCCCGGAAAGGACGCGTATCCGTATCCGCCCGAAATGATTGCGCTGACCTATGACGGCCTGCATCCGTCCGATGAGGGCTGTCAGATTCTGGCAAACCTGTTTGCCGATGCGATCCGGAAGCTGATCTGACAAATGGATGCCGGAAATATGCTGCGTGTGCCGCTGCCGAAAGGCAGCGGTTTTTCTGTCTGGATGCTACTGCGGGCAGA
Source organism: uncultured Clostridia bacterium (assembly GCA_946534895.1). Taxonomy (GTDB): domain Bacteria; phylum Bacillota; class Clostridia; order Christensenellales; family Aristaeellaceae; genus UBA2943. The sequence continues at coordinate 19,449 of CAMNDE010000049.1, forward strand.
GCTGACCTGCAGAATTTTTCCGGGCTCCGAATGGGATGCGGACCATGAAAAAACATGCCGGGTCCGGCCGGTGGATCCGGCAGGGACCTGGCATGTCTGTTTATTCGGAGAATATCGGACGCATCAGGCGTGTTCCGGCTGGACTTCGAACCGGTATTTCTCCTGATACTGGGTGAACAGCGTCTTGAACGCGGGATTCTCCATGCTCTTGACGGAACGCAGGTATTCATGGGGATCGAAAAGATCCAGGTCGGCTTCCAGCACCGCGACCGCGATATTGGAGCAGTGATCCGAAATGCGCTCGTAATTGTTCAGAATATCCGCAAGCACAAACCCGTTTTCAATGGTGCAGTCCCCGCTCTGCAGACGGTCCACGTGATGCAGGCGCACGTCCTGCGTCAGAAGATCAATGACCTGTTCCAGCGGTTCCACCTTCTGCGCAAGAGAAGTGTCCATGGATGCGTAGGCATTGGTGGCCAGGGAGATGATTTCCTTCACCGCGTCCCCGAGATTCTTCAGCTCGGCGACGGCGTCGTCGGACATGACAATCTTCTTTTCCAGCATTTCCTGGGCAGAGCTGACCAGGTTCAGCGCATGGTCGCTGATGCGCTCGAAATTGCCGATGCTGTGCAGGATCTTTGACGCGGTCCGCTTGTCCGTGGAGGAAAGCTCCTTGCCCGAGAGCCGGACAAGATAGGACCCCAGATGGTCCTCATACATGTCCACCGTGTCCTCAAGTCCCGCGATCGCTTCAGCGGACTTGTCCGTGTGCGTGAACAGGTTTTCAATGGCAAGGTCCACCGAGTTTCTGGCATGCTCCGCCATTTCCGAGGACAGTCTGGAGCATTCCGCAATGGCAATGGACGGTGTGCCGAAGAGGCGCTCGTCGATAAAGGCCACTTTCTTTTCCGCTTCCGTGGGGATGGCCCTGGTGGCGATGGCCACAAGCGTGCGGGAGAACGGGAGCAGAAGCGCTGTGGTGGCGATATTGAAAATGCTGTGGCACAGAGCGATGCCCACAGGGCTTGCCGGCAGATCGGTGAAGGAGAAATCCAGAAGCGCGTGCAGGGCAAAGTAGAGGATCATGAAAAACGCGGTACCGATGATATTGAAGGACAGATGGATCACGGAAACGCGCTTGGCGTTGCGGCTGACCCCGATGCTGGACAGAAGCGCGGTGGCGCAGGTGCCGATATTCTGGCCCATGATAATGGGAATCGCCATGCCGTAGGTAAGTCCGCCGGTCATGGAGATGGCCTGCATCATGCCGATGGAGGCGGCGGAGCTCTGGATCACGGCGGTGACCACAAGACCGACGAGCACGCCGAGGATCGGATTATTGAAGGCGGTCAGCGCGTTCATGAACGCGGGGGAATCCGACAGCGGCGCAACGGAGGAGCTCATCAGCATCATGCCGTACATCAGGATGGCAAAGCCCAGGAAGCTGTTTCCCACATCCTTGAGCTTGGATTTCTTTGAGAGCATGATCAGGCCGATGCCGATGAAGGCGAGCACCGGGGAGAAGGATTCAGGCTTCAGCATGCGCAGGAATATGCTGTCGCTGGAAAGGCCCACCAGGCTCATGATCCAGGCGGTGATGGTGGTGCCGATATTGGAGCCCATGATGATGCCCACCGTGTTGCTGATATTCATGAGGCCCGAGTTCACAAGGCCCACCAGCATGACGGTCACGGCCGAGGAGCTCTGCATGGCGATGGTGATGACGCAGCCCATCAGAAGCCCGATCACGCGGTTCCGGGTGGTGCGGTTGATAATGGATTCCAGCCGGTTGCCGGCGATTTTCTCAAGACTGTGCGACATCTGGTTCATGCCGTAGATGAAGAACGCGAGCCCGCCGAGAAGGGTGAAAACAGAAAAAATGTCCATGCGTACCTCCGTCGATGCGTCAGGTGCATCCCCGCGGGTACAGCGCAAAAGAGACTTTTCCCGCAAAGATGATTTGCAGTAAAAGTCTCGCTTCTTCAGAACATGCTCCGGGAAGACCGGGTCTCCCGTACTGACGAAACATGTCACACCTTCCGGTGCAAGCTACTCCCTGTATACAGCGGCGAAAGAATACCATATCCGTTTTCCATCGTCAATGGACGCAAAGGCATATCCCCGTCTCTTTCCGCTTTTTTGACGCAGGCATGGGCCGGGCTGTATAATGAAACGGATTCATACAGAAAAGCGCGGTCCCGGGGCGAATACCGGTCCGGGACATCCGACCCATGGCGTGCGCCGGGAGGGAATATACCATGTATGTACTGGGAATCGATATCGGGACGTCCTGCGCCAAGTGCCTGCTGATGACCCGGGACGGCCGGGTAATGGCCCGGAAATCGCAGGAGTATCCGCTTCTGGTGCCCCAGCCCGGCTGGGCGGAACAGGACCCCGCCTGGTGGGTACAGGCGGCGTTTGCCTGCATCCGTGAGATGCTCGCAGGTTCCGGGATTGATCCCGGCAGGATTGAGGGCATCAGCTTTTCCGGGCAGATGCACGGCCTGGTGCCCCTGGACAGGGAAGGCAATGTAATCCGCAGGTCCATCCTCTGGTGCGATCAGCGCACGGAAGCGCAGTGCCGGGAGATCGAGGAAAAGGCCGGCGGCCGGGAAAGCCTGCTGGGCATGACCAATAATGTGATGCTGGCCGGGTATACCGGGGGCAAGCTCCTGTGGCTGCGGGAGCATGAGCCGGACAGCTTCCGGCGCATGCGCGTCTTCCTCTGTCCGAAGGATTATCTGCGCTACCGGCTGACCGGGGAGATCTGCATGGACGTGTCCGAGGCATCCGGCACGGGACTGTTTGACACAAGGAACCGCTGCTGGAGCATGCCGCTTCTGAAGGCCCTGGACCTGGATCCGGCCATCTTCCCGCGGACACTGGAATCCACGGAGCATGCGGGAAGTATAAGCGCGGAGGCGGCAGCGTGCACCGGGCTTGTGACGGGAACGCCCTGCTTTGCCGGCGGCGGGGACGCGGTGGTCCAGTCCTTTGGCAGCGGCCTGATCCGGGAAGGCCGGGTGGGCACGGTCATCGGCACGGCGGGCAATGTGTCCATGGGCTTTGAAAAGTACACCCCCAATCCCGGCGGAAAGCTGCAGGCGTTCTGCGGCGTGACGCCCGGGTCCTACATGAGCTTCGGCGCCACCCAGACCGCGGGCGGTGCCCTGCGCTGGTTCCGGGATGAGGCGTGCCCGGACATTCTGGCGAAAGCGAAGGCGGAGGACAGGGACGCCTTTGATCTCATGTCCGCCATGGCATCCGAATCACAGCCCGGCGCGGGCGGCGTGGTGTTTGCGCCGTACCTCAGCGGCGAGCGCTGTCCCTGGCCGGATGCCGCCGCCCGGGGAGTGCTCTACGGCGTGAGCCTGAGTACCCGGCGGGCGGACATGATCCGCGCCGTGATGGAAGGGATTGTCTACTCCCTGTGCCAGATCGTGGACATCTACCGCTCGTTTACAGAAGTGCACAGCGCGGCGGCTTCCGGCGGCGGCGCCCGGGGCAGGCTGTTTCTGAACATGCAGGCGGATATCTTCGGCGTGCCAGTTGTCACGCTGTCCGCGGCATCCGAGGGCGGGGCCTATGGCGCGGCACTGATCGCGGGCCTGGGTACCGGCTGGTATGAGACGCCGGAGGAAGCGGTAAGCGTATTGCGCACGGAGCAGGTGATCCGGCCGGATGCGGCCAATCATGCGGCGTATGAAAAGGCCTACGGCCTGTACAGCCGCATTTACCCGGCGCTCAGGGACGTGTTTCAGTACGGCGCGTCACAGGCATAAGCATAAAGACAGAAGAAACAGACAGAAATCCAGAATTGAGCAGGAGGTTTTCAGGCATGGAAAAGCATCTGAGTGAAATGACTCTGGCGGAACTGACCAGGGAAGAGGGCATCCGCTGTTCCTGCGGAAAGGTCCACCGCTGCGGGCTGAGATATTTCCGCGCCGGTGCCGGCGCGGTGCAGACACTGCCCGAGGCGCTGAAGGTGCGGGGCAGAAAGCATCCCATGGTGGTCATGGATACGAATACGGAAAAGGCGGCCGGTGAAAAGGTCCGGAAGGTGCTCAGGGACGCGGGCATTCCCATGGACGAGTTCGTGTTCCCGCAGCGCGAAGGCAAGATGGAACCGGACGAATGGGCCATGGGCGCCCTGACCATGGCCATGAACCCGGCCTGTGATGTGATCGTGGCCGTGGGCAGCGGCGTGATCAACGACTGCTGCAAGGTCATGGCCCACGCCTGCGGCCTGCCCAGTATGGTGGTGTGCACAGCGCCGTCCATGGACGGATACTGCTCCAACTCCGCCTCCATGATCCAGAACCGGCTGAAGGTCAGCCTGTACAATGCGTGCCCGGAAGCCATCATCGCGGACACGGACATTCTGGCCACGGCCCCGGACATCATGCTCCAGGCGGGCCTGGGCGACATGCTGGCCAAGTATGTGTCCGTCTGCGAATGGCGCATCAGTCATCTGGTGTACGGGGATGCCTACTGTGAGGAGATCGCCGGCATGGTCCGGGCATGCCTGAAAAAGATCGTGGACCACGCGGACGGCCTGATGCAGCGGGATCCGGAAGCCCTGAAGGCGGTGCTGGAGGGCCTGGTGATCAGCGGCATTTCCATGGCCTTTGCGGAGATCAGCCGGCCGGCCAGCGGACTGGAGCATTACTTCAGCCATCTGTGGGAGATGCAGGCGCTGCAGCGCGGCAAGCCCTCGGACCTGCACGGCATTCAGGTGGGCGTGGGCACGCAGATGGTGCTGTGGATCTATGAGCACATGCTGAAAATGGAAAGCGTGGATGTAAATCGCGCGGAACAGGCCATGGCAGCGTTTTCACCCGAGGCCTGGGAAAAGAAGATGTGGGAAATCTTCGGGCCTGTGGCGCCCACCGTGCTGGAGATTGAGAAGCGGGTGGGCAAGAACCGCCCCGAAACCCAGAAGGCGCATCTGGAGATCCTTCAGGCGCACTGGGCGGAGATCCAGCAGATCATCCGGGACGAGCTTCCGCCGCGTGAGCATATCCTCGCGCTCATGAAAAAATGCGGCATGCCGGTGTATCCGGCGGACCTGGGCCTCAGCGTGGAGGACACGATCCATGCGCTGCTGGGCAGCCGTGAGATCCGGGACAAGTACCTGACCAGCAGCATGCTCTGGGACCTCGGCCTGCTGGATGAAACTGCCCTCCGGCTGGAGGAAATGCTCAGGAAAGAGCAGAACGCGTAACCTGTGAAGCGGCGCATGAGTGAGAAACAGACAAGATCAGGAGGGATTGCATGTCAGCCGACAGAATGATGGAGAATCTGCATAAGGAAATCCAGAAGTTTCTTGACAGTCAGGCTACTTCGGATATGAGTATTGATCAGCTCAATGAGCTGCTGCAGAAGCATATTGTCAACATGCCCGGTGAGCGCAGAGACGTAACACCGAAAACAGCGAAAACAGCGGATGATTTTGTGTATCTGGCCGAAGAAGAGGCGGAGGACAGGGAAACCACACTCAAGTACGCACAGAAGGCGCTATTTCTGGATCCGGACAATCTGGATGCACAACGGATCGTTGCACAGACAACCGCTGGCATGATTTATGACAGACTGGACAGACTGGAGACAGCTGTGCAGCATGGGACGCAGATCATGGAATCCAAAGGCTATATGGATGAGGAGTATATCGGGAAGTTCTGGGGTGTTGTTGAGACAAGGCCGTATATGCGGCTCCGGAGTGCGTTTATGGAAACGCTGCTTGCGGCGGGCATGATGCGCAGAGCCGCTGAGGAATGTGAGGAAATGCTCCGGCTCTGTGAGGGGGATAATCTGGGCATCCGGTATGTGCTGATGCACGTCTATGCGTTTCTTGAGGATGAGGAAAAAGCGCTGAAGCTGCATGAAAAGTATGACGATTTTGAAGAGACCCAGATGCTGCTGCCGCTCTCGGTGCTGTACTACAAGCTGCGTTGTATGGACAGGGCGAAGGAATATCTTGATCGTGTTGTGAAGGCCAATCCGGACACCAAGCGGTTTTTCCGGGCTCTGCGTCAGGACAGGCTGGAGGAGCTTGAAGCGGAAATCAGCGATTTTGGATACCGGCCCTTCACATTCGAAGAGCTTGTGGTGGAGTACCGGGAAAACGAATTTCTGTTCCGGACGGTTGAAGCGTACGGCAGGTGGGCGGACCGGCAGCTGATTGTGAAGAAAAAGCAGTAAGCTGTGATGCCCGGACCCTGGCGGCACGCGCTGACGCGCCTGACGGAAATCATAAGCAAGGATGCCGGAGAGGAGGCAGAGAATGGAGTTTCCGCACACGATTGCCGCAAGGCTCGGAAGCGCGGCGTATCAGGAAAACTTTACAGGAAAATCCGATGCGAGCGTGCTCATGTTTGACGATTATGTGCTCAAGATCCGCCCGGTGGACAGCCCGGATACCATCGATGTGCAGATCATGCAGTGGCTTGCGGGAAAGCTTCCGGTTCCGGAGATCGCGGCCCATGAGGTGGAAGACGGGAAGGACTGGCTGCTCATGACCCGGAACAGGGGCCGGATGCTGTGCGATGCCTCGGTGATGAAACAGCCGATCCTGCTTCTGGACTGCATGGCCGAGGCGCTGCATCTTCTGTGGTCGGTGCCCATTGCCGGCTGCCCGTTCACGCAAAGGGTTGAGGATATCCTGGCAAGGGCGGAGCAGAGGATTGCGCGCGGCACCTTTGACACGTCCGACTGTGAGCCGGAAACCTTCGGGCCCGGCGGGTTTGAGACGCCGGAGGCGCTGCTGGAGTTTCTGAAAAAGCGTCAGCCTGCGGTAAAGCGCACGCTGACGCATGGGGATTTCTGTCTGCCCAATCTGTTTACGGACGGAAAGCATTTTTCCGGGTTCATTGATCTGGGAAACGCGGGCATCTGCGATCCATGGATGGACCTTGCGCTGGGCTGGCGGAGTCTTAAGCACAACAGTGACGGACACTATGGAAAGACATACCCGTGGATTGACCCGGACGAACTGTTCCGGGCCGCGGGCGTTGAACGGGATGCGGAAAAACTCCGCTACTATCTGCTGCTTGATGAACTGAC
>CAMNDE010000050.1:0-26254 GCA_946534895.1 uncultured Clostridia bacterium
ACCTTGCCCAGGCGGATCATGACACAGGTGGAGAGCATGTTGAGCACCAGTTTCTGGCAGGTGCCGCTTTTCATGCGGGAAGAGCCGGTGACCACTTCCGGTCCCGGAATGGGGGCCATGGTCACATCCGCGTGCCGGGAAAGCTCACTGTCACGGCAGCATACCAGGGCCATGACCGGGGCGCCGAGGGAGCGCGCGTAGTCCATGGCGCCGATGACATAGGGCGTGCGTCCGCTGGCGGCAATGCCCACCAGGGCGTCGCGTGATGTGAACTGATGAGCCTCCAGGTCCTGGCGTCCCAGCTCACGGTTGTCTTCCGCGCCTTCCACGGCCTTGAGGAAGGCAGGCGGCCCGCCGGCAATGAGTCCGACGACCAGGTCCGGGGATACACCATAGGTGGGCGGGCACTCGGCTGCGTCCAGCACGCCGAGACGTCCGGAAGTGCCGGCACCGGCATAGAACAGCCGGCCGCCCTGATGAATGCAGTCATAGATCAGGTCCACACTTCTGGCGATTTCGGGAAGCACTTCCTGCACCGCTTCGGCACAGCGGTGGTCTTCTTCATTGATCAGGCGTACCATGTCGATGGTGGAGAGCGTATCGATATGCATGGTTCGGGGATTGCGCTGCTCCGTATCCAGTTTTTTGAGTTCCATGAAAGCATTCCTCCTGTTTTTGTCAGGCAATACTGAAAGTATAGCAGAATTCATCCCGTGGAGAAAGGAAAAAGCATGAACATGCAGGAATTTTTACGCGCGCAGCTGGAAGAGGGACGCGAAATCGGTGCGTTTCCCGCCGCTGCCGCCGCCATCGGTGCGGGCACACAGGTGCTGGCCGAGGCGTTTGTCGGGGAAGCTCCGCTGCCCGGAGACACGCCGGTGGACCGGAACACACTCTGGGATATGGCGTCCCTTTCGAAGATTCTCGGGCCCACCATGCTGGCGCTCAAAGCCGTGGAGGATGGCATTTGGTCGCTGGACACCCGGGTCGGGGATCTGTACCCGCAGGCACCGCCGGACAAAAGCGGCATTACCGTGTACCAGCTGATGACGCATACCGCCGGGTTTGTACCGGACTTCTGGCTGGAAGAGGAGTGCGCTGGCCCGGATGAGGCGCTCAAGGCCATATTCGCGCATCCGCTGCAGGGCAAGCCGGGGGAAAAGCCGGTCTACTCCTGCATCGGGTATATCCTGCTCGGGAAGATGCTGGAAACGCTCTATGGCGGACGGCTCATGGACATAGCTCGGGAGCGCGTGTTCCTGCCGCTGGGCATGGAGGACACCTGCTACTGTCCCCGGAGACGGGACAGATGTGCGGCCACGGAAGTGGACCGGACAAGCGGGAAGCCATGGATCGGAATCGTGCACGATGAGAACGCCCGCTTCCTGCGCGGAAATTCGGGAAATGCCGGGGTGTTCATGCCGCTGAAGGACGGGGAAGTGTTTGCGGGCATGCTCGCTTTGGGAGGCGGATCCTTTCTGAAGCCGGAAACCCTGGAGCTGGCTAGGCGCAATCATACCCGGGGCCAGGCAGCCCACAGAGGGCTCGGCTTCCAGATCGCAGGCATACCGGACACCTTTTTCGGTCCGGATGTACCGGAAACCTGTTTCGGGCATACCGGATTCACCGGCACAAGCCTGCTGGTGGAGCCGGAGACGGGGTTTTATGTGCTCCTGCTGAGCAACCGTGTCTATCCAAGCCGCACCAGTGAGGCGCTGTTTGCGTTCCGCAGGCATCTGCACTCCCTTGCCTGGGATAAGTTCCGCGATATGGGCCTGCGGTAAAGCATCTATGAAGACAGCGGCATGGCTGAAACCATGCCGCTGTCTGTGTCAGGAGGGATTATTCAAGGGTCTTTTCGATGCGGTCCCGGCATGCGCGCTCCAGATGCTCGATGATGATTTCCAGCGTCCGGATGCGTGCATATTTTTTGTCATTGGACTCGATGATAAACCAGGGCGCATTCCTGGTGGACGTTTTCTGAAGCATTTCATCCACGGCTTCTTCATACTGATCCCACTTTTCGCGGTTGCGCCAGTCTTCCTCGGTGATCTTCCACTGCTTTTCCGGTGTGTTCTGGCGGTCGGTGAACCGCTCCAGCTGGGTCTGGCTGTCGATATGGATCCAGAACTTCAGCACCACGGCACCCCAGTCGGTGAGCTGGCGCTCGAACTCATTGATCTCGTTGTAGGCGCGCTTCCAGTCCTTTTCCGAACAGAAGCCCTCCAGACGCTCCACCATGACGCGTCCGTACCAGGTCCGGTCAAAGATGACAATGTGTCCGCTCCGGGGCAGGCGCGTCCAGAAACGCCACAGGTACTGGCGGTTCAGTTCGTGGGGTTCGGGGGAGGCAATGGGCATCACGTCCACGCCGCGGGGATCCAGGGGATAGGCCACACGGCGGATGTTGCCGCCCTTGCCAGCGGCGTCCCAGCCCTCATAGCACAGGACCACGGGGATCTTCAGGCGGTAGATCTGGTTATGGAGCTCGCTGAGCCTTGCCTGCAGCTTCTTGAGCTTTTTCTTGTAAACGTCGTCGTCCAGCTTCGGGCTCAGGTCCACGTCCTTCAGTTTCGGCATGTCCAGAAGATGGAAGCTCTCCTCAAACGGCTCGCCCACATAACGCCCGGCACTGAGATGATGGTCGATGCCTTCCACGAGAAGCTTCAGGGCATCGCGCACGGCCTGCTTGCGGTGGGAACCGTCCAGCACATGCCAGGGTATGATCTCGTCGGTGGAGTCCATGAAATCGTCATAGGCCTCACGGATCCGCTTGTATTCGCGGTGCTGCCACAGATCCTGGTCCGTGACCCGCCACTGGGTGTCGAGATTCTTCTTCAGCTCGAGCAGCCGGGAGCGCTGCTCATCCTTCTCGATATGCAGGAAAAGTTTGAGGATCATGTACCCGCCGTCGCGCAGCTGACGCTCAAACTCACAGACCTGGCGCACGCGGCTCCGGTATTCGCCGGGCGTGATTTCACGGCTGTGGAAGGCGCGGACCACGGCCTCCATCCAGCCGGAATCCATGAACACGATTTTCCCGTTTTCCGGGATGGCGGTGGCGAAGGGATAGAGGAAGGGATAGCGCGCTTCCTTTTCAGGAATGACCTGGGGCGAGAAGACATGATAGAAGCGGGGGTCAATCTCGGAAATCAGTTCCTTGATCAGACTGCCCTTGCCGGCGGCGGACCAGCCTTCCACCAGCACGATGACCGGGATTTTGCCGTCGCGGATCAGCTGCTGCTGCGCCATCAGCCGGCTGCGGTACTGGGATATTTCCTCATTGAGGTTTTCCTTGTCGTCCGGTTTGACACTCTCGAAATCCTTGAGCATGGATGCACCTCCTGAACTATGCGTCTGTATGGAAAGGAAAACGGTTTGCATGTGCCCTTATTATATCCCGGTTCGCCTGCGGTGGCAATGCATGAAGCGGAAAAGGATGCTCAGGCGCGGAGCCCGGGAATGCCGTCCATGTGATCCAGAATGAACTGCACGAACAGCCGTACGCCCGTGATCAGCGCGTGCTCGTCCAGATCCCAGGTGTCCGTATGCGCCGGACGGTTGAAGCCTTTCTCGTCGTTCCGGCAGCCGAGCCCGAAGAGGAGTCCTGGCTTTTCCTTTTCATAGTACGCGAAATCCTCCCCGCCGGGCGAGGGCAGAAGCGGGGCCAGGCCGCCTTCACCGAGCACATTGCGGCATGTGTCCGCAAAGGCGCGGTACATGGCATCATTGTTGACGGCCACGGGCAGCGGTTCCGGATCAATCTCCAGCTCGTAGGAGCCTTCCAGGTCCGAACAGACACTGGCGCAGAGCCGGTCCATGCGCTGCCGGATCCAGTTCAGGACCCTGTCATCGAAGCAGCGGATCGAGCCGGTCATTTCGCATCTGTCCGCATTGCGGGCACGGGTGGTGCCGGCCTGCATGGTGCACACGGCGATGACGCAGGGCGCAAAGGGGTCGATCTGCCGGGAGAGCATCTGCTGAATGCCTTCATAGATACGTACGCCCATGAGCAGGGCGTCCTTGCCCCTGTGCGGACTGGCCACATGCACGCTCTCACCGAAGGTGGTGATGCGGAAGGGCGTGGAGGTGGCGTTGGTGATGCCGCTGCAGCAGGAGGGCGTGCCGCAGGGATCACCGCAGTTGACATGGCACATGACAATGCAGTCGATATCCTTCATGACGCCGTGCTCGCACATGGTCCGGGCACCGGATGGACGGCTTTCCTCACAGGGCTGGAAAAGGATTCGGACCCGGCAGCGCAGCTGATCCCGGATGCTCCACAGGGCTTTGGCCGTCTCGATCATCATGGCGGTATGCGCGTCATGCCCGCAGGCGTGCATGATGCCGGGGTTCCGGGAAATATAGGGCTGTCCGCGGTCGACTTCCTGAATGGGCAGTGCGTCCATGTCAGCGCGCAGTCCGATGGTGAACCCGCTCAGATCATCCCGGATGGTGACGGTCACGGTATTGCGGCCGTAAAGCCCGCGCTCATAGGGAATGCCGAAACTCTCGAGCTCGCGGCAGACAATGTCTGCCGTTTCATCCACATCCCAGGCAAGTCCCGGGTGCATGTGGATTTCCCGGCGCAGACGGATGAGTTCTTCCTCGTTCATGTAGGCATCCTGATAATTCATGTTTTTCGCTCCTTTCAAAGGCCATGTACATTATACGCTTTTGACGGCGGCATGCCTACCGGCCGGAGGCGCTTTTTCAGGGAATGGGAAATCGCGAAAAGCTGCATCCGGGCCATGAAGGAATCAGGCATGCGGCAGCGAATTATGAATGAAAACGGAATCTGCACAAATTCGAATCAGAAAGGAAACGGGCAATGGACGGGATCTTTGCGGAAATGAGCATGGTTGTTCTGCGCCGGCGCATGGCGGATCTGACGGGCGTGGATCTTGGAGGAGAACTTGAACTGGAAGCCGGGGACGGGCTGCAGATCGACTGGGCAGGCGGCCGGGGAAAGATTGCCGGTGAGAGCGGTCCGGCCATATGCCGCGGCCTGTTCCTGCTTTCCTGCCATGTCCGGGAACAGGGAAAGGACGCGGAAATGCATGTGTGTCAGCAGAAGCATTTTGAGCACTGCGGGGTCATGGTGGATGTGTCCCGCGGGGCTGTGCTGAAGAAGGAAGCCGTGTTCCGCCTGCTTGACCGCACGGCTGCGTTGGGCATGAACCTGTTCATGCTGTATACGGAAGACCTGTATACACTGGAGGACTATCCCTACTTCGGCTATCTGCGGGGCAGGTATACGTCTGAGGAACTGCGGGCAATTGACGACTATGCCCTGGAGCTTGGCGTGGAAGTGGTGCCCTGCATCCAGACACTGGCGCATCTGGGATCCTTCCTGCAGTGGAACCGGAGCATTCCCATCCGGGATCAGGCCACGGTGCTTCTGTGCGATGACGAGGACGCCTACGCGTTCATAGAGGCGGAAATCAAGGCCATGCGGAGCAATTTCCGCTCCCGCCGCATTCATATCGGCATGGACGAGGCGGCTTCCGTGGGGCTTGGAAGATACTATTCGATCCACGGGGCCGTGGACCGGTTTGATCTGCTCACCCGGCACATGAACCGGGTGGCCGGACTGTGCAGAAAGCACGGGTTTGAGCCCATGCTCTGGTCCGACATGTTCTTCCGCCTGGCCAGTGCCGGCGCGGACTATTATGACCCGAAGGCTGTGGTTCCGCAGGAGGCCCTGGCAAACCTGCCGGAGGCCGAACTGTGCTACTGGGACTATGAGCACACCGATCCGGCGCATTATGACCGGATGCTTCTGCGGCATGAGGAGATGCAGCGTCCGGTGTGGTTCGCTGGCGGAATTCATACCTGGCACGGCTTTCTGCCGGACTTCCGGATGGCGGACGCCACCATGGTTCCGGCACTGGAAGCATGCCTGCGCCACGGCGTGAAGCATGTGCTGGCCACGATCTGGGGCGATGACGGCAATGAAACGGACTGCTTCCTGGCTCTTTCGCGGCTTGCGCTGTTCTCCGAAGCCTGCTGGACCGGAAAACTGGATGAAGCGCAGTGGAAGGAAATGGGCCGGCGGATTTCCGGGCGGGAGGAAGCGTATATCCAGGCCATGGCCGCCTTTTTCCCGGACACGAGGGACATCCGGGCTGGTAAAGGCCTGATCTGGGGAGACATGCTGTATCCGTTTACGGAATACCCCGGGGTGGACATGCAGGCCTATGAGGACGCGCTGAAGAAGGCGGCCGCGGCGCTTCCGGAAGATGCGGACGATGTGGAAACCGAGTATACGCGTCTGACACTGCGCTGTGCCGCGTGCAAGGCAGAGATGATGCGCAGGATCCGAAGCGCCTATCAGCAGGGGGACCGCGGGCAGCTCAGCGCGGCAGCCGCGGACATTCCGGCGGCTGTGGAGCTGGAACGCAGCCTTATGCGCGCGCACCGAAAACTGTGGTGGCGGGACATGAAGCCGCAGGGCTGGGAGCTTCTGTGCCGGAGATACGGCGCCACCATGACACGGATGGAGGATGTGCAGGAGGAACTGAACGCCTATCTGTCAGGCAGTCTGGACCGGGTGGCGGTGCTGGAGGAAGCGCCGCTTCCGTCCGGGCGCAAGGGCGGCATGCAGTTCTATCAGACATTTTCCGTGCCCTCCCATTATCTGTGACAGGCAGGCGAAGCAAATGGAGATACATATCGGCATAGACGGCGGCGGCACCCATGCCATGGCGGCCGCTGTAACAGGGGACGGCAGCGTCCTGACGGTGCGGGAGGGCGGTTCCCTGAATGAGAACAACCTGGGAAGGGCAATTGTCCGGGAGCATCTGCATGCCCTGGTCGGGGAAGTTCTGCGGGACTGCGGGGCGGAGCGGTTTACAAGCCTTACCGCCGGTCTTGCCTCGCTGGACGGACCGGGAAGTCCGGACATGACAGCGGCCCTGTGTGCGCCGGACTGGGATATGGCCGGCGTGCGCCTGGAATCGGACGCCATGGTTGCGCTCTCCGGCGGAACGCTCGGCGGTCCGGGCATGGCGGTCATCTGCGGAACCGGGTCCATGATCCTTCTGGCAGACGGACAGGGCAGGCAGCGTGTGAGCGGCGGCTGGGGGTATGCACTGGGGGATCCCGGCAGCGGCTATGAGCTTGCGGCGCAGGCCGTGCGGCATGTGCTGCGCGCGTCGGAACGCGGAGAGAACGTGGGACTTCTCAAGGAAACCGTGCTCGGGTATTTTGGCGTGCACAGGCCGCGGGAACTTCTGGGCGCGTTCTACCGGGTGCCCTTTGATCCGGCTTTTCCGGCGGGTCTTGCAGGACAGGTGCTGAGCCTGGCCGGGGAAGGAGAAAAGGTGTGCCTTGGTATGGTGCGGGAGCAGATGCGGCGCCTTGCGGATCAGGCGGCTCCGCTGCTGAAAGATCAGGATCCGCTTCCGGACGTCTATGTGTACGGCGGGATCTTCCGGCATCATCCGTGGACCGTGCAGATGTTTGCGCAGGCACTGGAAAAAGCCGGAAAGCCGGAAGTTGCGTTTCCGGAGTTCCCGCCGGAAATCGGAGCGGTGCTTCTGGGCACGCACAGGGGGCAGGATCCGGCGTTTGTGCGGGAACTGCGGGCATCCATGAAAAAAGGAGGATGGGAACATGCATGAGGAGAATGCGGCCGGGCGCTATGCCTGCGCTGTGACAGAAATGCTGGACCGGGCTTTTTCCGCCCAGGCGGACAGGATTGAGGAAGCTGCCAGGATCATTGCTGACAGCCTGACGCAGAATGGAATGCTGTATACATTCGGAACGGGGCACGCGGGACTGCTTGCCCAGGAAATCTTTTACCGGGCCGGCGGTCCGGTGCGGGTGCATCCCATTTTTGACGAGCGCCTGATGCTGCATGTACACGCAAGCGCGTCCAGTGCGTGGGAGCGGGAAAGCGGGCTGGCGGAGGAGCTGATGCGCAGCCTGCCCATGAAAAAAGGCGATGTGCTATTGCTGATCTCCAATTCGGGACGGAACACGACGCCGGTGGAAATGGCCATGCTGGCCCGGGAAAAGGGCGTGCACACCATCTGCCTGACCAGCGTGGCCCATTCCTCATCCGTGACGCCGCGCAATCCTGCGGGGAAGCGGCTGATGGAAGTCTGCGATCTGGTGCTTGATAACATGGGTGTTCCCGGGGATGCGGTGGTGGAGACCGGAGACGGACGCAGAGTCAGCCCCACGTCCACCGTGATCGGGGCGGCCCTTCTGCAGGCAGTATCCGCCAGGGCCGAGGAGATCGCGCGTCAGGAAGGGAAAACGCTTGAGTACTTCATCTCCAGCAATGTGGACGGCGGGGATGCGTACAATGAAAAGCTGATTGAACGCTACCAGAAGCAGGTTCCGTGTCTGTAAGGAGAGGTGATCGCGATGCTGGCAGGATTTGGACGTGCGGAAATCACTCCGCCGCTGGGCCTGGAACTGTGCGGATACGGGTATTACCTGGGACGCCGGGCTGAATCCGTGCTGGATCCGCTGTACGTGCGGAGCCTGTGCCTGAGCTGGGAGAAGACCACGGTGTTTCTGGTATGCTGTGACCTGCTGGGCCTGAGCCGGACCGTGGTGGACCGGGTGAAACAGGGACTGGCGGTGGCGGGCTGGGCACCGGAACATCTCATGATCGTGAGCATTCATACGCACTGCGGGCCTACGGTGAAATATCATGAGGGCTGCGGGTATACGGATCCGGACTACGGAAATGCTTTGCCGGGGCATATTCTGGAGGCATGCCTGCGGTCTGCGGAAAACCGCATGGAAGTCACGGCCATCGGACAGACATCCGGCATGCTGCCGGAGGGGCTCATCTATAACCGTTCGTCGGAAGACGGGGACCTGGACAGGCAGGTGCGGGGAATTGTGCTGCGGCGCGGGAGCGCAAAACCGGTGCTGCTCGTTTCCTGCGGCTGTCATCCGGTGACCCTGGGTGTGGTGCCTCAGGTGTCGGCCGACTATCCGGGTCAGGTATGCCGGCTCATGGAGGAAAAGGGATTTGAAACCATGTTCCTCAATGGACTGTGCGGGGATGTGGACCCGGTGCGGACACCTGGGCTGAACGGCATACAGCGCCGGGACCGGCTGGCAGAAGCTGTGGCGGACCAGGCGCTCCTGTGCATGCAGGATGCGCCTGTGCAAGCCGATTTCGGGCGTCTGCCGTTTAAGCTTCAGCTCATGCCGGTGACGCGCAGCGCCATCTCGGAAAGCGCGGACGCAGCGGTGGCGCGTGCCGGCGGAGAGCATAAGCCCGCGGCGCGGGTGGCCAGAATCTGGGAGAAGGAAATGCTGGAGAGGTTTGACACGCTGGTGTTTGAGGAGCCGATCTCCGTGCCGTTTCTCATACTGGGCGGACGTCTGATCCTGGCGCTGCCGTTTGAAGGATTCGGGCGCATCGGCGGGATTGTGCGCAGCTGGCTGCATATGCCGGATGTCATGGTGCTCGGCTGCGGGGAGGAGCTTCTCGGCTACCTGCCCACCCGGGACGATATCGAACAGGGAAACTATGCCGCACTGGAATCCACCTATCTCTACAAGCGTCTTCCGGTACTACCGGGTGAAGCGGAACGCCTGGGGGAGGCACTGGCGGAGATGCTGGAAGAAATGCCCGGCACAGGCGGGGAAAACCTGCAATCATGACATGTTCCGTGCAGGAACTTGCACCGGCACGGAGAAACATCATTTCGACTGCGCGTCAGTATTTGACAGAAAGTGAGAGACATCTATGGCAAAGATTCTTGGAAACTCCATTCCCAACATGCCCTGGGAAGACCGTCCCGAGGGCTGCCGCGAAGCCATCTGGCGGTATTCGGGCAATCCGATCATCGGCCGTAACGGAAACCGGCGTTCCAACAGCGTGTTCAACAGTGCGGTTGTTCCCTTCAAGGACGGGTTTGCCGGCGTGTTCCGCTGCGACAGCCGTTCCATTTCCATGGATCTGTTTGCCGGACGGTCCAAGGACGGCCTCCACTGGGAGATTGATGACGATCCCATTGTCATGACAGGCGCGGACGCGGAGGTCCTGAACAAGGAATACCGCTATGACGCGCGCATCATTCCGCTGGAAGGCAAGTACTACATCACCTGGTGCAACGGCTATCACGGCCCGACCATCGGCGTGGCCTGGACGGAGGACTTCAAGACCTTCCATCAGTTGGAGAACGCCTTCATTCCCTATAACCGCAACGGCGTGCTGTTCCCCAGAAAGGTGAACGGCATGTACATGATGCTGTCCCGCCCCTCGGATACCGGTCACACGCCCTTCGGCGACATTTTCCTGAGCCAGTCCAGGGACCTGGAGTTCTGGGGACATCACCGGTATGTGTTCGGCACCATCGGCGGCAATGACTCCGCATGGCAGTCCACCAAGGTGGGCCCTGGTCCTGCGCCGATCGAAACCGATGAGGGCTGGCTGCTGATCTACCATGGCGTGATCACCACCTGCAACGGGTTTGTGTACCGGATGGGCACGGCGCTTCTGGACCGTGACGAGCCCTGGAAGGTGCTGTACCGTTCCATGGACTATCTCATGGCGCCCTGGGAACTGTATGAGTGCGTGGGCGATGTGCCCAATGTGGTCTTCCCCTGCGCGGCCCTGGCGGACGCGGCGACCGGACGCATGGCCATCTACTATGGCTGCGCTGACACGGTGACCGGGCTTGCGTTCACCACGGTGGATGACCTGGTGAACTTTACGAAGGAACACAGCAGAAAATAAAAAGCATCGGAGGATGAGGCATGTTTTTCCTGGACAAGAGAGCTCAGGTCATCTGCGATGAACTGAAAAAGGAAGCTGTGAAGCAGCGCTGCCCGGTGACCGGATGGGTCTGCAAGGCGGGCAACTATGTAACCCCGGCGGAAGCGGATGCGGCGGAAGCCGCCTTCGAGCCTTTCGACAGCCGGACCATGCACTGGTACGGACCCGACAAGCACTACTGGTTCCGCACGGACCTGCAGGTGCCGGAGTCCTTTGACGGAAAGAGTCTGTTCCTGCATGTCTCCAGTCAGATTGATGAATGGGACGACGGCAAGAATCCCCAGTTCCTTCTGTTCCTGAACGGCGCGCCGGTGCAGGGCATTGACATGAACCACCGGGACGTCAAGCTGTTCTCCGAGGCCCGGGCAGGGGAGACGCTGCGTCTGGATCTGCAGAGCTATACGGGCACGCTGCACAGCGAGTTCTGCCTGATCGTGGAAGCCCGGGAAATTGATCCGGAGATCGAAGGGCTGTACTGGGATATCCAGGTGCCGCTCCAGGCATTCCCGAGACTGGAAGAGGACGGCAGGCCGCGGCGTGAACTGGTGAAGGTGATCAACGATACCGTAAACCTTCTGGACCTGCGCCGGCCCTACAGCGAAGCATACTATGCAAGCATCCGGGAGGCCCGGGCATATATCGGCAGGCATCTGTATGAGGAGCTGGGCGGATGGGATGAAGTCATTGCCACCTGTATCGGGCATACGCATATTGACGTGGCCTGGTGGTGGACCGTGGCGCAGACCCGTGAGAAAGTGTGCCGGTCCTTTGCCACCGTGCTCAAGCTCATGGACGAGTATCCCAGCTACCGCTTCATGTCCAGCCAGCCGCAGCTGTACGCGTTCCTGAAGGAGCGGCATCCGGACCTGTATGAACGCATCCGTCAGCGCGTGAAGGAAGGACGCTGGGAGCCGGAAGGCGGCATGTGGGTGGAAGCGGACACGAACCTGACCAGCGGCGAAAGCCTGATCCGTCAGTTCCTGCACGGCAAGCGCTTCTTCAGGGATGAGTTCGGGGTGGAAAACCGGATTCTGTGGCTGCCGGACGTGTTCGGCTATTCCGGTGCCCTGCCCCAGATCATGAAGATCTGCGGGATTGACTATTTCATGACCACCAAGCTGGCATGGAACCAGTTCAACAAGATGCCCTATGACACGTTCACCTGGCGCGGCATTGACGGGTCCGAGGTGCTCACGCACCTGATCACCACCCTGGGTGTGGGCCAGCCCGTGGAGAACTTCTTTACGACCTATAACGGCGCCCTGCATCCCGACGCGATCATCGGCGGATGGAAGCGGTATCAGCAGAAGGAGATCAACAATGACATCCTGATTTCCTTCGGCTACGGCGACGGCGGCGGCGGTCCCTCCCGGCAGATGCTGGAAACCAGCGAGCGCATGGAAAAGGGCATCATCGGTATTCCGAAAGTCCGCCAGGCGTTTGCGGGGCAGTTCTTTGATGAACTGAAGGAACGCGTGAAGGATTCGAACCGGCTCCCGGTATGGGAAGGTGAGCTGTATTTCGAGTATCACCGCGGCACCTACACCTCCATGGCCCAGAACAAGCGCGGCAACCGGAAGGCGGAGCTGGCGCTCATGGACCTGGAGACCATACTTGCCCTGTGCGGGGACGGGGAGCATTATCCCTATGAAAAGCTGGACCGGCTCTGGAAGACCGTGCTCATCAATCAGTTCCATGATATTCTGCCGGGCTCTTCCATCCGCGAGGTGTATGAAGTCTCCAAAAAGGAATACGAGGCCCTGCAGGATGACGTGGCGCACATGCGTCAGGCAAGGCTTTCCGGTCTTTTCCCGGAAAGCAGGGGCTTTACCGTGGTCAATACCAAGGGCTACGCCAGCAGCGAGCCGGTGCTTCTGCCTGGCGCGCACGCGGCCGGCGTCCAGGACAGCCGCGGACATATCTATGCCGCCCAGGACACGCCGGACGGCGCACTGGTCTATCTGAAGGACCTGCCTTCCAAGGGCTGGGAGACGCTGGTGCCCTGCAGCGAGGTGCCGGAGGAAAAACCGGAAATCTGCGTGGAAGGCAATGTCATTGAGACGCCCTTCTATACGGCGGAGTTTGACGAGAAAGGCTTCCTGACCCGTCTGTATGACCGCAAGGCAGAGCGTGATGTCATCCGGGAAAACAGCCGCGGGAACCTGCTGCGGATGTATGAAGACAAGCCCATGTATTATGATGACTGGGATATTGATATCTTCTACACCGAGAAGGGCTGGGACGTGGACGATCTGACGTCCATGGCCTGGACCGAGAAGGGGCCGGTGCGCGCCACGCTGGAAATCGAGCGGAATATTGCCGGCTGCCGGATCTGTCAGAAGATCCGCTTCTACCGCGATGACCGCAGGATCGACTTTGAGACCCATGTGGACTGGCATGTGCATCAGCATCTGCTGAAGGTCTATTTCCCCACCACCGTGCATTCCGACGAGGCGACATTCGAAATCCAGTTTGGTTCCGTGAAGCGCAAGGTGCATCAGAACACCAGCTGGGATGTGGCGCGGTTTGAGAGCTGCGGACAGAAGTGGATGGACTTCTCGGAAGGCCACTATGGCGTCAGCCTGCTCAATGACTGCAAGTACGGGCATTCCGTGAAGGACGGCGTCATCGCACTGACGCTGATCAAGTCCGGCATTGAGCCGAACCCGGAATGCGACCAGGGCGAGCACGTGTTCACCTATTCCCTGTATCCGCACGAGGGCAGTGAAAAGACGGCCACCATCCGTGCCGCCGGTGCCCTGAACCAGCCGGCGCTTGTCCGGGAAGGCAGCGGCACTTTGGGACATTTCTCCCTGGCCGGGACTGCCAGTGCCAACGTGGTGCTGGAAACCATCAAGCGCGCCGAGAACGGGGATGGCTGGATTGTGCGCCTGTATGAAACCGACAATGCGAGAACGCATTCCGAGCTTGTGTGGAACCGCCCCGTGAAGAATGTGGAATTTGTAAACGGACTGGAAGAAACGCTGGAGGAAGCGCCCTTTGAGACGCGCGGGAACATGACTGTGATTCCGCTGACCATGAAACCCTTTGAGATCCGCACGCTCCGGATCCGCGAATGCTGAGAAGGAGATGGCACAGAACATGATGCCCATAACCGGTTCATTCTTTGAGTTCCGTCATCACAGCGCATTGGAGGGCAAATACTACAATCCTGCGCTCAGATCCTTTTCCAAGGAGCAGTGGCAGACCATGCTCCGGGACATGAAGGCAGCGGGCATGGATACCATTGTCCTCATGTGTTCCTCCATCATGTATCCGGATGAATGTGAGAGCTATGCGCCGGTGGATGTATTCCCCAAGGCGCAGATGGCCTGCGACAATCCCCTGGATGTCATGATGGATACGGCGGAGGAGCTGGGACTTTCCGTATTCCTTTCCGCAGGCTTTTACGGTGTCTGGCTGAATCCGCTGGAGAACATGCAGGATCCGGAAGTGGAAAAGCGCGCGTTCACGGCCTGTCGTCAGATGATGGATCGGTACCGCGGCTATCAGTGCTTTACCGGCTGGTATCTGCCTGACGAGACGGAGGCGGGGCCCTACTTCCATCCGGCGTTCATGGAATATGTGCGCCGATACAGTGAGTTTTTCCGGGGCCTGGATCCTGAAAAGAAAATCCTTGTAGCCCCCTACGGTACGAACAAGATCCGGACGGACGAGACGTTCATTGATCAGCTCCGTCATCTGGATGTGGATTTCGTGGCGTATCAGGATGAGGTCGGCGTGGAAAAATCCGCGCCGGAGGAGACGGGGAAGTACTATGCAGCTCTTCGCAGGGCGCATGACGCGGCTGGAAAATCCCGCCTGTGGGCGGATATGGAGATTTTCCGCTTTGAGGGCGATGTCTACCGCAGCGCACTCCTGCCGGCCGATATGGCAAGAATTGAAAAACAGATTCAATCCCTGTCCCCGCATGTGGAGAAGATCATCGTATATGCCTATCCTGGCATGATGTCCCGCCCGGGTTCCATCGCAGGATACGGATATGACAGCCCTGAAAAGCTGTATGCCGATTACATGGAATGGAAGAAAAAACTGCCGAAGGCATAAGAGCCATATCCATGCATGGACAGATGTCTGGATGAAAAAAATCCCTTGGGATGGATGGAATCCCTTGACGTTAGTAAGCACATACTGTATACTTTGATGTACAGTATGTGCTTTTTTCTCACCGTTTTCAGCAAACTGCTGCTGAACGTTCTCTGCGGTGGGAATAAAAAAATACCAGTACAGAAAGGAGCTTTTTTGTGGTTCAATCTACGAAAATCCAGGGAAAACAGAAAAAAGGAAAGACAGGAACCAACGGTTCGTCTTTCGACAACCTTGAAATATTCCTTCTTCACCTGCCGACAACCATCTGGTATCTGATTTTCTGTTATGCGCCCATGTTCGGCGTGATCATCGCGTTTAAGAACTATAAGCCGAGACCAGGAAAGAGCTTCCTCTGGGCACTTTTCAACAACAGCAAATGGTCCGGATTCGGCAACTTTGAGTTCCTTTTCAAATCCTCCTACTTTGAAACCATGATGAAGACCACGATTCTCTACAACATTGTCTTCATCATTCTCGGCATACTGATTCCCGTGACGCTGGCAGTGCTGTTCAACGAGCTGTATTCCAAAAAGCTTGCCAAGACCTGCCAGACCATGATGTTCCTTCCGCACTTCCTGAGCTGGGTTGTTATCAGCTACTTCGTATACGCGTTCCTTGCCACTGACCAGGGTCTTGTCAACAACCTGATCAAGAACTTGGGCGGAGGTGTGGACGGCAATCACAACTGGTACAGAGACACGAATTTCTGGATGTACTTCCTGGTCTTCCTGAATGTATGGAAGGGCATGGGGTACAACATGGTGGTGTACATGGCCAGCATCAGCGGCATTGATGCGGAACTGTATGAAGCTGCGCTGATTGACGGTGCCAGCAAATCCCAGCAGGTCCGCTATATCACCCTGCCGCTTCTGCGCCCTGTCATTTCCATCATGTTCATCATGGCTGTGGGCAACATTTTCCGCAGCGATTTCGGTCTGTTCTATCAGGCAACCCGGAACTCCGGTGCTCTGACCAGCGTAACACAGACCATTGACGTGTATGTGTATAAAGCCCTGCTTGAGCAGTCGAACGTGAATCTTTCCTCCGCTGCCGCTTTCCTGCAGTCTGTGGTCGGCTGTATCACGATTGTGGTGGCCAATATAATTGTTAAGAAAGTGGATCCGGAAGCGGGACTGTTCTGAGAAAAGACAGAGAAAGGAGAGATGAAACATGGCAAAAAAGAACAATGGCGTGCTGAAATATACACGTGTCAAACCATTTACTAATTTCTGGATCAGCCTGCTGTTTATCATTCTGGCACTTTTGTGTCTGATGCCTGCCCTGCTTGTGCTGATCGTATCCTTCTCTTCTGAGGCTTCGATCCGCATCAAGGGTTACAGCTATATACCCAACCAGTTCAGCCTTGCTGCCTATGCCTATCTGGCCAAGCAGACCGGATATATCGGAAGGGCATTCCTGAACTCCATCGGCATTACCATCGTGGGCACAGTGCTCGGTCTGATCACCACGTCCACCATGGGATTCGCCCTGAGCCGTCCCAATTACCGCCTGCGCAAGTTCTTCACCTGGTTCATTTTCATTCCCATGCTTTTCAGCGGCGGTCTTGTGGCAAGCTACATGATCAATGCGCACGTGCTCGGTCTGAAGGATACCTACTGGGCCATGATTCTTCCCATATGCTGCTCCAGCTTCTACTGCATCATCATGCGTACCTTCTTCCAGACCTCCGTGCCGGATGCCGTGATTGAATCGGCCAAGATCGACGGTGCCCGGATGATCCGCATATTCGTGCAGATTGTTCTGCCGATTTCCCTGCCGGCCATTGCCACCATCGGACTGTTCCTGACCTTTGCCTACTGGAACGACTGGATGATGGCCAAGTACTATATTTCCGGCAACAAGCATGACCTGTTCCCGCTTCAGTATGTGCTGATTTCCCTCGAAGAGAATATTTCCTTCCTTACAAGAAATTCCCAGAACATGACTGCAGGAACAGCCACCAATGTGCCCTCGGAGACCGTGCGTATGGCCATGGTTGTCATTTCTGTGGTGCCCATTGCCTGCTCCTATCCCTTCTTCCAGAAGTATTTCGTCTCCGGTCTTACCATCGGCGCTGTGAAGGGCTGATCACTCTTTGGGGGAGTTTTTATTCAGACACATTGACGTTTTGGCATAGATATGGTAAGATTCTGCCATCACAAAAAAGGTTACTACAGCGCGACATGCGCTGCGTAATAAAATATAAGGAGGTTTCTGAATTATGAAGAAACTGGTTTCTCTTCTCGTGGCTCTGACCATGCTGATGGGTCTCGTTTCCTTCACAGCCGTCGCTTCTGCTGATGACTATGTGAAACTGACCTGGGTACAGGGCAACAGCCCCGCTCCCATTGACAATGCCATGGTTCTGGAAGAACTGAACAAGATCACCCGCGAGCGTCTGGGCGTCGAAATCGAAATCGTTTACATGTCCAGCGACGAAGTCGGCACCTCCATCGCTTCCGGCGAAGTGTACGACATGTACTTCACCTGCTCCTGGTACAATGAGTTCAACAAGAACGTCTCCGACGGCATCTTCGCGAACCTGTACGAAGGCGGCAGAAACCGCATCAAGGAATGGGCTCCCAAACTGTGGGAATCCATGCCTGAATTCATCTGGGATCTGGCCTGCTCCTCCGGTGAAAACATCGAAGACGGCCTGTATGCCATCCCTGTCTACAAGGACATCGCTCCTGAGAACTTCATCGTGTATGACGCTCAGGTTGCCAAGGATGCCGGCATTGAAATCCCCGCTGCGATCGCCAGCTGGGACGAGCTGACCCCCTATCTGGAAGCTCTGAAGAAGGCCATGGAAGCGAACCCTGAACTGGGCCAGTATCCTGTGAACATCGGCGGCGCTCCTGCCGGCGTTGAGTCCTCCTTCGACTTCATCAGCCGCACTCCTCTGATCGGCGTTGTGTTCGGCGACGACAAGGTTGTGTCCGTATTTGATGACGAAGTGATCATGGATCGCTATCGCACCATGCACAAGTGGTATCAGGCCGGTCTGGTCAATCCTGATGCCCCCACCCTCACCGAAGATGCCATCAGCAGCAAGCTGCATCACATCAGCTTCGTGCAGGCCTGGGATGACTATGATTACACTCCTTCCCGTGGTTTCTGGGTAAAGATGACCCGTTATGCTGGTCCCTTCGTGAACACCGACGGTGTCCAGGGCGCCATGAACGCTTTCTCCGTGACCCTGCTTGATGACGAAGCCAAGTTCGAGAAGGCTGTCCAGTTCCAGGAACTGGTCAACACCGACAAGGAAGTCCGCGATATTCTGGCCTATGGTGTGCCCGGATATCACTTCAACTATCGTGACGTGACCGACGAGAACGGCAACGTTCTGGGTCAGTGCGTGGTCCGCACCGAAGTCGGCCGCAGCAACTACACTCCCTGGAGATTCTCTCAGGCCAACTACGCCATCAACTCCATCGAAGCCAGCGAAGCCATGCTGGACGGCACCTTCCCGGCTCCCGTCCTGGATCAGTGGGATCATTACTTTGCCGCCGTGGCAGATGCCCCTGTTTCCAAGATCAGCGGCTTCACCTTCGACTATCAGAATCCTATCGATTTCAGCCAGCAGTATGCTGAAATCAGCACCATCAAGGAAGAGTACATGAAGAACATCCAGTGCGGCGTTGTCGATCCTGACGATCCCGAGAACGGTGTTCCCGCCATGCGCGCTAAGATGGAAGCTGCCGGCCTGAATGACATCATTGCTGAAGCACAGCGTCAGCTGGATGCATTCCTCGCCAACAAGGCTGAATAATATCGGACGGTAATTCAGGGGTTTCCGGCTTTGCCGGAAACCCTTTTCTTCTGAAAACAAGTCGGATGAAAGGATACGGATATGGCAAAAGCACTTCAGTACCGGGGCTTTATGCTGGATGTTGCCCGGCATTTCATGCCTCTTGAGAATATCAAGGCACTGGCCGCCGCTGCGGGACACTGCGGGATCAACCGGCTGCACCTGCATCTCACGGAGGATCAGGGATGGCGGCTGGAAATCCGGAGGTATCCGAAACTGACCGAAGTAGGCTCGAAACGCGGGTATTCCACATTCGGTGGTGTATCGCCATGGAAAAACAATAACGGGTTCTATACACAGCAGGAAATCCGGGAGCTGGTGGCTTTCTGCCGGGAGCATGGCGTGGAGATCATACCGGAAGTGGATCTGCCCGGGCACGCCAGTGCCCTGCTGGCGGCATATCCGGAAGTCGGATGCCAGCGCAGGATATACAGGCGGCAGGACAGTCAGGTGCTGGAATCCGGCTATTCGTATCAGGTGGAAACCGGAGCCGGCATCTATCAGAACCTGGTATGCGCCGGGCGGGAAAGCACGCTGGATTTTCTGCGCAATGTCTTTGATGAGATCATGGAGCTGTTTCCTTTTCCCATGATTCATCTGGGCGGAGATGAAGCGCTGAAGCTGCACTGGCGCCGCTGCCCGCTGTGCCAGCAGCGGATGAAGGCGGAAGGCCTGGAGTCCGAGGACGCACTGCAGCGCTGGCTTACCCTGGAGATCGGCCGGTATCTGCACGAGCATGGCCGGGAAGTGATCGTCTGGAATGATGTGCTGGCGGGCGGCATGCTGCCGGACTATTTCATTGTCCAGCAGTGGCTTGGACAGGAAGAGCGGACCCGGAAGTTCATGGCTCAGGGAGGACGCGTGATCCAGTCTGACAACCGGCTGTTCTATCTCAACCGCCCCTATGGCAGCATAGATCTGCATTCCATCTGGTCTGCGCCTCAGATACCGGATTACGCGGTGGGAGAGGAAGAGGGGCTGCTCGGCGTGGAATGCCCAGTATGGTCGGAGCGCATTACGGACGGCAGGCGGGCGGAATATCTTCTGTTCCCGCGCCTGATCGGACATGCGCTGAAGGCCGGAGGGGAAACAGATCTGGACTGGGACACATTCCTTGCAAGGGTCGCAAAGCTGGAAGATGAAGTCGAAGCTGACGGCATTGAAGGGGCGCCCCGTGCGCAGTGGCATATGACGCCTGAAGACGCGCGCCGGGAAGTGGCAGAGTCAAGGAAGTTTGTGGACACGGAAGAGTTCCAGCAGGTGATCCGGCGGGAAAACCGCTGTACGCGCACCGACCGTGCGGAACGGCTTATGCAGGCCATCGGCATGCCGGAAGCCTTCATGATCCGTGTGGGCGACAGCATGTTCTGCGAATCTCAGGCAGCCTATGAAGAGGACGACGGAGCGGCAGAGCTTGGCCGTCATCTGAAGGAAGCGCTGATCAACCGTGAAGAGGGAGCGTGGAAGAATCTGCCGGAAACGGTGTGGCTGGATACCATGAAATGCTTCACGCGTTTTGTAAAAGAGCATGGCGTATCCTATGGATGGTACGGGTTTGACCGCGGATTCTGGACCGTCCGCCAGGTGCAGGCCAGGCTCTTCCGGCTGGGTGAACTGGAGTATGAACTGCTCGAAACAGAGGGCAGGCGCGTGATCAGCATTCATATCCCGTCGGATGCGCGTCTTGAGGCAGATAAGCTCAACGCCTCTGTGGAAAAGGCGCATCAGTTCCTGCATGAGTATTTCTCCGGCTGGGCGGATGCGGCGTTTGAATGCGAATCCTGGCTTCTGTCGCCCAAGCTCCGCACGATCCTCCGCGAAAATGCGCGCATTGTGCATTTCCAGAATGCTTTCGATCTGGAACATGTGGACCGCGATGACCGCGGTGCGGTGGAATGGGTGTTCCAGCTGTCCGGACGTCAGGCGGCGAATGCGGATATTGCTTCGCTCCCGGAGAACACCACGCTGCAGCGTGGTGTCAAGAACCTGCTGATGCAGGGAAGCGCTCCAGGCAGTGCACGGGGACGGCTCGCGAGAAAATTTGAGTGATGAAAAAGTCTCCGGACTCCCTCGGGAATCCGGAGACTTTGGTCTCTATGCGAGTAATCAGGCACCGGCGGGGTTCAGGCGGAGCACCAGTGCTTCCGGGCAGGTACCGCGCAGACGCTCAGGCAGGATGACCCGGGTCCGGCTGCCGTCCGGCACGGTTTCCAGGTGCGCCGAAATGCCGGGAATCTCGGCGGCGTGCACGTCCGGGAAGGGCAGGCTGACCGCTTCGGGGAGAAGTCGGTTTTCGGGCAGACGCCACAGTGCATAGCGCGCGCTGGCGGAGCGGGTAAAGGACCATTCTCCCTCAAAGTAGGGCGGCAGGGCACGGGTGCAGAAAATGGCCTCACCATATTCCTTCAGCCAGCTGCCCAGTTCCAGCGCACGCTCCCTGGCGCGCAGCGGCAGACGGCCATCCGGCTGGGCACCGATATTCAGTGCCAGATTGCCGCCTTTTCCTACGATATCAATGAGCAGATGGATCAGTTCGCGGCGGGATTTCAGTTCGTCCTCATAGCTGAAGGCGAAAGAATGGCCGATGGTCACGCAGCTCTCCCAGGGCACAGGAATGAAATGATCCGGCACCTGCTGTTCGGGCGTGATATAGTTTTCGGTTTCACCGCCCACGGTCCTGTCCGCCACCAGGAGTCCGGGATTTTTCTCGCGCAGGCGGTGGATGAGGTCCATCAGATGGATATCCTGATGATTCTGGGGCTTCACCTGACCGCCGTCCAGCCAGAGAATATCAATGGGTCCGAGATCTTCTGCGATTTCGGTCATCTGTTTCCAGGTAAAGTCAATGAACTGGTTCCACAGTTCCGGCCTGAGCCTGGGATCGTACGTGGGATTGCGCCAGTGCGCAATGGGCAGGTCACAGTCCGGAGCCCAGTAGTAAGGGCAGTGCCAGTCAGGCTTGGAAAAATACGGTGCAATGGCAATGCCGTGACTGCGGAAGGCATCGAAGAGGTGCTTGGCAATATTGGCATACTTGTGGGTGTGGAAGGGGCAGGAGGGATCCGTGACCTTGTAGGAGGTCATTTTGGTATCCCACATGCAGAAGCCGTCATGATGCTTGGTGGTGAAGATGAAATACCGGAATCCCACATCATCGGCAAACTGCGCCCACTCTTCCGGCTGAAAGCGCAGCGGATTGAAGGAGCGGTTCAGGTCTGTATACTGCTTGCGGAAGAGTTCATCGTCCTCTTCCCAGTCATATCCCTTCCGGGACCAGGGCGCGTCCTCTCTGGAGAGCGGCCAGGATTCGGTAATGCCGAGCTGGGAATAGATTCCCCAGTGTACCATGAAGCCAAGCTTCTGATCCTGGAACCATTCCAGGCGCTCCCGCACTGCGGGCTCTTTGGGCCATACATAATCCGTATCAGAGGAGTGATTGACAATATCCCCGCGCAGGGCGTCCTCGGAAAACTCTGACATGTGCATTCCTCCATTTCCTGCAGCTGTACGGCAGAACGGGCTCTGCCATCAACAGAATGATTGTATCTGCATGGGCGGGGAAAGTAAAGCGGAAACTGTGCAGCGCATGGCGGTTTGACAGACAGACGGGTTTCCGGTAGCATTCAGGAAAAGCGACAAACCATGAAAGGGGCATAAGGCACATGGATGCAGAGCGGAGCATTGGACAGCGGCTGATCACGGGGTTTGACGGCACGGAAGTGACGGAGGAGCTGAGAGAAGCTGTAAAGCGCTGCGGGATCGGCAACTTTATCCTGTTCAGGCGGAATATTGTGAGCGGAGAACAGCTGCAGGCGCTGTGCGCCGGGCTCTGGGACCTGGTGGAAGCGGAAACCGGCCTGCCTCCGCTGATCATGACGGACGAAGAGGGAGGAAGCGTGTCGCGGCTTGCCGGGATCGCGGGCGAAACGCCCTG
The DNA here is from genome assembly GCA_946534895.1 of uncultured Clostridia bacterium. GTDB lineage: Bacteria > Bacillota > Clostridia > Christensenellales > Aristaeellaceae > UBA2943. The sequence continues at coordinate 22,609 of CAMNDE010000050.1, forward strand.
TGCCATGGCTGTGAGCGAGACGGGAAAACCGGAAAACGCCTGGAAAATCGGCAGCATTATCGGCCAGCGGCTTCGCGCTGCGGGCGTGAACATGAACCTGGCGCCGGTGCTGGATCTGTTTACCGACAAGGCAAACTTTTCGCACGGAAACCGGTGCTTCGGCTCAGACCCGCATATGGCAGGATGCTATGCGGGGGAATACATCCGCGGGCTGCATGAGCAGGGCATACTCTGTGTGGGCAAGCATTTCCCGGGCGTGGGCGATACCAGTGTGGATTCACACCTGGCGCTTCCGGTTGTGGACAAGCCCAGGGAAAGCTTTGAACAGCTGGAGCTGATCCCCTTCCGGGAAGCCATGCGGGAAGGCGTGGACGCCATCATGTCCGCGCATATCATGCTTCCTGCCTATGAGAAGGAACGGGTGCCCGCCACGGTTTCCCGGTCCATTCTGACAGACCTGCTTCGCGGGGAGCTGGGATACGGTGGCCTGCTGATGACGGACAGCATGGAAATGCACGGCGTGCTTGATCTGTTTCCCGTGGATGAGGGCACACTGCGTGCCCTGAATGCCGGGGCGGACATGGGCATGATCTGCCATGATCTGAATATGACGCGGCATGTGCACGGCTATCTCATGGAGGCACTCAACGCGGGACGCATGGACGCGCAGGACATGCATGAGCACGTGGAGCGGATTGTGCGCTTCAAGCAGCGTCTGCGCAGACCGGACACGGACGGTCATGCATTCTGGACGCCGGAGCAGGAGCGCGTGGTCCGGGAAATCATGGGCGAGGCCGTTCAGCTGTTCCACTGCCCTGAGGGCCAGCCGCTTCCGGTGATCGGACCCGATACTGTGTACACCGGATATGACGCCGCGCTGATTTCCCAGGCGGGGGATACCAGCAGCCTGTGCGGTGCACAGGTGCTCAGCAGCATGCTGGGCGGACGCTGGGCCGGACCGGAACCGGCGCTGGAACAGCTCATGGCGGCGCCGGTGTGCGTCATGGTGATCTGGCGAACGGAGGACAGCCTTCATCTGGCGGACATGGCAGAAGCGATGCTCGAAAATGGGAAGCAGGTGATTGTCATATCCATGCATGTCCGGGAACGCCTCCGGGATTTTCCGGACGGGGCATTCAAGATGGCTGCATGGCAGTATGACAGGATGAGTCTGGAAGTGCTGGCTGAAGCCATGAAGCGGATGTTCTTACGGGCGTGAGCTATACGGCTTCTGCGGAAAACGTCAGACTTTGGCATATTTCATGACAGAAGAAAACCAGGGGAGTGAATCCTCTGGTTTTGCTTTTGGCGGGCTATTCGGTTTTCTGGATATACGCCAGGAAGCGCTTCAGCTCCTCGTCCCAGAACGCCCATTCATGCCCGAACCCTTCCATCTGGTCATAGGTGTAGTCAAAGTCCGGGTCCCGCAGGCTTTCAAACGTCTCTTTGACCAGCAGATTCATGTCAAGCCACGGGTCAAGGCTTCCGCAGGCGTGATAGATGCGGGGCTTTGCGCTATTCCCGGCGGAAACCTGTGCGGCCAGGTGGCGGATGCTGTAAGGCGTGCCGTGTATGTCCGCCCTGCCGAACATACGGATTCTCGGGTCGATTTCGTCACCCATGGGGAAAAACCAGCATTACCCGAGCAGGGACATGAGTTCCTCCGCGGAGAGGGAAAGGAGCGATTCACTGCGGCCTTCCAGAATGGCTTCCGCCAGGTCTTTCTTGGCATCCTGAAGCGCCATGATGCGCTCTTCAATGGTGTTTTTCAATATCAGCTTGAACACGGTGACCTGCTTTGTCTGTCCGATGCGATGCGCACGGTCCGTGGCCTGGTTCTGGGCGGCCAGGTTCCACCAGGGATCATAGTGGATGACCATATCGGCACCCGTGAGGTTCAGACCGGTGCCGCCTGCCTTGAGAGAGATCAGGAAAACCGGAACCGTGCCTTCGTTGAATGCGCGCACCAGGGAAATACGCTTTTCCTTGGTGGTGGCACCAATGATCTTGTAGTATTCAATGCCTTCCTTTTCCAGGTCCTTTTCCAGCAGGGAGAGCATGGACACAAACTGGGAGAAGACCAGCATTCTGTGCCCGCCTTCAATGGCGGAGCGGATGAGGTCCAGACAGGCTTCACGCTTGGCGCTCTCCCCGGCATAGTCTTCAAACAGCAGGGAAGGATCGCAGCAGATCTGGCGGATGCGTGTGAGCTCGGCAAAGATCTTGATTTTTTCTTCGCCTGCCAGCTCACCGCCCCTGAGCATTTCCTTCATGCGCACCACCTGGGCGTCATAGATCCTCTGCTGTTCGCCTTCCAGACGCGCATAGCGGACTTCCTCCAGCTTGGCGGGCAGGTCCTTGAGCACGTCTTCCTTTTTGCGGCGCAGGATGAACGGGGCCGTCATGCTCTTGAGCTTTTCGGTGGCTTCCTCATCCTTGTGCTTGGTGATGGGCGTCTCAAACCGGCGCTCGAATTCTGTCTGGGAATACAGGAAACCGGGCATGAGGAAATCAAAGATGCTCCAGAGCTCGGAAAGCCGGTTTTCAATGGGTGTTCCGGTCAGCGCATATCTATGCTGGGCCTGGATAAGCTTTACTGACTTGGCTGCGGCCGCACGGTGATTCTTGATGAACTGGGCCTCATCCAGGACGCAGTTGCTGAATCTCCGGCCTTCGTAGAGCACAATGTCGCGCTTGAGAAGATCATAGGAAGTGATAAGCACATCCGTGTCCAGATACGCGTCCAGGATTTTCTTGCGGCTGCTGAGGTTTCCGGCAGCCACCTTCACCTTCAGGTCCGGGGCAAAGCGTTCCACTTCATCCAGCCAGTTGTAGACAAGGGAAGCGGGACAGACGACCAGGGAGGGGAGTGCCTTTCTGGATTCGGCTGCGGCAGCGTCCCGGGTGGACTGGAATACGGAGATCATCTGGACAGTTTTGCCCAGACCCATTTCGTCGGCAAGAATGCCGCCGAACCCGCTGCTCTGCAGGGTGCGCAGCCATTTATAGCCGAAGGTCTGGTAGGGCCGGAGCACGTTTTCCAGACAGGCGGGCACTTCGAACTCCGCATCCCGGACTGTGGCAAAGTTGCGGATCAGCGCGCGGTAGGTGCGGTCCCGGGTGCTGGCGATCTGGTCGTGCTTTTCCAGCATTTTGTCCAGATACAGTGCGCGGAAGATCGGAAGGTGCACCTTGCCCCGGATGGCTTCCATGGTATCCATGTCGGTGCTCTGGAGAAGCTCGTCGAGATCCTGGAACTGACTGCTCTGCGTGAGGTCGATGAAATCTCCGCTCCGGATCTTGTGGAAGCGCTTCTTCTGCTTGTAGCTGTTGTACAGGTCCAGAAGCTCGGAGGAGGAGAGTTCCTTTGAGGTCACGGAAATATTCAGGATCCCTCCGCCGTCCACGCTGATGCCCACCTGAACCCGGGGCTGGGGGAGCACATGCCGGCTCTGGAACGCGCTGGTGCCGTGCACCTGGCCGTAGAATTCCAGGGAGGAAAGGCCGCTGGTGAGAAAATCATACAGCTCATCGTCCGAGACCTTCCGGAAAAAGGTATGTGACGTGGCATCAGAGGTCGGGAACCATTTCTCAATGGCGTGAAGCACGCGCTTTTCCTGGTCCGTGTCATGGTAGTCGCCGGAAG
>CAMNDE010000051.1:0-25488 GCA_946534895.1 uncultured Clostridia bacterium
GCCTTCACCACGATTGTTCTGGGCGTGAAGCATTCCTCGGTATGCTGATGCCGCAGAATTTCCACATGGCCGCAGATCACATGTCCGTTTTCGTCAAAGCATTCCTCGGTGTGCACATGCTCCCAAGGACAGTCCAGAAGCATTGCCCAGCAGGAATCATCATGCACATGCCCTTCGGCTTCTTCCAGTTCACAAGTAAGATTCCGTATACTCGGATAGCATTCCTGGGTATGGACATGGCTCTGACCTTCCTCCATGCCGCACTCCAGAATTTTTATAAAACATGCGTCGGTATGCTCATGGTCCAGTTCGCATACGAGCACATCCGCATAGCAGTCCTCGCTGTGTACATGACTGTCCGTTTCTTCCAGCCCGCACACAGGATCCTCATCCAGAAAATACTCAGTTGTATAGCACTCATCCGTATGAATATGCCCCGGATTTTCCTCCTGTCCGCACACAAGTACCCGGGTATAGCACTCATCTGTGTGTTCGTGTTCCGGAAGCTCGTTCAGCCCGCAGACCAGCCGCCGTTCCCCGTTTTCGTCCTCCACATAGCAGAAATCATCATGAACATGAATATATTCTTCCGCATATCCGCAGATCAGGGTGCCATTTTCATCCCAGCAGTCCTCTGTGTGTACATGCGGCTGAAACGCACAGTCCAGATACAGTTCAGATCTGGTTTCCTGAACGGTTTCCTCGTGATCATATCCATAGCATGCTTCCGTATGCACATGCTCCTCCATCTGGCATGTCTGGACTTCCATAGTAATGGCAGGTTTTTTCAGAGACTGAAACATCGCAATGGCAACCACGACGCCGAAAAACGCAGAAATCCAGCCCCAGGTATGCCTGAGCTTTCTCTTGCGCAGGTATTCATTGGCTTCACGGTTACCGTGACGCTTACCGTCCCCTTTCCCAGGAATCAAATTTCTATTCTTCATCTTTTTCTCATCTCTTCGGTTCTCGTCCTGATGCACTTTTCCTGTTCCCTGCAGTTAGAAATCATTCGCTTCCTCGCAACGATTTCCAAATAGCACGTGTGGACTACATCAGCAGAAAGAAATACCCATATCCACAGGCTTGACCTTCCTCATATGAAAACAAACAGATACACCTATGGCATTTTATAATTATAATGGTTTGTTATCGTTTTGCAATATTTGCAAACCCCCAAAAGAGATTATAATGCGTATTTTTAAACAATTTCGATGTATATGGTACAGTTTACCCCGTGATTTTGCTTTCATATAATAAAGAACACAGCTTTACATTTGTTATTGCATGCTCCCAATAATCGCCTCTATGTCACGGCGTAGATTTACCAAATCATTTTCCCTCCATACAGAACTTTAAAACTGACAGAAGATAAAACACCCAACGCTTCAAGCTGTTTTCCAAATAGAAATGTTACTTTTCCGAGTATTGCTGAGTTATGCCCCACAACTTCAACGCTGAATGCACAACTAATTTATGCTTCTCTTGTCACAGAATCAGAATTCTCTGCACTGCATACAGTTTCATCCTCGTATGCTCAATGCTTTACCAGGCCGCCTGCACCCCGGTGTAGTCTCTCAAAACGCTGCCCTACCGCGCAGCTTCAGTTTTTTCTTTACCAATTTACTCAGGTTCTCCCATCCGTGCGTTCCCTTTGAACAAAGCGCGCCTTTCGAACCATATCATTGAATACCATTTTTCATAACGCAGTTCGCATACGTTTTTCCTGAGATCAATGAGAAGAAATATAATCAAGTTTGCCCATCTCATGCGGTTTTTTCTCGCTATTCATACTGAACAATTGCTGAGCAATCCATCATTGTTTTCTGATATTTCTTTCAGTTTGTTCCACATTCTATGGAAAATTTGCCGCTTGATTTCTGTCTGTTCTGGTTTCTTTTGGGCCTTTTCAGATATTTTCTGTGTTTTTCATGGGTAAGTGCATTTTTTGTCTCTCGTTTGTTATGAGATGTTCCTCGTGACTTGACAGGACAACATTTGAGAATTAATATGGCAATGAGTGAATGGGCTTCCCATTGCCTGCGATTTTTGGATCATTTACAATAATGCCAGCGAGCCCGATGATGGCTCAAAACTTCATAAGGAGGATGTTTCCATGAAGAAACTGTTGGCTACGATTTTGGCAGTTGCAATGATCCTTTCACTGATGCCCGTGGCACTGGGTGAAGGTGCACAGGATCCCATCACTCTGACCGTCTTCCGCGGCGATCCCGGCGATCAGCCTGCTGAGGACAACAAGATCTACAAGCTGATCGAAGAGGAGTTCGGCGTGAAGTTCGAGTTCGAATTCCTGGCAGGCAACCTGGATGAAACCCTGGGCCTGAAGATTTTCGGCCAGGACTATCCGGACCTGTTCGACGGCGGCAACAGCGCTGACCTGATCATCGACGGTGGCGCCTTGATCAACCTGCTGGACTACATCAGCCCCGAAAAGACCCCCCGCCTTTGGGCACACATCGAGCCCCAGAAGGCCCGTCTGATCGAGAAGGACGAGAACGGCAATGACGTGCTCTACATCATCCCCAACTACGGCCTGACCGACGGCGACCAGATCGTCAACGAAGTCAATGGTCCTGCCTTCTTCGTGCAGAAGCAGGTTCTGGCCTGGGCCGGCTATCCCCAGATCCACACTCTGAACGAGTACTTCGATCTGATCGAGCGCTTCCTGGCTGAAAATCCCACCAATGAGGACGGCACTCCCTACACCGGATTCTCCATCCTCTGCGAAGACTGGCGTCATTTCTGCCTGATCAACCCCGTGCAGCACCTGATGGGCCGTCCGAACGACGGTGAAGTGCTCATCGATGTCTCCACCCCCGATTACCATACCGAAACGTTCATCGACAAGCCCTATGCAAAGCCCTATTACAAGAAGCTGAACGAGGAATTCCACAAGGGCCTCATCAGCCGCGACACCTTCGTCATGAACTATGACCAGTACATCGCAGCCCTGTCCAGCGGCACCGTCCTGGGCATGTTCGACCAGACCTGGGACTTCGGCAACGCCACCGCTGCCCTGAAGGACGCCAAGATGGACAAGAACACCTACGTCGCCCTGGGTCTCGTGTATGATCCCGAGTATGTGGACGGCAAGGAAATTGAAGAGCACTATGTGAACGGTTCCCTGCCCAATGTCCGCCGCGGCTTCGGCATCTCCGTGAACTGCCAGTGCCCGGAACGCATCGTGGCCATGTGGGAAGAAATGATGTCTGAACGCTGGCAGCTGATCTTCAACTGGGGCATCGAAGGCGAAGATTACTATGTGGAAAACGGCCGTCTCCTGATGACCGACGAGCAGTATGCTCAGCGCAACGACAACACCTGGAAGCTGAAGAACCGCGCTCTGGCCTTCTTCGAGAGCAGCCCCAAGAAGCAGGGCTACATTCTGGAAGGCGAGTATGCCGGCAACTGCTGGGATCCCGCAAACCAGCCTGAAATCGTTCTCGGTCTGATGAACGACTATGACAAGGATTTCCTGTCCCACTACGGCTTCTCCAAGTTCGCCGATTTCGTGAACCCGCCCATCGAGCTGGCTCCCTACGGCGAAGCCTGGCAGATCAACTACAACCCTGTGGAAGTGGAGCACACTGACTTCCTGAACATCCAGGACAAGCGCCTGCCTGAACTGATCATGTGCGATCCTGCCGAGTTTGACGGACTGTGGGATGCCTTCGTCGAGGAAATCACGCCTTCCGCCACTGCGTTCGGTAATTACATGCAGCAGGCTGTGCTGGCTGAGGTCCAGAAGGTTCTCGGTGAATGATCTGATCACCCGGCCAGGGGAGTGAGCTGTCTCACTCCCCTGGTTTTTCTCAAAGGAGGCTTGAAGATATGACGAGTATGACAAAGAATGCGGCAGGCCTCTCCCATGGAAAGAAGCACAGTACGCTCCGTACGCTCGGAAAGCAGTGGCAGCTCATGGCCATGTCCGTACCCATGCTGCTCTATGTTTTCCTGTTCAACTATGTGCCCATGTGGGGATGGATCAATGCCTTCCGCGACTTCACCAACAAAAAGAATGTGGCAAAAGGCATCACGCCGTGGATCGGCCTGGACAATTTCCGCTGGCTGTTCAGCCGCCCGGACTTCTTTCAGAGCATCCGGAACACTCTGGCCATGAGCCTGATCAACCTGGTCTTTGGCACCGTCTCTTCCATCCTTCTTGCCGTGCTGCTCAACGAAGTCAAGCAGCGCGCCTATAAGCGCACCGTGCAGACCGTCACCTACCTGCCCCACTTCCTGAGCATGGTTATCGTTGTCAGCATGGCGCAGAACATTTTCGCCAGCAACGGTGCTGTCAACGGCATGCTGATGTCCCTGGGCCTGGTGAAGGAACCCGTATTCTGGCTGGGCGAAGGCAAGTATTTCTGGTGGCTGGTGGGCGTCATCAATGTCTGGAAGGAAGTCGGCTGGAATACCATTATCTATATTTCCGCCATGACGGCCATTGACCCCTGTCTCTATGAAGCCGCATCCATTGACGGTGCGGGACGCTTCCAGCGCATCCTGCATGTCACGCTTCCTGGCATCAAGTCCACCTTCGTGATTCTGCTGATCATGAATATCGGACATCTGCTGGAAGCCGGCTTTGAGATCCAGTACCTGCTGGGCGGCGGACTGGTGGACGACTGGTCAAGGACCATCGACATCTTCGTGCTTCAGTACGGTACAGAGAAACTGAACATCGGCGTCGCCACGGCAGCCGGCATGTTCAAGAGTGTCGTCGCCATTGTCCTGCTGGTGGGTGCAAACTTCATTTCCAGCCGGCTGGGCGAAGACACGCTCATATGAGGGAGGGAAGAATATGACTGCTCAGGGTGTACATCGCCGCAGAGGACGGCGCCAGGACGTCGTCTTCCCCATTGTCAATACCTGCCTTCTGGCACTGCTGATGTTCGTCACGCTTTACCCGGTCATCAATACTGTGGCCTACTCCTTCAATGACGGCACGGACGCGCTGCGCGGCAACATCGGACTGTTCCCGCGCGTCTTCTCCCTGAAGAGCTATGAAGCCATTCTGCAGGACAGCGCTGTGTATCAGGCAGCCTGGATTTCCGCCTCCAAGACGGTGATCATCACGCTCCTGAACCTGTTCTGGACCGGCATGCTCTCCTATACACTGTCCCGCAGGGAATACATCCTGCGTCCCTTCATCACCACCGCGCTGGTGCTGACCATGTATGTCAACGCAGGCCTGATCCCGAATTACCTCCTGATCTCCAAGACCCTGAACCTGGCCAAGAGCTACTGGGTCTACATCATTCCCACCATGTTCTCCTGCTTCAACATGATCGTGATCCGCACCTATATCATGGGTCTGCCGGACGCGCTGGTGGAGTCCGCGCGCATTGACGGCGCCGGGGATATCCGGATCTACTGGCAGATCATCTTCCCGCTGTGCACGCCCGTCATGGCCACCGTGGCCCTGTTCGTGGCTGTGGGCTCCTGGAACTCCTGGTTCGACACGCACCTGTACTGCGGCGGCCAGAAAGCCCTGCACAGTCTGCAGTATCTGCTGAAAATGAAGCTGGCCACCACCCAGGCCAGTGCCAATGCTGCAAAAACGTCTGCGGACGCGCTCAAGAGCACCACGCAGACGACCCCCATCACCATCCGCTGCGCCATCACCGTTATTTCCACCGTCCCGATCCTGGTGGTCTACCCCTTCCTGCAGAAATACTTCGTCACCGGCATGGCGCTGGGCAGCGTGAAAGGCTGAACCCATTTCCCGAAAAGGAGGAATTTACCGTGGCAAACAGGAGTGCATCCTTTCAGGGCCGGGATCATTTTCCGGCCGGATTCCGGATCCTGCAGGGAAAGCAGGAATTCATCACCTATACGGATCATTCCTCCGTCCGGCTGTGGGCTTCGAACACAGCCAACCATTATGACACGCATGCGCATTCTGCGGTGGAAGTCATCATGCCCAGCGAGGGAACATCCGTGTATCAGCTGACGGACGAAACCTACCCGGTAAAGCCCGGGCAGATTCTTTTCGTGCCCTCCGGCTGTCCCCACGCGCTCACGGAGGGCGGGGATACCTCGCGTTATCTCCTGCTCTTTGAGCCCGCTCCCCTGCTGGCACTGCAGGACATGGCGGACATCTCCCTGATGCTGCAGAAGCCTATTTATCTGCGCGATGACACGGAAGACCGCCAGACAGTGCATCGATACCTGATGGAGCTTGTGGACTGCTACAAGCAGCAGCAGCCCATGTGGAACACGCAGTGCTACTCCTACATCCTGCAGTGCTATGCGCTTATGGGCCGGAGTTTTCTGCACACCACCACGCCCGCAGCCGCACAGTCCCACTGGCGCATTGACCCGGAGATCATGAACAGTGCCATGACCTTCATCAACGAGCATTATATGGAGGACATCTCCCTGGAGGATGCCGCCGCCTTTGTGGGCTTCTCCAAGTGGTATTTCTCCCGCACGTTCAAGGAGTTCTTCGGCCGTCCCTTCTCCGAGCTTCTTCTGTATACACGGGTCAACGAAGCCGCCAATCTGCTGATGCAGACGGATGATCCAGTACTGGATGTGGCAAAGCGCGCAGGTTTCCAGAGCATTGCCACCTTCAACCGCGTATTCCGCGAGGCCAAGAACTGCACACCCACCCAGTTCCGCTCCATCTACGGCAAGCAGATCCATAACCCGATCCAGAGCGATCTCTGATCCGTTCCCCTGAGCATCACAGGGATGAGGAGGTACATGCCTATGATCCGCCGCGTGAAAACCGAAAACGGCTGGGTCCGCGGCCTTCCCGCCGCAGACCCGCGCATTACCAGCTACAAGGGCATTCCCTATGCCGCGCCGCCCGTAGGCGATCTCAGATGGAGAGCGCCTCAGCCCTGCCCGGACTGGAACGGCGAATTCTTCGCCAGTGCCTTCTCCCCCATTCCCATGCAGGCGCCCATCAGTGCAGACCCCAAGAACCTGTATGACCGGGAATGGCATGTGGACCGGGAAATCCCCATGGGTGAGGACTGTCTGACCCTCAATATCTGGGCACCGGCTGACGGCAGAACCGGCATGCCCGTCTTTGTGTGGTACTTCGGCGGCGGGCTCCAGGTGGGCTACAGCGCGGAAATGGAATTTGACGGGGAACGCATCGCGCGCCGCGGCATTGTGGTGGTCACGGTCAACTACCGCGTCAATGTGTTCGGATTCCTGGCGCATCCGGAACTGACCGCAGAAAGCCCGGAAGCGCCTACCAATTTCGGATTTCTGGACCAGCAGGCGGCGACGCGCTGGGTCAAGCGCAATATTGCCGCCTTCGGCGGGGACCCGGACAACATCACCATCGGTGGTCAGTCCGCCGGCGGCATGAGCGTGGCCGCGCAGATGACCTGTCCGGCCAATCAGGGACTGTTCCAGCGCGCGATCATTCAGAGCGGCGCCTTCGCACCGCCCTACCCTTCCAGTTTCGGCCTCACCTGTTCGCTTGAGGAAGCAGAAAAGCGCGGAATCGCCTTCTTTGAGTTTCTCGGAGTGTCTTCGCTTGCCGAGGCCCGGAAGATCAGCGCCCTCGATCTGCGCGCGAAGCTTCTTGAATGGGAGGGCATTCACGGCTGGGCCAAGACCTTCGGCGAAGTGGTGGACGGCAGGTTTTCCTTCCGCAACAGCCAGGAATGGTTTCTGGACAGCCAGTGCCTGAAGATGCCTGTGCTCGCGGGATATACCAGCAGCGAGTTCATGAGCCGTCCTGACGCATCCGACGAAGATTCCCTGAAGGCCTTTGCCCAAAGCTCCTTCGGTGATGCAGCGGACGCCTTCCTCGCCCGGTTCACGCATCCGGCAGATGCGGAAAGCATCGCCCGTGAAGGCAGCGTGAGCAGCATCGAGTTTGCGCTGCAGGCCGCATCCAGGACCCGGCCGGATCCGCTTTATGTGTACCGCTTTGATGCCGATATCCCCGGATGGGACAGGCCCGGTACCTTCCATTCCGTGGACCTGTGGTTCTTCTTCGAGACCCTGGCCAAGTGCTGGCGTCCCTTCCGCGGCGTACACTATGACCTGGCCCGTCAGATGTGCGATTACTGGTGCAATTTCATTGCCTCCGGAAATCCGAACGGCACCGGCTCGGATGGAGACAATCTGCCTGCGTGGCCGTTGTTCTCCCAGAGCATGCCGCTGCGCATGGGGTTCAAAAGCACTTCGGCCGCCGAGGATGCCTCAGCCAGCCCGTTGATGCAGTTCCTTCTGGAACAGTATCTGGCCGCACATGCTGATAAGTAAGTCCGGCTTCCGGTAATATCTTCTCATTCCCGCCGCATGGCAAGCTGTCATGCGGCTTTTCCTTTGCATCTGCGGTCAGTTTTTTCCCTGTTTCGCTGCGGAAAGCCCGTCACACTTGCGTGCTCTGTCCGGCGTGCTGTGCTTTTCCGGTTTCCTGTTGCATCCGGTGCCCCTTGCTCCGCATGCAGAATTCTGTTGATTTTTGGCTCGGTTTCATCCATACTTACAATTACTGAGCGGATGTGAGAAAGGAAGCTTGACAGAAACAGAAAAAACGCTATAATAGTCACTGTTCCGTTTGGAACGCAACTGGGTGTGGCGCAGTTTGGTAGCGTGCTTGAATGGGGTTCAAGAGGCCGAGAGTTCAAGTCTCTCCACCCAGATGTCCGAAAACCTTGAAACAATTATGTTTCAAGGTTTTCTTTATTTCTGTTATAACACATAAAAACTGTGCAAAGTGTTCTTAATTGCCCAGTGGTTTCCTGCTGTTGCTACGCCTGTTGCTACACCTGGATCAGGCCATCTGACCGGCAATTGTCTTCTTTGATTCAATGTCTGAGGTCTTTTTCACCTTTTCAGTAAACAGAAAGCGCCCCGCTTATGGCAGGACGCCTTCTGCAACGCCTGACAGAGCGCAGCAGATGTGCCCTGCAGGATATGCAAAGATGAATGTACAGACTTGTTTCAGGGGGAATGCAGCGCGTTTATTCCGTCACGGTTTCCGGCTCTTCAAAGTCTTCTTCCGCCTCAGGCATATCAGCGCAGACCATGAGCAGAGCATCTTCCCCGTTGTCCTCATAATAATGCGGACGCTTTCCCATCCGGACAAACCCGAGGCTCTCATACACATGCCGGGCTGCCGCGTTGCTCACGCGGACTTCCAGTGTCGCATACTCGGCCCCGAGATTGGACAGGTACTGCAGAAGCGCCTTCACCAGCGCCTTTCCATACCCGCGTCCCCGCATGTCTTCCCGGATGGCGATATTCGTGATATGGCTCTCGTCCAGGATCACCCAGGCGCCGGCATACCCCACGATTTCCCCGTCCAGCACATATACCAGGTAACGGGCCACCTTGTTGACCTCCATCTCCCGGAGAAAGTCCTCCCGGGTCCAGGGCCGCGCAAAGGTGGCTTTTTCGATCTCGGTCACCGCGTCCACATCCTGGACGGTCATTCTTCGGATCTCATTCATGTGCTGCCTTCGCTGCCTCCACCAGTTTCCGGTTTCTCTCCGCGCTGGGAGCCCTCAGATACAGCGGCATCAGCTGCAGATAATCCACGGTCTTATCCGCCGCTTCTCCCAGGTACGCGGCCGCGGACGGCCGGAGCGAGGCCAGCATGGACGGCGCAAACACGGCCTGATCGCCCAGAATCTCCGCAATCCTTTTCCGGTGCACCGGCATGCCGTCTCCCAGGAACAGACAGGGTTCGCCCCAGGCACTGACCGCCTTCAGGTACTCTTCCAGCACCACAGGCTTATCCTCCATCAGGCGCTCAGGCAGGGTGCCCGCGCGGAACGCCGCGCCATAGACCTGACCGGCCCGCGCGTCCTGAATCGGACAGATGATTCCCTGAAACGCTCCAGCTCCCGCGGCCATGGCCTCCAGCGCGTTCACAGGCACGCAGGGAATCCCGGCTCCGTGGGCCAGGCCCTTTACCGTGGAAACCCCGATACGCACGCCGGTGAAGGATCCAGGGCCCACCACGCAGGCAATACGGTCCACCTGACGGAGCTCCACGCCGCTTTCGCGCAGCGTGCCGTCAATCATGGGCAGCAGATTCACCGAGTGCGTCAGTTTGTTCTGGACATAATGCTCGCTCAGCACCAGCCCGTCCCTTGTCAGGGCGGTCCCGCACACGGGACCGGATGTATCCACCGCAAGTATGATCATATCAAGCTTCCCCGCCTTCCCTGAATTCTCCGGACAGGGTAAACCCGCCCTCCGGCACCAGCTCTATGTCCCGGGTATTTTCGTCCAGCGCGCGGATGATGACGCGCAGACGTCTTGCCGGAATCACTTTCTCCACCACCCAGGGCCATTCCACCACGGCGATTCCGTCACCGCCCAGATATTCATCCATGCCCATCTCATAGATTTCCTCCGGAGACTGGACACGGTAGAAATCAAAGTGGTACAGCGGAATCCGGCCCTGGTCGTACACGCAGAGAATGGTGAACGTGGGACTGGGAATGGGCCCGTCAATCCCGAGCCCCCGGGCAATGCCCCGGGTCAGCTCGCTTTTTCCGGCCCCCAGGTCCCCCTCCAGCGCGAGGACATCCCCCGGCTGAAGACAGTCTGCCAGACGGGCGCCATATGCCCGGGTTTCTTCCTGGGAATGCGTGAGCAAGGATCATTACCTCCCGTTTCTTTTGACGTGCAGGAAGGGTGACAGCGGCTTATAGATCAGCGCCGCAATGACGGAGATCACCACACCCTTAAGCAGATTGAAAGGCGCTGTCACATACAGAAGCAGCTGCCACTCGGTCTGAACAAAGGGCAGTGCCGACTGGGCCATGCCGATAACAGCTTCCATGGGCATGCCGAATGCGTTCATATAGAACGGAATCATCAGGTACTTGTTCACCACGACACTGACGACAATCATGCACAGCGTGCCCAGAATCATGCCCTGAACCGCGCCGCGCTTGGTCCTGCGCGCCTGGTACACCAGGGCTGCGGGCAGGATATAGGCCGCGCCCATGAGGAAGTCTGCCAGCTCGCCCACATACATGCTGCTGGTGTGCAGGCAGCCCACCAGGCTCTTGACCAGCAGAATGAGCAGGCCGGGGCCGGGGCCCATGGAAAACGCGCCGAGGAGCACAGGCAGGTTGGACAGGTCCAGCTTATAGAACGCGATCACGGGGATCTCGATCAGGAACAGGATGGATGCCATGGCCGCAAGCACGGCAATCCTGGTCAGGTACTGGACCGGCAGGGAACGATGGGTAGCAGTTTTGTTGGACATCTCAGAAGCCTCCTTCGCAAAATGACGCACGCCCCTGAAGCAACTTGCTTTCAGGGGCGGTTTCCATGTATGGTCACCTGCGCTCTTCTCTCATCCAGACTATACTGTCGGCTCCGGAATCACACCGGATCGGCCTGTTTAGACAGGTTCGCGGGCTGTACCGCCGGTAGGGAATTTCACCCTGCCCCGAAGAAGCTTCAAGATGCTATGCAGTTAACGGGTACCAGCGCGTATGATAGCATGATCATACATGCCTGTCAATCATTCAGTACAAGTTCAGCCGCGCCCACCGGACGGATGTCCAGCACATGGCACGAATGCGCACCAAACACGGGTTCCATCACGGAGCGGAATTCTTCCACCATGTCCAGCGGCACAAAGTTCAGCGTGGTGCCGGCAAATCCGCCGCCGTGCACGCGCCAGGCGCCGCGGCCTTCCAGCATGCTCTCCGCCATGGCCAGGGCAATGGACAGGGACTGTTCGTTCTCGCGGGCATAGACGTTCTGCAGATACATGAACGAGGAACGTCCGCTGGCAATGATTTCCCGGAAGAAGGCCTGAATATCGTCCTTTTCCAGGGCTTCCACCTGCCGCGTGACGCGCTCGTTCTCCTGATAGAAGTGCATGGCGCGCAGAATGGCACGGTCGCTGACCTTGCCACGCAGCTGCGGAATGGCCTGATAGAACTCCTCACTGCGCACGCGGCGCAGCACGTCCTCGTGGAAGAAGGCGGCGACTTCCTTCATCTCCCGCGGCACCGCGCTGTATGCGTCCGTGAGATCCGCGTGGCTTCCGCCGGTGGACTGCACCACCAGCGCATAGCCCTTGCTGGCAAAGTCATAGGACAGGCGCTTCACCTTGGGCTCGTCCAGCTTGAAGTCCATGGTCACCAGTCCGCCCGCAGCGGACGCGGCCTGGTCCAGAAGCCCGGAGGGCTTGCCGAAATAGACGTTCTCGGAATACTGGGAGATCTTGGCGCTTTCCATGAAGTCCATGTTCCCGTCATTGTACAGACGGTCAAAGATGGCCACCATGAGCACTTCGAAGGCGGCAGAGGAGCTCAGGCCGCTGCCGGACACCACGGTGGAGGTGATGGTGGCATCAAAGCCGCCGATCCGGTGTCCCATTTCCTTCATTCTGGCGGCTACGCCGCGGATCAGGCCGGTGGTTGTCCCCTCTTCCTTCTTCACGCTGTCCAGTTCGTTCAGGTCCAGTGTCAGGGGCGGATAGCCCTCGGAGCGCACCCGCACGATCATGTCCGGCCGGGGTGCCACCGCGGCCACCGTATCCAGGCTCGCGCTGGCCGCCAGCACCTTACCGCGGTTATGGTCCGTGTGGTTGCCGCCGATCTCCATGCGTCCGGGCGCGGAGATCAGACGCACCTTTTCCGTGGTCGGGAAATACTTTTCATGCCGGGACAGAAGCTCCGTGTACCGGTCTGTCTGGGTGACAATCTGGCCGTCACGGTTTCCGTACAGCGTCCGCAGCTGGTCCACAGCCTTGGAACCGGTGAGCGAACGGATCAGGTCTGAATACTGACTCATGTGTGTTCCCTCCATCTATGGTATTTTCTGCATGCAGTGCTTACTGTCTTCTTTCGAGCGCCCGGTTCCAGATGCTGATGATGTTCTCCATCTGCAGTTCATCCATGCCCTTCTGGAACGCTTCCCAGTTTTCATCATTGAGTTCCTTTTCCCCGGTGACAAACCAGGTCAGGCCGACTTCACAGTACTCGCCAAGCGCCGGCCAGATCTCCCCGATCTGTTTCCGCTCCTCGGCGGTCAGCCAGACCAGCGGATACGGGAGAACAGACACGTCCTTGACCTTCTTGACCTCCTGCACCGTGCGCCGGGTACTTTCATCGTCAAAGTTCATCTGATACTCCGCCGGCATATATACCGGAATCGCCGCGCCCTCGGAGATGGTGGCATCCTTGAGCACCGACTGCTGCACGGTCTGGATGTCGTCCACCCAGTACCAGCGTCCGTCGCTGGTGACCTCATACTCGTCGCCCAGGCGTCCGGTTCCGGCCAGGAAGCAGCCTTCCTCGGTATAGAGGTAGTCCACCCAGGAAAGCAGCGTGCCCGGATCCTTGCAGGCACTGGTCACGGCAAACGTGCCGCGGATCACATCGCCCAGAAGACTGCGGTACACTTTCTTTCCGTCATGGGCAAGCACCAGGGTGTCATAGTCGCCGGCCGCGGAAGCCGGGAGCATGTTCATGGCCGTGGGCCCGAAGACCACGCCATAGGTGATGGTCGCCTTGGCGTCGGTGATCTGCCGGGAGGAATCCGCGGTGATCAGGCCGTTGTGGTCCAGGAGGTTTTCCTCCCACAGCTGATGCAGCCATGCGAGAAAATCACGGTAGCCTTCTTCCTGGATATCGCAGTGCAGGCCGTCTTCCCGCACTTCCAGATAGAAATCATTGCCCACAAACCCGAAGGCGTGCGCCAGGAAGCGCAGGTCCCACATGCCGGTAAAGGTCATGGGAATCTCGTCGGCCCCGCCGCTGCGGTTGGGATCCTTGTCCCGGAACGCCCGGAGCACTTCCGTCAGCTGCTCCGCCGTTTCCGGCATTTCCAGGTCCAGACGCTTGAGCCAGGACTGATTGATCCAGATATTATTGTTGCTGGTCAGCGCATTGATCTGCGGAAGTGCCGCAATCGCGCCGTCCGGCATGCTGATATCCTTTACCCATTCCGGATGCTCCGCAAGCAGCGCGGACAGCTCCGGCGCATTGGTCTCCAGGTACGGCCGCAGGTCAATCAGGATGCCCGCGTCATACAGTGCCTGGGTCTCCTCATTGGTCAGTTCCGCCTTGAACAGGACATCCGGCAGTTCCTCGCCCTTGAGCATTTCCTGCTTCACGCGCGTCCATTCCTCGGCATCGGAATACTGCTTGAATGTAAAGGATACATCCGTGCGTTCCGTCATCCGGAGGAAGAACAGGTTGTCATCCCAGACGTGGCCGGCCGTTTCCGTGTCAAAGCCCGCCATGGTAAAATGCGATTCGCAAAGCCCCGCAAGCGGTGCGAGGGCCAGAAGCACCGAAAGCAGCACGCAAACAAGAATTCTGCGCATGAACGGCTTCCCTCCCGAAATACAAAAGTTACTCGGATTATAGCGCATTTCCCCGGCTTTTTCCATAGCGCGCATACAGGCACAAAAAGGCAGGGCCGAAGCCCTGCCTGAACCATGCTTCCCGTTTTTCCGGGTGAAAAACCGTTATTTCTCCACGCGCTCGAAGACCGGAATCACATCCAGCGGACAGTCCGCCTCGATCCGGCATCCGCCCTCATACACTTCCCCGGTCTCCACCTGCTTCCAGGTGCCCGCGGGCAGGTACACGCTGCGGCTTCTCGCGCCGCACTCAAGCACAGGCGCCACCAGATACCGGTCACCGAACATGTACTGGTCCTGCAGATCCGCGCATGCCGCGTCCTCCGGGAACGCATACCACATGCCGCGCATGAGCGGTGTTCCTAATTCATGGGCCTGAACCATCAATTCACGCACATAGTCGCGCATCTCCTCGCGGCGCTTCATGTACTTGACCAGGATCGGATAGACTTCCTCGCCATAGCTCCAGACCTCATTGTCCCCGCCGCTGCTGAGCACTTCCGTGCCGTCCGCCCGGTATACCCTTTCCCCGGGCCGGCGGTCGCCGTGCAGGCGCATCACCGGGCAGTAGCAGCCCCACTGGAACCAGCGCACCAGCAGCTCCCTGAACCCTTCATCCGTGATCACGCCGCCGTGGAAGCCGCCGATATCCGTGGTCCACCAGGGAATGCCGGCCGCACCCATGTTCAGTCCCGCACAGATCTGACGCCGGAAATCCTCCCAGCGGCTCATGATATCCCCGGACCAGACCAGGGCACCGTAGCGCTGGCTGCCGGCCCAGGCGCAGCGCAGAAGGTTCACGGGGTTCTCCATGCCCTCCTCACGCATGCCTTCGTAGAACAAACGGGCATAGGCCTGGGGATAGATATTCCCGATCTGCAGGTTGGGTCCAAGGTGATAGCGGTAATTGGCATACTCATAGGTGCCGTACTCGGGTTCCGCCTCGTCCAGCCAGAAAACGCGGATGCCGGCATCAAAGTAGTTTTTGCGCACCTTTTCCCAGACATATTTGCGTGCCCGGGGATTGGTGGCGTCAAAGAACATGCTGTCCTCCACAAAACGCATGCCCACCTGCTCACCGTACTCGGCGCGCACCAGCAGACCCTGCTGACGCATTTCCTCATAGTTCTCACTGTTCAGGCTCACCTGCGGCCATACGGACACCATGAGCTGCATGCCCATGCTGTTCAGCTCCTTCACCATGGCGGCGGGGTCCGGGAAGAACTCGGGATCAAACCGGTAATCCCCCATTCTGGGCCAGTGGAAGAAGTCGCACACGATCACGTCCACCTTGAGACCCCGGCGGTGATATTCCCTGGCCACGTTCAGAAGCTGCTCCTGATTCCAGTATCTCAGCTTGCACTGCCAGAAGCCCAGGCCGTACTCGGGCATCATGGGCGCGAAGCCGGTGGCGCGAGCATAGTGCTCGGAAATCTCCTCCGGCCTGTCACCGCAGGTGACCCAGTAGTCCAGCTGCCTGGTGGTCTGCGCACGCCAGGTGGTGCGGTTTTTCCCGAAACTCACCTCGCCGATGGCCGGGTTATGCCACAGAAAGCCATAGCCCAGACTGGAGATATAGAAGGGCACGGATGCCTGGGAATTGCGGTGTGCCATCTCCAGCGTGCAGCCCTTCCAGTCCAGCTGCTCTTCCTGGTACTGGCCCATGCCGTAGATGTGCTCCCCGTCCCGGCCCTCAAAGGTAGCTGTCAGCGCGTAATCCCCGCCCAGCTGCGGATCAAACTTCCGGCTTTTCAGCGAAAGCGCGTTGGCCGGCGAAGTCTCCTGAAGCAGGACCTTTCCGTCCTGGTTCCGGAACGTGATGGTGGCGTAGTGATGCCAGCCGTCCATGGTGATCCCGGCTGTGAGCCGGCCGCAGCGGATGCTCGCGGTCTCCCCGTCCAGGCATATCTCCGTGTCCGCGCACATTTCCGGTTCCAGAAGCGCATAGCGCGTATCCTCAATCTCGCCCATGGGCACAGACTGCACCCGCAGACTGTCCGCTCCCCAGGGCGTAATTTTCAGGGTTTCCCCGTGATTCCGCCAGATCAGACTTCCCTGGTCTTCCTCAAACCACTGCATACCTGTTTCCATCCTTTCTCAGAATCCCTGATGTTCCCTGTCTACTGTATCCATGTCCGGATACAGGCGGTGATACATGTAATACCACTGCATGGCCGGCACCTTCCAATAGGGCCGGAAAGTGCGGGTGACAAACTCATAGATGCCCGTATGTCCGGGAAGCGTTTCAAAGACGCCTTCCTCCCCCTCCACCGGGCGAATCCAGGCTTCCGGATGCTCTCTGTCACCCACCAGAAGCGTCATTTCATCCGTGCACAGAACCATGGGACCCCATACAAGCGCTGCCAGTTCCGGATGCTGCGCGTCCACAGACTCAAAGTGCAGCTGGAAAGGCAGTTTCAGAACCACTTCATCCCCGTCCGCCCAGACGCGCTCCAGTGCCATCCAGTCCGACCGCGGCAGATCCATGTCCAGGGCCTGCCCGTTGAGCCAGACGGCACGTCCGTCCCCGGCCCAGGCCGGGATCCGCACACGCAGCGCAAACTTCACGGGAGACGGCGCATGCACAACAAACCTTGCCTCCTGCTGCATGGGAAAATCCGAGCAGCTTTCCACCGCGGCGTGTCCTGCCGGGGTTTCCACCTGAATCCTTGCCGGGATCAGCTGACTGACATACACGCCCCGGGCATCGTAATAGGCCACCATATTGCTGTACTCCGCCACATCCTGTGGGAAGGTGCCGGTACAGCACTGCCAGACGAAGTTCTGGCCCAGATGCTGCAGGCGCCGGTCCTCATAGGACTTGAGCGCGCCGTCCGCAAAGTAGCTGGCATAGTAGAGCACCTGGCCCTTCCGGGTTATGGGCAGCTGGCCCAGGGTACCGTTGACCAGCATCTTCTCTGCCCACTCCGCATACCGCGCTTCGCCGGTGAGTTTCAAAAGGTAATTGCACAGCTTGAACACGGCCCATGCACAGCAGGACACCTCACAGCTGCCCCAGGCATCCGAGCGCGCCACCCGGCCCCGGGCAAAGTTCGTATACACAATCCCCTCTCCGTCATGGAACGCCCGGTCCCACGTGCTGAGCAGCGCATTGCCCAGATACCCTGAATCCTCGCCGAACAGGGTTTCCGCAGGTCCGTAGCCGCCTGTTGCGTAAGTATGCTTCTGCATAAGGATCCGGTACGCTTCCCGGATCACATCCAGGTAATGCGCATCCCCAGTCACCATATAGGTTCTCGCCGCGCTGGAGAGCGAATTGACATGCGAGTAGGCATGGCGCGGTCCGATCCGGTCATCTCCCTGCGCCAGGCGGTCCCAGCAGTAAGGGTACAGCCAGGTCATGCCGAAGTCCAGATACAGTTCATCACCCAGCAGCATATAGGCCCGGAACAGGTTTTCCGGCAGCGTATACCACTCGATCTGTCCCTTCATCCCCGCATCCTGCACCCCGTCCCGGGGAATCTCAGGATCAAAGTCCTGCCTGGCGCATTCCGTAAGGCGCCGGATATACGGCACCACAGCTTCCATGCCCAGGTACTCGTACATATCCAGGAGTCCCCCGAGCATTTTTTCGTAGGGGTATGTGCCCAGATGCAGCGCCGCGTCCGAGTGATCCGCGCACGCACGCCAGCCTTCGAACAGTTCAAGGCACTTCTGCTTCAGCCGCTCATCCCCGGTAGCCCGGTACAGCTTGGCAAAGGCGCCGAGATACTGACCGATGCTGGGTCCCCAGCCTGTCATGCCCCGTGCACTGGACGGAAGTCCGCAGCGCAGGCGAAGCCGGTGCAAAACATCCTCCGTACGCGGCTGATCGAGATAGGTTTCTATGGTCTCCGCTCTCTGCTTTGCAAAGGGACTGTCTGTCAGTTGGACCCGGGCATAGCCCGCGTCCGCAAGCTTCATTTCCATGTTTTCCTCCTGGCGGATGCCTGATTGAAAAGGGCTGCGGTTGCCCGCAGCCCTGAATGGATTATCCCTTTACGGCACCAATCATGACGCCTTTCTCAAAGTACTTCTGTACAAAGGGATACACGCACAGGATCGGGACTGTGGACACGATCATCACAGCATACTTGACCTGATCCGCACTGGACTGGGCGTATCCACCCTGCACGCCGCCGTTGCCGTTGGCAAAGGCTTCGTTCTGCAGAAGAATGCGGCGCAGCACCATCTGCAGCGGCTGGATGGCCGTATTCGACGTATAGATCAGAGCGTTGAAGTAATCATTCCAGTGGAACACGGCATAGTACAGGATTTCCACGGAGATGATGGCCTTGCTCAGTGGCAGCACAATGCTCCAGAAAATCCGGAAGTGCGTTGCGCCGTCCAATGTGGCCGATTCATACAGATCCACCGGTATCGAGTTCTGTATGAACGTTCGTGCGATGATCAGGTTATAGGTGTTGATCAGCACCATCACCAGAAGAATCCAGGGCGTGTTGATCAGACCCAGCTTATTGATCTGCATGTACATCGGCACAAGACCGCCGGAAAAGTACATGGTGAACACGAAGTAGAGCATGATCGCGTTGCGCGGCCTGAAGTCGGGACGCGAAAGCGCATAGGCTGCGGGCATGGTTACGATCATGTTCAGAAGCGTTCCGCCCACCACATAGAGAATGGTGTTCTTGTAGCCCACCAGGATACGGTCATCCTTGAAGATCTGTTCAAACCCGTAGAACCGGATGTCCTTGGGCAGGAACACAACCTTGCCCTGGTTCACCAGATCGGAATTGGAGATACTGGCGATCACCACAAACCAGAGCGGATACAGAATCACGATAAAGCACATGATGCTCAGAACAATCACGAGCGCATGGAACACGCGGTCGGACAGATCGCGGTCGCGGATGCGGTTCTTTTCCGGCACCAGGCTGACTGTCTTCTTTGCCATACTCCCGCCCCCTTACATCAGTCCGGAACCCGTCGTCTTCTTGCTGAGGTAGTTGGCCAGCAGGAGGAAGATGAAGTTCACGACGTTGGTAAACAGGCCTACAGCCGTAGCCAGAGAGAACTGCGGAGCACCGGTGGATGGTGCCATGAGGCTGTAGACGTAGGTGGAGATGACTTCGCTGGACTTGAGATTGAGCGTGTTCTGCATCAGGAAGATCTTGTCAAATCCAACGTTGAGAATTGAGCCCATGTTCATGATCAGAAGAATCATGATGGTGGGCACCAGAGTCGGGAATTCAATATGCAGCACGCGCTGCCAGACATTGGCGCCGTCGATCTTTGCTGCGTCATAGAGCTGCACGTCCACTGAGGACAGGGCGGCAATATAGATGATGGAATTCCATCCCATGCCCTGCCAGATGCCGCTGCCCACGTACATCCAGATGAAGTACTGACGCTGGCCCAGCAGATTTGCCTTTTCGGGGACAATGTGAAGCAGCTTCAGGAAGTCAGAAAGCACGCCGCCGTTCTTGGCAAAGAGCACGTTGAGCATGGATACCAGAACCACCGTGGAGATGAAGTACGGGATATACACCACCGTCTGCAGGGTCCGCTTCCATGCCTGGTTCCGCAGCTGGTTGATCATGATGGCCAGCACGATCGGAGCCGGAAAGCTGAAGAGAATGCTGCACAGGGAGATCAGAAAGGTATTGCGCAGCGTAGTGGAAAACATGGTGCTCTCAAAGTACTGGCGGAAATACTGAAGCCCGACCCAGTCGCCTCCGTAGATGCCCTTGGTGAAATCATACTTGCGGAAAGCCAGCTGCGCGCCGTACATGGGCATATAGCAGAAAATGAAAATGTAGACAATGGCAGGCAGAAGCATGATCCACAGCTGCCAGTCCTGCTTGAGATACCATATGAGACCGTGTCCTTTGCGGACCTTACCGGTGGTACTCATACCCTCATTCCTCCTGATCCTTGCAATGGAAACAAAGGCGGGATGCAGATTGCTCTGCATCCCGCCTCTTGATTACGGATTACTGAGCCTTCCAAGCATCATAGGCAGCCTGGCGGATCGCAAGCACGTCAGAGAGACCGGCGGCTTCCACGTCAGCCACATAGTCATCCCAGGTATCCTCGACTTCAGCTTCTCCGGTGAGCCAGATGCCCCACCAGCTGTCTGTCACGTTGGTGATGGCAGCCTGCTTGGTAGCAAGAGCATTCTGATCATCCACGGTGTACTTCATCAGGAACTGAGGATAATACTCATTGTCCATGTCAATACGGGCAATGGCTTCCTTGTACTGTTCGCGCTCGGCGATGGCGAAGGCCATATCCTTGGCCATGTCCACCTGGGTGGCGCGGCGGATGTACATGGGGCCGTTGTCGGCGAAGGTGGAAGTCCACTTCCAGGTGCCGTTATCGGTGTTGGCCTCGGCCGGCGGATCCTCTACCTTGTAGTGGTTGTCGCCCACCTTGGACACATTGCCTTCAGAGATGGAGCCGAAGAGCACCTGCACGGAGACTTCGGGATCATAGAACTTGTCGATGAACTTCATCGCGGCTTCCAGGTTGGCGCACTTGGCGCTGACAGCCACGCGGTTGCTGGACATGTTCAGACCGGAGAAGTCATAGGTCCAGCGGGGTTCGGAAGTGGCCTTGTCGTCCACGTCATCCACGAAGGGACCTACGGGGATGTACTGGTCATACAGCTTGGGACCGAACTTGTCAGTTTCCTCCCAGCCCAGAACCACGCCTACCAGAGCGTTGCCGTTGGCATCGCCGCGGGACAGGGACTGGAACATGGAGTAGTCGTTGGTGATGGCGTTTTCGTTGATCAGCTTCTCGCTGTACAGATCCGCCAGGTAGGTCATCATGGCCTTGTAGCGCTCATCCACAGCGTAGTTCTTGATCTGGCCGCCCTCGGCGAAATAGGCATCGCTGCCCCAGTTGACCAGCTGAATGCCCCAGGAGCCAATCATGTTGGTCAGGGAGTAGGCACCGCCGAACCAGCCGTTGAAGTCCATGGGCACTTCATCGTTGGGATCGCCGTTTCCGTTGGCATCATTGTCACGGAAGGCAATCAGAACGTTCTTCAGTTCAGACAGAGTGGTGGGAGCCTGCAGCCCCAGGTTGTCCAGCCACACCTTGTTGATGAACATCACGCCGTTGCAGTCCGGCCACTTGCCCTGGAATTTGGGGGTGGCGTAGATCTTGCCTTCAAAGGTCTTGGCCAGAGCCAGCGTATCAGGCTCTTCCTCGAACATGGCGGTGATGTTGGGGCACCACTGAGCGATGGCATCGGTCAGTTCCGCAAACAGTCCGTCATAAGTGGTGTAGTCGCTGTCGCCGGTGGCATTGATCAGGATATCCGGAATATCCCCGGCAGCGAAGCGGGTGGTCTTGATCTGGTTCCAGTCAGTATAGATCTGTTCCCATTCAATCTCCACACCAGCAGCTTCTTCGATCTCCATGAGCCAGTTCATGTCATACACAGACTTGGTCAGGGGATGCGCAATGAAAAGACCGGTGAGCTTCACCTTGTCGCCTTCAGCCGATGCAAAGGTCATGGAACCAAGCAGCAGCGCGATGGCCAGGATCACGGCAAACGTACGTTTCATATTGGCAAGCCTCCTATGATATTTTGGGATGTTCCACGAACATCCGGGGAACATCTGCTGGCATCATTATAGAAGATTTCTGCTTCCCCAAACAATGGATTAATCGGAAATTTCATGTACAATACGGGCATTTTTCAGCATTATTCTGACATATGCCTGGTATTCACATCCCGAGCAGAATCTCCGATGCTGTTTTTGTCGCCTGCTTTGAAATACTGTCCCTTTATAAAATAAAACAGAGTTACGTCCGGGCTTGTTTTTTATCGGGCTTTCCTGTAAGATACAAGTGGATTTGGTCCATGTTTTCATGGATATTCAGGAAAAAAGATGGATTTTCCGGAAATATATGGGACTTCCAGCAGGGAGAGTGCATCATGGATTACAATGTCCTCGATATCAGCGCCACGCGCAGGGTCACGCTGTGCGGAACCAATATCTATCCCATTCCCGAGCTGCATGTGGACCGCATCATGCAGGAGCACGACATCATGCTCATCGTGGAAGGCGAATGGCAGGTCGCGGAAGATGACGTGGTCTATTCCCTGCGGCCGGGCGACATTCTTTTCCTTCACGCTGGCGGGCATCACTGGGGTGTCTCACCCTGCACCGTGAACTCCCGGAATATGTTCATTCACTTTGAGACCCTCACAAGCGACCGGAGCCATCTGCCCCTCACTGCCCCGGAAACCCATGCGTATGCCACGGGCAGCATTCTCTGCATTCCCGCGCAGGTGCATGTGGGCCTGGACAATACGGTCACGAATCTTTTCTCCGATATTATTTCCCTGTTCTGGTCCCACCGGGATGACCGCCAGCGCCGTCTCTCCCTGCTTCTCATTCTTCTGCTCAATGACATTGCCTATGCCGCCCGGAAGAATCAGGTGCGGAGTGAAGAATGGATCGTTCAGCTGCTTTCGCATTTCCGCAATGAGCCCGGCCGCTTCTTCTCCCTGGAGGAATGCGCGGCCATCACCGGGTTCAATGTCCGGACACTTTCCACGCGCTTTGCCCGAATTATGGGAAAATCCATTCATGAATACCAGCTTCATGAAAAGCTGGAGGAAGCCTATGCCCGACTGCGCACCGGCAGCTATTCCGTCAAGGAGATTGCCGCTTCCTGCGGATTTTCTGATCCCTATTATTTCAGCCGCGCCTTCAAGAAGGAGTTCGGCGTATCCCCCAGCGAAATCAAGCGCCGGGACCCCAGCAGCAACATCGACCGGCCCAATTTTCTGTAATCTGTGCCGATTGACGTTTGACTCCAAATCCAGTACACTGCGCTCCGGGCTTCCCATTTTTTTGATTGCAAGGAGATGGTTTCATGATCGCTGCCTTTCCACCCATGGGCTGGAACAGCTGGGACTGCTATGGCGCCGCAGTGACGGAAGAAACAGTGCGCAGCAATGCCCGGTTCATGGCCGAACACCTCAAACAGTACGGCTGGGAATACATTGTTGTGGACATTCAGTGGTATCAGCCCAGCGCATCCACGCACGAGTATGTCCCCTTTGCCCCGCTGTGCATGGACGCAAACGGACGTCTCCAGCCGGCTAAAAACCGTTTTCCTTCCGCCAGAGACGGGGCCGGATTCCGCCCGCTGGCCGAGTATGTGCACAGCCTCGGTCTCAAGTTCGGCATCCATATCATGCGCGGTCTTCCCCGCATGGCCGCCCATCAGCACCTGCCGGTCCTCGGCAGCGACCTGACCTGTGACCAGATCGCCCTGTCCAATTCCGTGTGCGCCTGGAACCCGGATATGTACGGCATTGACTGCACGCCCCGGGAGGACGGCACCGTGCCCGGACAGGCCTACTATGACTCTCTGTTCCGCATGTACGCAGACTGGGGCGTGGATTTCATCAAGTGTGACGATATCGCCCGGGAATATCCCCACTGTGAGAAGGAAATTGAGGCGATTTCCCGCGCCGCCCGGAATTCCGGCCGCGACATGGTGCTCAGTCTCTCTCCCGGCCCCGCCCCTGTGGAGCGCGCCGAGCATCTGAAGAAGTTCGCGAATATGTGGCGGATCACGGATGATTTCTGGGACAACTGGAAACAGCTTCTTGCCATGTTCGAACGCGCGGAAAAATGGTGCATCCATTCCGGTCCCGGACACTGGCCGGACGCGGACATGCTGCCCATCGGCGCGTTGCGCCAGGATTACCGCCCGGACGACTGGACGAATTTCACGAACCCGGAGCTCATTACCATGATGAGCCTCTGGTGCCTCATGCGCTCCCCGCTCATGATCGGCGGCGAGCTGACCAAGATGGACGATTTTTCCATGAAGCTCCTGACCAACGCAAAGGTGCTGGGCATGGAAAAGACGACCTCCTGCGCGCATCCTCTATACCGCACGGAGCATGAATGCGTCTGGATGGCGCACGAAATCAACGGCAGTGCCGTCTATGTAGGCCTGTTCAATCTCTCGGATGAAGAGCGCAAAGTCTGCGTCGGTGAAGATGTGGTGGAAAAGCCCATCCATGACGCGGAAGAGCTCTGGACCGGAAACAGGATCTCCGGCCGGCTCATGTCCAAGCTTCCGCCTCACGGCGCAGCAGTCTGGAAAGTCTGATCTCCTGTCTCCCGGCCGGTCATGCCCCGCATGACCGGCTTTTTTCATGTCCGGACGCAAAAAAACACGCAGCCATCTGAGACTGCGTGTCATGTGTTTCCATTGAATCAGCGGCGATGGTTCAGATAGGCGGGAATGCCCTTGTCATCCTTCTCCATGGCCCGGCCGCTCTGGGTATCCTGCGTGGGCTGCACCTGCTGGGTGGAGCCGAACGTGGTCTGATACGGCGGCTGAACCGGCTGGGTGAACACCTGCGGCTGGCCGTATACATTGCCCTGCTGCATGGGCTGATAGTTCTGATATCCGCCCTGCATGCCGGGAACGCCGATGGACGGACGTCCGGAAGACATATAGGTATTGGTGGGCTCCAGATTGGAGGCACCATAGCTGCTGTCCTCATAATCGCCGCGCTGGGGTGCAGAAGCATATCCGGAGAATGCAGAAGTGGAATAGCTTCCGGTACCGTAGAGGCGGTCATGTTCCTGCTCGCGCGGCTTGCGTGCGGGCTCTCTGGGCGGGAACGGCGTCTTTTCAAAGCCCGTGGCAATCACGGTGATGCGCACTTCATCGCCCATGGACTCGTCAATGCCGGCACCAAAGATAATGTTGGCATCCGGATCCGCGGCCTGCATGACCATATTCGCGGCTTCATTGATATCCATGATGGAGATATCGCTTCCGCCGGTGATATTGATCAGAACAGCCCTTGCGCCGTCAATGCTGGTTTCAAGCAACGGGCTGGAAATCGCTTCCTTGGCCGCGTTCACCATACGGTTCTCGCCCTTGGCCGCGCCGATGCCCATGTGCGCCATACCGCCGGATTCCATGACGGTCTTCACGTCTGCAAAGTCGAGGTTGATCAGTGCAGGCACGGCGATCAGGTCCGAAATGCCCTGAATGCCCTGGCGCAGCACGTCGTCCGCTGTCCGGAAGGCTTCCAGCATGCTGGTTCCCTTGCTGACCACCTGCAGGAGACGGTCATTGGGAATCACCACGAGCGTATCCACGCGCTGCTTCAGGTCGGCAAT
>CAMNDE010000052.1:0-24560 GCA_946534895.1 uncultured Clostridia bacterium
CATACAGATACCTGAACTCATCTTCAAGAATCGGATGATCTGCAAAAAACAATGCATCGATGTTTTGAGACAGTCCAAGACTTTTATTCAGCTGATCCCAGTAATAGGGAATTCCGCCAAGAATCATGTAGCACTCAAGCAACTGATATCTGTTCATCCGGATTCCCTTCGCCGCAGCAAATGCTTCACACTCGGAAAGCGTGAATGGCTGCAGATTGATTTTCAATTGTATCCGGTTATATAAACCGCCTCTGTTATGGATGATTTTTTTCATCATCCAGCTTGTTGCTGAAGCGCATACAACCAGCACAATATCCTTTCTGGCTGTCATCCTTGCGTTCCAGAAATACTCAAGGGCCGGAAGAAAATCAGACTTTTTTGTGTCCATCCAGGACAGCTCATCGATAAAGATGACCTTTTTAGGTTCATCCGAAAGATCGATAAGGTCCTCCAGCAGACTGAACGCATCCAACCAGCTTTCCGGCTTTTTGAAGTTTTTCAGACCCGATTTTTTCAGGGACACAGCAAAAGCTTCCAGTTGTGCTTTCTTTGTTTTCCCTCCATCCTGAGGCGAAAGCCCTGCGTGCTGAAACACAAAATGATACGCATAGGCCTCCCGGACCAGAAAGGTCTTTCCTACGCGGCGGCGGCCATATACAGCAATAAGCCTTGATTCATCCGCTTCTTTTGCGTTTCTGAGCGCTTCCATCTCTTTTACTCTCGAAATGATCATGTCAGTCCTCCATGATAAAATCTCGGTAAGTCGATTTGAAACTGACTTACCGAGATTTTATCACAAACGTTCAAACCTAACAATCGTTGTTTTTCAACGAATGTATATATTAATAAAATCTCGCTAAGCCGTTCTAAATATGACTTAGCGAGATTTTATATGACGACTTCTGAAAAACAGGTGCATCCGACCGAAACAGCATCCCCTCAGATCTTTCCCTGTCCATTCCTGCTGTATTCCACATTCTTTTCCATCATGTCCAGGATTTCCCGCACCGTATCCGGTCCAAGCCGGCGCACATACCCGCGAAGCGAACCTGCCTTGTTCATGAGCGGCCTGCAGTGCCCGTTCACATAGGTACGGCAGCGCCAGAGCGCGTTGCGGCCTTCCTGCATGAGATTCATGCAGGCGGAGTTCCCATCCAGGGCCAGCAGCACGGAAGGCCCGCGCTTGAATATGTCATAGGCAAAGCTCTTGTACAGTCCCATGCCCGTGCTCTCCAGAGCCAGCCGGATCCCGGCCCCGCTCTCCCGCAGCCTTTTCACTTCCCCGGAAGTGAGCAGCGTAGGCACGATGGCCATGATTTCAAAGCGTCCGGCACACTCCTGCACCAGCAGCTGCTCGTACCCGGTCATACGGTGTCCGATCACGAACACGACCTTTTCCGGGTCCGCCTGCCGCACCAGCTCCCGGATCAAGTGCACGCATTCCTCCCGGAGCACGGTACGGTGCTGGCTGTTGTTGAAGCTGCCCCCGGCCACAATGACCGGCAGCTTTTCCCTGGGGAATGCGCGGATTTCTGCCTTCAGCGCCTCCTCGGCCGGCAGACGTCCCTCCGCCTGCCACATGGCCTGTGCCGGCTTCGGCATGTCATGAAGCCGTTTTTCCAGTATCTTCAGCGCCTCCGGTCCTTCTGTGCGTATCCGCTCCTGAAACGTGCGCATGCCGTTTTCCAGTACCCGCGCGTCCGCGCAGCGCATGGCCATCATGTCCTCATCCGTGAGCCCCAGGAGTCTGGTCAGCGCCAGCTGTTCCTCCAGCGCATTGGTGCCGTAGAGTGCCGCGCCGTCCGTGCCCTGGATGCAGGGAATCCCGGCTTTCAGATAGGTTTTCAGCGGATGCCGTGCCAGGTCCGTCAGATTGTTGAGACGCACATTGCTGGTCAGCTGAAACTCCAGCACGGCTCCGGATGTATGCAGTTCCTCCAGCAGCCGTCTGCCTCTGGGCGAGGACAGCTCCGCCGTGTACAGTCCGTGCCCGATGCGCAGCGGGGGGAAAGCCTGTCCGTCCCGCAGCGCTTCCCGGACGCAGCGGATGCTGTTTTCCACATTCTCCCGCAGACTGTCGTTCTCGCCCGCGTGAATGCGGATCACGAACCCCGGCGTTTCGTCCGCGATCCTGACCAGTTCCCGGATAGCCGGCCGCAGTTCCAGGATATCATTGATCTCCTCGCCCAGGATGTCCGCCCCGGCCACATACGGGTCCGGCGCAAAGGCGCGCAGCACCCGCAGGTTTTCCGCCAGGTAATCCCCGGGCGTCACCTGATCCCGCACAATGGTCAGCGGAATCCGGCGGATGCCCGCCAGAAAGCGCAGCGTCACGCCCGTCTCCCGGGTCACTTCCGGCATGACCGCGTGAATCTCCTTAAGCCTGTCAAGGCCTTCCTCCGCCCGGGACAGCGTGGTATCCGAGATTTCCGCGTACATAATCCCCTGATCCCGGTAGCTGCGCGCGATCCACAGGAGCTTGTCCTGGAACAGTGTATTGTCCGCATAGGCCGGGTTCTCCCGGTCCTTTTCCATGCGCTCAAGGAACGCGTCCACTCGCTCGTCCCCGGTGCGTCTGGGCCCTTCGTGCTTTTTTTCACCCTCCATGCTTCTGCCCTTGGTGAACACATACCGGTACAGATACACCTTTTCCAGGTTCGCGAACACGGCCTGGCCGTCCTTGATCACCGTCAGCGAGTTCCGGATCCGGGCCAGGTTCTCCCTGGCATGCTCCGGGCACCCCAGGACTATGTCCGCGAAGTTCAGGTATGTCAGGTCATCCATGCGCCGCTCCAGATACCGGCCCGTGAGCCCGGACGCACGCGCTTCCTCCTCGGTTTCCTTCCTGCGTGCCATGGCAAGCGCTGTCTGCGCCTCCGTCAGCTCAAGACCCAGCTTGCGCACATAATAGAAGGGATACCGGATCTCATGCATGATACCCATGGCCATGAGGATATCCGGCTCCAGAATGCCGTTCATATGCGTGTGCACATCCGTGCGGAACTTCACCTGTTTCGGGATATAGCTCTTGATCAGGGTTTCCCGCTCCGGCAGGGAAAAATCCTTGGACTGGCTCATCAGGGTTTTCACGATGGCGGACACGGACGCCTTGCGCTCCACGGTCCCGTCCGGGAAAATGTTGGCCACCTTGGTACTGCCAAGCCGGAAGATGTACACCTCCCGGTTGTCCCCGTCCACAAAGCAGGGGATCTGACCGCAGATGACCTTGAGCCCCATGCTGTCCTCACTTACCGGCAGGCGGCAGACCCGGGCCAGATTGGTGATCAGGTTGCCCGTGTGATGGTTCGGCGTGCTGATCACATACCGCATGGAACCGTCCTCAAGGCTCAGGTCCACCCGCAGGTCCCCTTCGCGGTCCAGTGAAAACGTGCCAAATGCGCTCATCCCTTATGCTCCTTTCCCGTTCTGAAGAAAGTATATAAGCCCGGGCACCGCGCGTCAATCATCCAAAGCGTCTGTCCTGCCCCTGCACTGCTTCCCATATTCATGGAAATATCCACAGACGGTCTGCCGGCATCCCGCATTCCCTGTACATACTGTATGTATGCTGCAATCTGGTACGGTGATTTCCATGTTCACGAAAACCGTACTATTTCTGAAATCCCCTGCGGCATATGGCTTCTCGCCCCATTTTCACGCCGTCAGGTGTAAAACTTTCCTGCAGATTTCTCCGCCCCGCCTTTCCGTTCTGGTACGGTATTCCATGTTCACGAAAATCGTACTATTCCTGAAACTCCTTATGATATATGGCTTTCCGGCTGTTTTCCATGTGCCGAAGTGTCAAACAGTCCCTGCGTCTGCTCTTTTCTCAGGCCAGACCGCCTTCACATATCCCGCCTTTTCAAAGTCCGCGAAAGAGACTAAAATATAGGAACCATTTCTTTACCGGAGGTAAGCTATGCGACGACCGGCCATCATGCTGCTCCTGCTCCTGCTTGCAGCGGCATGCCTGTTTTCCGCCTCTGCGGAGGAAGCTGCGCCCATCATACGGGTACAGCTGCGCCGTCTGAACCTCACCGACCGCATGGATCTGATCCTTGACGGCGATTACAGCCTGACCGGAGAGCATCTGTCCGCTTCCCTGGAAAGCGGCGCCAGCTGCATTGTCCAGATCCGGGACGGCCACCTGGTCCTGTTCTGTGACAAGGTGCGCATGGACGCCGGCAGTTTTCTGACCTTTACCCGGCACTCCGGCAGCGGCTTCCGCCTGACCCGGGACGGGAACCTGTATGCCGGAGACCTGAAGCTCACCGTGAACGGCGGCATTCTTGAACCCGTGCTCCATATCTCCGTGGAAGACTACCTGCGCGGCGTGCTCCCCTATGAGATGAGCAATGACTTCCCGCTGGAAGCCCTGAAAGCCCAGGCCGTGTGCGCCCGCACCTATGCGCTGGCCCATGTGCGCACGGACCGCAGCTGGGACGTGGTGGACACCACCAATGACCAGGTTTTCCGAGGGTACAGCGGCGAGAACCCGCGCTGCGACCAGGCTATTCTGGAAACCGCGGGCATCGTGGGCATGTGGAAGAACCGCCTGGCCAGCTGCTATTATGCCGCTTCCAACGGCGGCCAGACAGACCTGGAAAGCCACGCCTGGCTGGGCATGGAGGATTCCGGGCTCTACATCATCACAGACGATCCCTATGACCTGGCCAATCCGGAAAGCCTGGTCAAGTCCGTCACCCTTTCCCGTAACGGGCATGACCTGCCGGAATTCTTCGTCCAGGCCGTATACGAACGCTTCATGGACACCCTGGTGCAGATGGGGTATGACCCGCGCCGGGAATCCTTCCGCATTGACGCCCTCACCGGCCTGAGCCTCACCGGCGCCACGCTTGGCGAAGAGCACCACTACAGGTCCGAGCTCGTGGTCACCTTCAGCTTTTCCGGCCGCCCGCTGCTCACCGGCGCGGACGATGAGCTTCTGCTCTTCTCCACGCCCAGTCCGGATGCGGACGCTGAGAGCATGTACGGACCCATGACCGCCTGTCCCCAGGCCGCTCAGGTCATCCTGCCCCTGTTCCCGGACCTGGCCGACCAGTTCTCCCTGCAGTTCCCGGGCACAGACTACGAACTCGTCACCCTTGTGGACACCGGCACCGCCTTCCGCCTGGAAAGCCGGCGCTTCGGCCACGGCGTTGGCATGAGCCAGCGCGGCGCGCAGTACATGGCAGCGCATGAGCACTGGACCTTTGATCAGATCCTGGGCTTCTATTATCCCGGTATGGAACTGCGCATCGCGCCCTCCGGCCAGGCACTTCTGCCGGCCATGAACCGGTATCTCGCCGGCACGCCGGCACCGTCCGCCTCCCCCACACCCCGGCCCACGCTCATGCCTGTCACACTTCCGCTCCCGGCCAATGCCTGGCTGGCCAGCGTGGAGCATATCGCGGAAGACTCTTCCCTGAACCTGAGAAGCGAGCCTTCCATGGCCTCAGATATTCTCATGCGCCTGTATCCGCACCAGCGTCTGCAGGTGCTGGAGACCAGCGAGGACGGGCAGTGGGCGCACGTGCGCACCGACAGCATGGAAGGCTACGTGCTCGTCTCCTTCCTGGAAAAAGTCGGACCCTGAAAGGAGTTTCCCTGAATGATCCTCTATTCCTCATGGCGCACGATCCTCGTCGTCAGCGCCGTGCTTCCCGCCCTGTTCCTGCTGGTGCGCACCTGGCGCCTGGACCGTCTGGAAAAGGAAAGCCCGTCCCTGCTCGTGTCGCTGGTGGTCCTGGGCATTGTCTCCACGGTCCTGGCCATTGCCTGGGAGTGGGTGGGCACCTTCCTGCTGGACCGCTCCATGTCCGAGCGGGATCCCGCCTATCATTATGTGTTCTGCTTTCTGGTGGTGGGCCTTGGCGAGGAGCTGTGCAAATTTGTGCTGCTCTACCGCCGCACCTGGCGCGAGCGCGAGTTCAACTGCACCTATGACGCCGTGGTCTATGCCGTGTTCCTCTCCCTGGGCTTTGCGCTGTGGGAAAACGTGCGCTATGTGTTTGCCTACGGCCTGTCCACCGCGCTGGTGCGCGCCCTGACCGCCGTGCCCGGGCATGCGTCCTTCGGCGTGTTCATGGGCGTGTGGTACGGCCGGGCCAAAGCCCTGAGCCTGCGGCGCGACCATACCTTCAGCCGGGCCTGCCTTCTGCTCTGTGTGCTGATCCCCGCCGCCCTGCACGGGCTCTACGACTTTATCGCCACGGACACAAGCGCTGCGGAATGGGTATTCCCCGTCTTCATTCTCACGCTCTTTGCGCTGAGCTATGCACAGATCCGCCGCTCATCCAGGCAGGATGCCCCGCTGAGATAGACAGGACATACCCTGCATTCCGCGCCTTTTCCCGGAAATCTTAGGCACCTTGGAGGAATCACATGCCGAGCCGACTCAACACTTCCAGCCAGCGCCTGACACTGAGTGCCATGCTGCTGGCTGTCATGCTGGTCCTGGGCTGGGTGGAAAGCCTGCTGCCCTCCCCGGGCGTTCCGGGGATCAAGCTGGGCCTGTCCAACTCCGTGCTCATCTTTGCCGTCTATATGCTGGACGTGCCCACCGCCTATATTCTCATGACATCCAAGGTGATGCTCTCCGCCCTCATGTTCGGCGGCGTGTCCGCCATGATCTACGCCTTTGCCGGCGGGCTCACCAGCCTGACCATGATGGTGCTTCTGCACCGCCTGCGCCGCCTGGACTGCATTGTCATCTCCATGGCCGGCGGCATGAGCCACAATATCGGTCAGGTCATGATGGCCATCCTGGTGCTGCATACGCCCCGGGCCATCCTGGGCTACCTCGGCCTGCTCATGCTCGTGGGCCTTGCCTGCGGCGCGCTCACCGGTGTCGCCGCGCGCCAGGTCATGCATCACCTGAAGCACCTGCAGCGCACGCTCCGACGGCCCAGGGGCCGCAGGACCGGCACCCTCACTGTGATTCTGGCTCTTGTCTTCGTGCTTGTCACCGCCTTCTCTGCCGTGCGCAGCATGCAGGTCATTGATCAGGTGCACATTGAGGTCCTGCCCGAAATGTCCCAGCCCATCCAGAGCGATACCCCGCCTTTTACCAATCAAGGAGGTTCCTGATATGGACAATATGATTTCCCTTTGCGGCGAGTGGGAGATGTGCTCCACCCGCGACATGCAGTGGCATCCCGCCACTGTTCCCGGCTCCGTGTACGCGGACCTCATGGACGCGCAGCTCCTGGACGATCCCTTCTTCCGGGACAATGAGCAGAAGGCCTATGAGAAGATCCGCGAGGACTTCCTCTACCGCCGTACCTTCTTCCTGGACGAGAAAGTCCTGCGCGCCCGGGAACTGCGCCTGGTGTTTGAAGGTCTGGACACGCTGTGCGAGATCAGCATCAACGACCAGTTCGTTCTTTCCACGTCCGACATGCACCGCACCTACATGGTGGACATCCGGCCCATGGTGCACGCCGGCGGCAATTTACTCACCATCCTGTTCCGCTCTCCGGTGGAGGCCGCGCACGCCGCCTACCGCCGCAGTCCCGTGAACGGGAGCACGGACGCCGTCCGCGGCTTCCCGCACATCCGCAAGGCCCACTGCATGTACGGCTGGGACTGGGGTCCGCGTCTGCCCGACGCCGGCATCTTCCGGCCCGTCTATCTCTGGCCCGTGTCCACGCCCAAGGTCCGCTCGGTGCTCATCCGCCAGACCCACGCCCCGAGCATGGTGCAGCTGAACTTCACCCCGGACCTGGACATACCGCGCGAGGCGCCGGCCGAGGGCCTGTACCTGCGCTACACGCTCCTGGACCCGGACGGCAATGAGCTCGTGTCCACCACGGACTCGGCCATGCAGGTCATGTCCCCGCGTCTCTGGTGGCCCAACGGTCTGGGCGACCAGCCCCTGTACACCCTGAAAGCCGACCTGCTCAGCCCGGAAGGCGTGCTTCTCGACCGCTGGGAAAAGCGCATCGGCCTGCGCACCATTGACATCCAGGAAACCCCGGACGAGTACGGCACCTCCTTCGGTCTGTGCGTCAACGGCGTGCCCATGTTCTGCATGGGTGCCGACTATATCCCCGAGGACAATATCCTGCGCCGCGTCACGCCCGAGCGCACCCGCCGCCTGCTGGAGGACTGCCGGGATGCGCACTTCAACTGTGTGCGCGTCTGGGGCGGCGGCTACTATCCCGATGACTTCTTCTTTGACGCCTGTGACGAGCTCGGACTCCTGGTCTGGCAGGACTTCATGTTCGCCTGTGCCGGGTATGAGCTCTCCCCCGCCTTTGAGGAGAATATCCGCGCCGAGTTCCGGGACAATATCCTGCGCCTGCGCCATCACCCGAGCCTTGCGCTTTGGTGCGGGAACAACGAGAACGAGGCGGCCATGAGCCAGGACTGGTTCGGAGGCACGCCTCAGCAGAAGGCGGACTATATCAAGATCTTTGAGTATATCCTGCCCTCCCTGCTGCACGTTCTGGACCCGGACCGGCCCTATCGCCCCTCCTCTCCCAGCTCCGGCGGCGCCTTTGACCAGCCCTCGGACGAAAAGCGCGGGGATGTGCACTACTGGGGTGTCTGGCACGGCAACGAGCCCTTCCAGGCCTACCGTGACCACGCGTTCCGGTTTGTGTCCGAGTTCGGGTTCCAGTCCTTCCCGGAGATGAAGACCATTGAAAGCTTTACCCTGCCCTCGGACCGGAACATCTTCTCCTATGTCATGGAAAAGCATCAGCGCAATGCGTCCGCCAACGGCAAGATCCTGAACTACCTGTCCCAGCATTACCTGTATCCCCGGAACCTGGACACCCTGGTCTACGCTTCCCAGCTCCTGCAGGCCGAGGCCGTGCGCTGCGGCGTGGAGCACTTCCGCACCCACCGCGACCAGTGCCGCGGCGCCATCTACTGGCAGATCAACGACTGCTGGCCCGTGGCCTCCTGGGCATCCATCGACTACTACGGCCGCTGGAAGGCGCTGCAGTACATGGCAAGACGCTTCTATGCGCCGCTGCTCCTGGCCATTGAGGAGGACGGCCTGCAGACAGCCCGGCCCAACGTCAATGACGAAACCCCGGTCTCCGAAATCCCGCTGCGCGCCGACCTGCGGCTCTCCAATGAATCCCTGCAGCCCCGCAATGTCATTGTCCGCTGGCAGCTGCGCACAGCGGAGGGCAGCCTTCTGCGCCAGGGCGAAGTCCCCGTGTCCGTTCCGGCCCTCTCCTCCATGAGCGCATGCGTGCTGGAGTTCCCGGAAGCCGACCCCTTTGAGCACTTCCTCTGGGCAGAGCTCGAGGAGAACGGAAGCATTCTCTCGAGCACTTCCGCCCTGTTCTGCCCGCCCAAGCACTTCCATTTCCGCGACCCGCAGCTTACCGTGACGCAGGAAGGCGATGTGCTCACCATCTCCTCCCGCGGCTATGCCCGCATGGTGGATATCCAGTGCCATGACGCCGACGTCCTGCTTTCCGACAACGATTTTGACATGCTGGAAGGCACCCGTCAGGTATCCATACTGCGCGGCAGCGGAAAGCGCTTTTCCGTGCGCTCCGTATACGACATCCACTGATTCCGGCAAAAAAGCCTCTGTCCTGCCATCATGACAGAACAGAGGCTTTTCCTTTGCACATGCCGGGATGTACGCTTACCATCTGCCGGCTTCTTCCACGCACGCCCTGATGATTTCCGGGAAAGGATCCTTGGCCCCGACCCGGTCAATATAGCCCATCTCCGCAGCATTGCCGTTATCCCAGATAAAGCAGACCGCTCCGATCCGGCCGGCATCCCGGATAACCCTGGTAAACCATTTCACCCGGTCTTCCGTGTTATTCTTGTTGAAGGCCGCGAACTCCCCGATAATCACAGGTGTATTCCCAAATGCGTTCCCGATTCCTTCCACAGTCCAGTCCACGGTCTGTTCCACTGTCGTGCTGTACCTGCTCACCGTTGGCTCCCAGGTGACATCCTCATCCCTGAAAGCAAACCCTGACGGGTTGTACATATGCACCTCCGCGATCAGGTGATCCCGCGCACTGTCCTTCGGAAGCCTGAATGCCCGCATGCACCGTTCCGAGCATGACGCGGCATAGGTGCAGCACACAAGATTGCGCCGGGCATTGTTTGCGCCTGTCGAACGCACCGTATCCACAAACGCCTGATTGTAAAGGTTCAGGGCCGTCACGCCGTCGGTGGAAGGATTGTCCCATACATTGCTTTCATCCACCATCTCATTGAAGCCCTCGAACAGAAGCTCCTGCGGATAGCTGGCAAAGCGCTCTGCGATCTGTCTCCAGATATGCTCAAACTTTTCCCTGTTCCGGTTGAAGTTGGCCCGGCTGGCCCGAAGCCATCCGTCCGATCCGGTATCGTGATGCATATTGATAATGCAGTACAGTCCCGCATCCATTGCCGCGTCCACCAGCTTCTGCACGCGGTCCATCCATGCCCCGTCCATATTCCCCTTGTCATCAAAGTGCCTTGCCCAGGTGATGGGAATGCGTACAGCCCCGAATCCGAGCCGTTTCAGCTTCTGCATCAGGCTCACCGGTGTCACCGGATTTCCCCAGGCCGTCTCAAAGTCCCTGACTGTGCCCTCGGTATACTGCAGGATCCAGTCCCCGGTGCTGTCCAGGGCATTCCCGAGATTCCAGCCGAGTCCCATATGATCCACCGCTTCGGCGGCCGTCTCAAAGCCTGCCGCCAGAGCCCCTGTTACGGAAAACAGGATGCACACACACAGCACGCATGCCAGAACAGCATGAAACCGTTTCTTCATATTGCTTTCCTCCGCTGCACCTTTTTCATGATCCTACCAGATTCCGCCGGGCTTCACAATTCCAGCTGCGCACGCGGAAGAAAACTGGCCGTTCCTTTTCCAAGGTGGCCTTCACCACAACTCAGGCCTTCCGCCGCTTTTCCGGCGAAAACAGACGCAGCTTCCTGAACTCCACAAGATACACCAGGCTCGACAGCGACCATGTAAACGGATAGATCCAGTAGATCAGCCGGATATCATGCACTGCCTGGCCCAGGGTGAACAGCACAAGCACGCGTACCGCGCACCAGCACAGGAGCATGACCAGCATGGGCGTCATGGACTTTCCCAGGCCGCGCATCAGCGCAGATGCCACATGCGAGAACCCGCACAGGCAGTAGAAGAAGGCGCATACCGTGGTCCGGCCCACACCGTAGCGGATAATGGCCGGGTCTGAATTGAACAGCGCGATCATGTGCGGTGCCAGGAAATAGGCCGCGCTACCGAAGGCGAGAAGCATGCCGCCGGTGCACAGAAGACCGAACTTCGCGCCGCTGCGGACCCTGTCCATTTTCCCGGCGCCTATGTTCTGGGACACAAAGGTGGTCATGGCCATGGAAAAGGCGGTCACCGGCAGGAAAATAAACCCTTCCGTCTTCAGGCTCGCACCGATGCCGGCCATGGCGTCCCGCCCGAAGCTGTTGATATAGGACTGGATCAGCATGTTGGACAGGTCAATCACGCAGCCCTGCATGGCCGCGGGAAACCCGTAGCGCACAATATACCGGAGACTCTCGTGGTCCACCCGGATCCGGCGCGGTATTACGCGGATCACTTCCCGGCTTTTCAGGAGCTTTACGCCCACCAGCACCATGCTCAGGATTTCCGACAGCACCGTGGCCAGCGCCGCGCCTTCCACATCCATATGGAACACCGCGATGAACAACAGGTCCAGCACAATGTTCGTCAGTGAGCTGGCCACCAGGCAGATGAGCGGAAACCGGCTTTCCCCGGACGCCTGCAGAATGCTCACAAACATGTTGTACATCACCAGCGCGCCCGCGCCGCCGAAGTACACCTGCAGATACCGGCAGGACCGTTCAAACACCGTGTCCGGCGTGCCCATGAGCCGCAGTATGCCCGGCGTCACCAGCACGCCGAAGGCCGTCAGCACCACGCTGAAGAACAGTCCCAGCGCCACTGCCGTGTGCACGGCCCGCTCCGTCTGCGGCGCGTCATCCGCCCCGATGTGCCTGGCGATAATGATCCCGGCACCCGTGGCAAACCCGGACACAAACCCGATCATCAGATAGGTGTAGGATCCCGTGGACGTCACCGCCGCCAGCGCGTCCGCGTCCAGAAAATTGCCCACGATCAGGGCGTCCACCGTGTTGTAGAGCTGCTGGAAGAAATACCCCGCCAGGATCGGCAGCGCAAACCCCAGCATCTTTTTGTAGATATTCCCCTCGGTCAGCAGATTTCCGTGATGTCTCATTTGCCAATCTTCCCCCGACTGCAAGCCACTCGGCTTCTGTTTTTTGGGAAAGCAGAGCAGCAGCCAGCCTGCACCGCATGCAAGCTGGCTGCCTTTTTGCATAAACCGGAAATATCCTCGCTTACGCCGCTCCGTTTCCTTCCACGGTCATGTCCTCAAAGGGCACCCGCAGCGTTTCCTTGAGCTTGCCGTTCTCATCATAGGTATACCGGATCTCCCCGGTGCCGTCCGGCAGGGCCATGGCCGCGCCGTCCGTGTTCAGGAAGGTTTCGCGCACCTTCCGTTCCTGGTCATCATACTCGGTCTGCTTCACATGATATCCGTCCGAGCACAGGCAGGGCTTTTCCTCCGCGTCCAGCATCATTTCCATGATCTGCGCGCCTGCATCATTGTAGGTAAGCACGCGGACCGCATATCCCGTGTTCCGCGCATGCAAGGTGCCGCCCAGGAGGTACCGCTCTTCCGTCACCAGATCGCCGCTGTACTTTGTCTCTTTTTCGTCAAACCCTTCCTGGCACGCAATGGGCATTTCATTGCCGTCCAGGTACGTTTCCCGGATCACATGCCCGTTTTCATCGTAGGCATACGCCTTTCCGCAGAAAGTGTTGCCCCGGGTAATGGGCGCGCCGTCCACGCCGTACCACATTTCCCGGATCACCTTTTTCCGCTCGTCAAAGACCCGGCGGATCTCGGCGAATCCGTTCTTGGAAAGAACCGGCTGGTCCTGCGCGTCCAGATACCGCTCCAGACTCACATTTCCGTTTTCGTCGTATTCCTTCTCAACAGCCACATAGGTGTTCCCCGGTGCCACCGGCATGTCCTGCGTATCCCGCCAGCTCTCCCGGATGATCTGCTTTTTGGCATTGTATACCCGCAGCAGACGCGCATATCCGGAGGAATTCATCACCGGCGCGCCTTCCGTGTCAAAGTAGCGGATGTCCACGGCATTCCCCGCTTCATCCAGCTCCTGGGCAAAGGACGCATAGCCCGCCTTCACCGCAACCGGCGCGCCCTGTTCATCAAAGTAGGCTTCCGAGCGCAGCCGGCCCTTGGCCTCATACACGCGCTTTACGGATGCGTATCCCCGGCTGCTGAGCACAGGCTGGTTTTCCAGATCAAAGTACCGCTCGGCACACACATTGGCATATTCGTCATAGTCCCGCTCAATGCGGGCAAACGTGTCCTTCAGCACTTTCGGCGCGTCCTGTTCATCGAACCAGGCTTCCGAAGTGACCTGCTTCTTCTCATTAAAATCCCGGCGAAGCACAGCATAGCCGCTGGTGTTGACCACGAGGTTTCCGTCCGTGTCAAAGTAGCAGATTTCCACCGCGTTTCCGACTTCATCCAGCACCTGTTCAAAGGAGGCGTACCCGCCCGTCTGCATAACGGGCTGGCCGTTTTCATCCAGATAGCTTTCTTTCAGAAGCCGGCCCTTTGCCTCATAGGTGCGCACCACCTGGGCATACCCCTTGAGGCAGGCAATGGGCTGCCCGTCCGTGTCAAAGTAACGCTCGGCACAGACATTGGCATATTCGTCATAGTCCCGCTCGATGCGGGCATAGGTATCCTTCAGAACCTTTGGCGCATCCGTTTCATCGAACCAGGCTTCGGCTACGGCCTGCTTTTTATCGTTGTATTCCCGGCGGATCACAGCGTAGCCGCTGGTATTCACCGCCAGGCTGCCTTCCGTATCCAGGTACCGGATTTCCAGCACGTTCCCGTCTTCATCCAGCGTCTGCTGCAGGGACGCGTATCCGCCCGTCTGCATCACGGCCTGACCCTGGGCATCCAGGTACTGCTCATACACCAGCCGGCCCTTGGCCTCGTATACGCGGAGCATCTGGGCGTACCCCTTATTGCACGCGATGGGCTGGCCTTCGGTATCATAGTAGCGCTCGGCGCTCACGTTCCCGTACTCATCGTAGTCCCGTTCCACCCGGGCATAGGTATCCTTGAGCACCTTCGGGCTGTCATTTTCATCGAACCAGGCTTCAGACAATGCCTGCTTCTTTTCGTTGAATTCCCGGCGGATCACGGCGTACCCGCTGGTATTGACCACCAGGCTGCCTTCCGTGTCAAAGTACCGGGTTTCCAGCACGTTCCCGTCTTCATCCAGCGTCTGCTGCAGGGACGCGTACCCGCCGGTCTGCATCACGGCCTGGCCCTGGGCATCCAGGTACTGTTCATACACCAGACGGCCCTTGGCTTCATACACGCGCAGCACCTGCTCATATCCCTTGTTGCAGGCGATGGGCTGACCATCCGCACCGAAGTAGCGTTCGCCGCTTACATTGCCGTATTCGTCGTAGTCCCGCTCGATCC
Source organism: uncultured Clostridia bacterium (assembly GCA_946534895.1). Lineage (GTDB taxonomy): Bacteria > Bacillota > Clostridia > Christensenellales > Aristaeellaceae > UBA2943. The sequence goes on from CAMNDE010000052.1 coordinate 14,541, forward strand.
GGACATAGGTATCCTTCAGCACCTTCGGGCTGTCACCTTCATCGAACCAGGCCTCCGAAATAACCTGTTTCTTCTCGTTGAAATCACGGCGGAGTACGGCATACCCGCTGGTATTGACCACAAGGTTTCCGTCCGTGTCAAGGTAGCGGATTTCCACCGCGTTTCCGTTTTCGTCCAGCACCTGTTCAAAGGACATGTACCCGCCCGTCTGCATAATGGGCTGACCGTTTTCGTCCAGATAGCTTTCCTTCACAAGCCGGCCCTTCGCCTCATATTCCCGTACGACCTGAGCATAGCCCTTCAGGCAGGCGATGGGCTGTCCTTCCGTGTCGAAGTAACGTTCTGCGCACACATTGCCGTATTCGTCATAGTCGCGCTCGATACGCGCGAACGTATCCTTCAGCGCGGTGGGCGCTTCCATCTCATCAAACCATGCTTCGGATATGGCCTGTTTCCTGTCGTTGTATTCCCGGCGGATCATGGCATAGCCGCTGCCCATGGTCACCAGGCGGCCTTCGGTATCAAAGTAGCGGATTTCCAGAACATTCCCGTTTTCATCCAGTTCCTGGATCAGCTGGGCATACCCGCCCGTCTGCATCACCGGCTGGTCTTCCGCGTCATAGTAGCGCTCCATGAGCAGCCAGCCCTTGGCCGCATACTCGCGCTCCACCCGCGCATAGCCCTTGGAGGAGTTCACTGGATTGCCGAGCATGTCATCGTATTTTTCTTCACAGACATTTCCAAACTCGTCATATTCCCGCTCCACGCTGCTGTAGGTGTCATTGGCAAGGGTCGGGATATCCCGCTCATCGTACCAGGATTCCCGGACTGCCTGTTTCTGGTCATTGAATACCCGGCGCACCACCGCGTATCCGGCGGGCAGCAGCACAGGATTCCCCTCAGTGTCAAAGTACCGCTGGAGCACCACATTCCCGGCCTCATCCAGCCCCTGCGTCATGCGGGCATATCCGCCCGTCTGCATGACGCTCTGGCCGTTCGTGTCAAAGTAGGCCTCTTCACGCAGCCGGTCTTTGGCCTCATACACGCGCTCCACACGCGCATATCCCCTGGCGCAGTTCATGGGCATGCCCACAGCGCTGTAATACGCTTCCATGCACACGTTTCCGAAGTCATCATAGTCCCGGCGCACGCTGCAGTACGTATCCTTGAGCGGGCTCGGCAGGTCGTCGGCGTCAAACCAGGCTTCCTGGATCACCTGCTTCTGCTCATTGTAGGCGCGGCGGATCACCGCATACCCGCTGGTATTGACCACGAGCCGGCCCTCCGGATCCAGGTAGGAGGCCACAAGCACATTCCCGTTTTCATCCAGGATCTGTTCAAGGGACGCATACCCGCCGGTCTGCATGACCGCCTGGCCGTTTTCGTCCAGATAGCTTTCATTCAGGAGCTGACCCTTGGCCGCATAGTTCCGGATCACCTGGGCATAGCCCTTCAGGCAGGCAATCATTGTCCCGTTTCCGTCAAAGTAGCGCTCAGCGCTTACATTACCGTACTCGTCATAGCGCCGCTCAATCCGGGCGTAGGTATCCTTCAGCGCCTTCGGGCTGTCGGTTTCATCGAACCAGGCCTCGGAAATCACCTGCTTCTTCGCGTTATATACGCGGCGGATCACCGCGTATCCGCTGGTGCTTTCCACAGGATTTCCATCCGTGTCAAAATACCGGACCTCCACGGCATTGCCGGCCGCGTCCAGTACCTGTTCAAAGGACGCGTAGCCGCCGGTCTGCATGGTGGGCTCACCGTTTTCGCCAAGATACTTTTCCTTCAGAAGCCGGCCCTTCGCCTCATATTCCCGCTGCACCTGGGCATAGCCCTTCAGGCAGGCAACGGGCTGACCCTGTGTATCAAAGTAGCGCTCGGCACACACATTGCCGTATTCGTCATAGTCCCGCTCAATCCGGGCGTAGGTGTCCTTGAGGGCCTTCGGACTGTCGGTTTCGTCGAACCAGGCTTCGGAAATGGCCTGCTTCTGGTCGTTATAGGCACGGCGGATCACGGCGTAGCCGCTGGAATTCTCCACAGCCTGTCCGTTTTCGTCAAAATACCGGATTTCCAGCGCGTTTCCGTCCTCGTCCAGGGTCTGCTGAAGCGAAGCGTATCCGCCGGTCTGCATCCTGGCCTGACCGTTTTCATCCAGATACATTTCCTTCAGCATCCGGCCCTTGGCCTCATACTCCCGGACCAGCTGCGCATAGCCCTTCTGGCAGGCAATCATTGCCCCGTTTCCGTCAAAGTAGCGCTCGGCGCATACATTACCGAATTCGTCATAGTCGCGCTCCACGCGGGCATAGGTATCCTTCAGCGCCTTCGGGGCATCGGCTTCATCAAACCAGGCTTCGGAGATGACCTGCTTGCTGTCATTATAGACCCGGCGGATCACGGCATAGCCGCTGGAATTTTCCACCGGCTGTCCGTTTTCATCGAAGTAGCGGATCTCCACGGCGTTCCCGTCTTCATCCAGTACCTGGCTGAAGGACGCATACCCGCCGCTCTGCAGGATCTGCCCGCCGTTTTCGTCCAGGTACGTTTCCGTGAGCAGCCGGCCCTTGGCCGCATAGAACCGCTGCACCTGGGCATACCCCTTATTGCACGCAACAGGCTGGTTTTCCGTGTCAAAGTACCGCTCGGCGCATACGTTGCCGTATTCGTCATAGTCCCGCTCCACGCGGGCATAGGTATCCTTCAGCGCCTTCGGGCTGTCGGTTTCGTCGAACCAGGCCTCGGATACGGCCTGCTTCTTGTCATTGTAGACGCGGCGGATCACGGCGTACCCGCTGGTGCTTTCCACCGACTGTCCGTTTTCATCAAAGTACCGGACTTCCACCGCGTTCCCGGCCTCATCCAGCACCTGCTCAAAGGATGCATACCCGGCAGTCTGTGAAACAGCCTGGCCGTTTTCATCCAGATAGCTTTCCTTCACAAGCCGGCCCTTGGCCTCATAGGTCCGGACCAGCTGCGCATAGCCCTTACTGCAGGCAATGGGCTGATCCTCCGTGTCATAGTAGCGCTCGGCACACACGTTCCCGAACTCGTCATACTCGCGCTCCACACGGGCATAGGTATCCTTGAGCGCCGTAGGCGCGTCGTTTACGTCGAACCAGGCTTCGGAAAGCACCTGCTTCTGGTCGTTATAGGCACGGCGGATCACGGCATACCCGCTGGTGCTTTCCACAGGATTGCCGTTTTCGTCCAGATACCGGATCACCAGTACGTTGCCGTCCTCGTCCAGTTCCTGCATAAGGGAAGCGTACCCGCCGGTCTGCGAGACGGGCTGGCCGTTTTCATCCAGATAGCTTTCCTTCAGAAGCCGGTCCTTGGCCTCATACTCGCGCTGCAGCTGAGCATATCCCTTGCTGCAGGCAACGGGCTGATTCTCTGTATCAAAGTACCGCTCGGCGCACACATTGCCGTATTCGTCATAGTCACGCTCCACGCGGGCATAGGTATCCTTGAGCGCCGTGGGCGCGTCATTCACGTCGAACCAGGCTTCGGAAACGACCTGCTTTTTGTCGTTATAGGCGCGGCGGATCACGGCGTAGCCGCTGGAATTTTCCACAGGCTGGCCGTTTTCGTCAAAGTACCGGATCACCAGCACGTTTCCGTCCTCGTCCAGTTCCTGTGCCAGGGAAGCGTACCCGCCGGTCTGCGAAACGGGCTGGCCGTTTTCGTCCAGATAGCTTTCCTTCACAAGCCGGCCCTTGGCCTCATATTCCCGCTGCAGCTGAGCATATCCTTTATTGCAGGCAATGGGCTGGCCCTTCGTGTCAAAGTAGCGCTCGGTACACACATTGCCATATTCGTCATAGTCCCGCTCAATACGGGCATAGGTGTCCTTGAGCACCTTCGGGCTGTCGGTTTCATCGAACCAGGCTTCCGAAATGGCCTGTTTTTTGTCGTTATATGCCCGGCGGATCACGGCATAGCCGCCGGAACTTTCCACGGGCTGGCCGTTTTCGTCAAAGTACCGGATGACCAGCGCGTTTCCGTCCTCGTCCAGTTCCTGCGCAAAGGAAGCGTACCCGCCGGTCTGGGAAATGGCCTGGCCGTTTTCGTCCAGATAGCTTTCCTTCACAAGCCGGCCCTTGGCCTCATATACCCGCACCAGCTGCGCATATCCCTTCAGGCAGGCAACGAGCTGATCCTCTGTATCGAAGTAGCGCTCGGCGCACACATTGCCGTATTCGTCATAGTCCCGTTCCACACGGGCGTAGGTATCCTTGAGGGCAGTTGGTGCACCTGCTGTGTCAAACCATGCCTCGGAAATGACCTGCTTTTTGTCGCTGTAGGCGCGGCGGATCAGGGCATAGCCGCCGGAACATTCCGCAAGGTTCCCCTCAGCGTCCTCATACCGGATTTCCAGCACATTCCCGTCTTCATCCAATGTCTGCAGCATCCGGGCATACCCGTCCGACTGTACCACCAGATTTCCGTCCGCGTCCATGAAATCCGCGGACAGCAGCCAGCCCTTGGCTTCATACATCCGTTCCACCTGGGCGTAGCCCTTCTGGCAGGCAGTGAGCGCGTTTTCTGCGTCGAAATAGCGCTCGGCGCTCACATTCCCGAACTCGTCATATTCCTTTTCCACCCGGGCATAGGTGTCTTTGGCCGGCGTCGGCTCGCCGAATACGTCAAACCAGGCCTCGGACACCACCTGTTTCTTGTCATTGTACAGCCTGCGCACCACGGCATAGCCCGCCGTGCATTCCACGGGCTGGCCCATGCCGTCGAAGTACGCTTCCTCCAGCACGTTTCCGTCCCCGTCCACGACGCGCACCTTCCGGGCGTACCCGTCCGCGCACTTTCCGGGGAATCCATCCGTGCCGTAATAGGTTTCCATCTCCAGGATTTTTGGCGCGGAATAGACCCGGCGCACCTGGGCATACCCGGCTTTGCAGGCAACGGGCTGGTCCTGCTCATCCAGGTACGATTCCATGGACACATTGCCGAACTCGTCATAGGCACGGCGGATCACGGCATAGTTGTCCTTCGTCGCCGTGGGCAGACCGCTTTCGTCAAACCAGCGTTCTTCCACTGCCTGCTTATTCGCGTCAAACCGGCGTGCAACGCTGGCATAACCGTCGCTGGACTTCACAGGATTGCCGGCCGCGTCGAAATACGCTTCCCGCACAATATTCCCGGCATCATCCAGGGTGCGGACCATCCGGGCGTATTTCTTTACGCTCTCCACAGCCTGACCGTTTTCATCCAGATACGATTCCTCGAGAAGCTCCTTCGCAGCGCGCCACACGCGGCACACCTTGGCATACCCGTCATCGCTGCGGCAGGGCTGTCCGTCCGCGTTCAGATACCGCTCCTCCACAATATTGCCGAACGCATCATAGTCGCGCTCAACCGTCGCATACCCCCTGCGGATGACAGGCACATCCTCCGCGTCATAGACCGTCTCGCGGATCACCTGGCTCCGGGTGTCATAATCCCGGACCTGGCGCGCAAACCCGGACGTGGATTCCACGCGCTCGCCCTTCACGCCCAGATACGATTCTTCCAGCACCCGGCCGTTCTCATCCAGCTCGCGCTCCAGTACGGCGTAGCCCTTGGTACACAGCACCGGCTGCGCGTTTTCATCCAGATAGCTTTCCCGGATCATGCCGCCCTGTTCGCGGAACACGCGCTGCACCTGGGCATATCCGTTCCTGCTCAGGGTCCAGTTTCCCTCACCGTCCAGGTAGGTTTCCTGCACCTTGTTGCCCTTCCGGTCGTATTCCGTCTCCACAGCGCAGTAATTGTCGGATGCGGGCACCGGTTTGCCCTCCGCATCGAACCAGGCCTCACGGGTCACGCGCTTTGCCTCGTCATAGCTGCGATCCCGGCGGGCATATCCCGCTTCGGAAACCACGAGCTTCCCTGCCGTGTCCAGATACCGCTCGGTCAGTACATTGCCGTCCACGTCCAGCTCGCGCTGCATGACGGCATAGCCCTTGTCCTGCAGCACCTTTCTGCCCTGCGCGTCCAGGTAGATTTCCTCCACCAGGCGCTTGAGTCCGGTATAGGTTCTCTGCACCTCGGCATACCCGGCCCCGCACGCCGTGACCTGTCCGTCCGCGCCGAAATAGCGCTCCCCGGACACATTGCCGAACCCGTCCCAGGTGCGCTCCACCGCGCACCAGTTGTCCGCCGCCGGACAGGGCTCCCCGTCCGCTCCGATATAGCTTTCCCGGATCACACGGTTCTGTCCGTTGTATTCCTTTTCAATCCGGTGATACCCGGCCTTGGCATTCACCTTTTCCCCGGACGCGCCGAAATAGGATTCCGCGGTCAGATTCCCCGCGGGATCGTATTCCAGCTCGCGCCGCGCATATTCATTGGTGCTCAGCGTCCACGCGCCGTTTCTGTCCAGATACGTTTCCGTTTCCAGCTTTTTCCGGGCATTATAGGTGCGCTCCACCGCCGCGTATCCGGCCTTGCAGTCCATGAGCTGCCCGTTTTCGTCCAGATACTGTTCCCGGGCAATGCTGCCCAGTTCATTGTAAACGCGCTCCACGCGCACATAGCTGTTCCCCGAAGTCACCGGCCGGCCTTCCGTGTCAAACCAGGCCTCCGACAGTACTCGCTTCGCATTGTCATAGGTCCTGCGCACTTCATGGTATCCGGCGCTGCTCAGGCACTTCCGGCCCTCAGCGTCAAAATAGGATTCCGAGAGTACATTGCCCTTTTCATCCAGCTGCCGCTCCAGGCGCGCATACCCCGCCTTGGCCTCCAGGGGCTGCCCCTGCACATCCAGGAAGGTCTGGGCGGTCATGTACCCGGCACTGTTCCACACGCGCTGCACCGCCGCATACCCGTCGGTGCATGCCACACTTTCCCCGTCCAGTCCGAAATATGCCTCCAGAACAATCTTGTTCTTTTCATACCGGCGCTCCCAGGACGCGTATCCGCGGCTGCCCAGCACCTTCTGGCCCTTGCCGTCCAGGTAAGTTTCGCTGGTCTGGTCCTTTCCGTTCCAGGTCCGCGCGGTCTGGCTCAGCACGGTTCCGTCCACGTCCACGCGCTGTTCCAGGGTGATATGTCCTTCCGCGTCCAGTTCGCAGCGCACCATGGCATACCCGTCGGAGAGGCGCATGATCTCATCGTCCGTATTGAAGTACATGCGCGTATAGCTGGTGGGCGAATCATACACGGTGCGGGTATAGGCGTATTCCTTCCCCTCCACGTTCACGATCTGTCCGTCCACGTCGGTATACTTTGTCATGGTCACCGAGCCGCCGGGATTGTACTCCAGCTCCACGTGCGCGTACCCGCCCCGGGTGTTCACCGGCGCGAGGTCCGTGCCGAAATAGTCCCGGGAAATATGCTTGTCCTTTTCGTTGAGCACATATTCCACCCGGTGATAGCCTTCGCTGATGAGCACGGGCTCGCCGGCAAGATAGTAGCTCTCCGCCACCACCTTCTCGTCCTCGTACTCCAGCATGATCTCGTCATAGCCTTCCGGGAACACAAAGGGCGCATCGTCCGATCCGAAGAATTTCTTGTCCGTGGGATTGCCGTCGGCGTCATTGACGTACCAGACGCGGCTGTAGCCTTCCGCAGTGGCCACCGGGTTTCCCTGGGCATCCAGATAGGTCTCACCCTCCAGCACGCGCTTCTTGTCGTACTTGTAGACCACCTTGGCCACGCCGTCCACGTTCTCCACGCTCTCCTTGTTGGCGCCGAGATAGCTGGTGGACATGAGCCGGTTGTTGCTGTAGTCGTTGCTCATCACGGCGTATCCCAGGCTCTCCACCACCATGAGGTGATCCTGTTCGTCGTAATAGCTCTCCGTGATGATCTTGCCGTTGCGGGTATAGGTGCGGTCCATGCGCGAATAGCCGTCGGAGATCACAATGCGCTGCGGCATGCTGTCTTCCGTGATCTCCGCGCCGTCCGGATATCCGTAGTAGGCCAGGGACTTGACCCGGTTCCTCGGGCCCAGCTCCCGGCGCAGTCCGCAGTATTCGTCCTTCACATAATAGGGGGATCCGTCCGCGTTAAAGTACAGGGACAGGGTGGTGGCGTCCGCCGGATAGGAAATCTTTACATAGGCATACCCGTCCGGTCCGGGGATCAGCTGGCCGTCCTCGCCCTTCCATGCTTCATAGGTCTTTTTGCCATAGGTATATTCGATTTCATTGGCGGCATACTTGAGCTTCGTGTTCATGACCAGGCTGCCCTGGGGATCATAGTAGGAAGTGCCCTTGTTGTACTTGCCGGAATAGACGGACTCCGAGTAGGCATACCCTTCCGGTCCCGTCATGTAATTGCCTTCCGCGTCATAGTAGGCGTCGCCAACCTTGGTGCGCCCAGTGCCGAGACTGATGTACTTCGGCACATACCTGGCCCAAAGGCCCTCGGGACAGATCAGGTTGCCCTCGGCATCCAGATGCTTCGTCTCATTGACGAACACGCCCCAGTAATCGCTCACCTCACGGGCATAGCCTTCCGGCCCGATGACATAGTTGCCGTCCTTGTCCTTGTATGCCCGCTCCGCCAGCTTCCTCTTGGAGGTATAGGTAAGCGTCAGGGAATGGTATCCCTGCACGCAGTTGGCGGGATTCCCCTGCTCGTCATAATAGGCAGTCTTCACCAGGGTTGTCTGCCCCGAATAGGTGTAGCGCACCTCCGCATATCCGAGGTCCGTTGCCACCACAGGGTTCCGGTCCTGATCCACATAGACCAGCCTGGTCACCTTACCCTTGCTGTTGTAGGTGCGCGTCACCTGCAGATTCTTGGACACCTCGGCCATGGCCGGGATCGCGAGAAACACGCACAGCAGAGTCAGTATTCCGATATATAGACAGCGACGTTTCACAGACATGTGATTCGCTCCTTCCACCCACATTTTGACATACAAAAAACGCATTTTATTATACCAAAAAAACCTGATTTTGCGAAATAGCAGGATTCGTGATACCCATAAAGTGGTCAGTGCATGTACACACCGTTTTCGGCCGGATCTTAACTGTGCTCACGCATTCTGATTCTGAAACCGGTTTCAGTTTGATCACATCGACGTGATGCTTCATGCTTGTAAATTTTTCCCCCGCTCATTACAATAGAGCCTGAGCCGCATCGCCGTTCACTGCCTGCGGCACCCGGAAAGGAGCAGACATCTCATGAAAGAAACCCTGGAATTCCTCAAAAAGGCCGGCACCTTCTACCTGGCCACCATGGACGGGGATCAGCCCCGCGTCCGTCCTTTCGGCGCCGTGTGCGAGTTCGAAGGAAAGCTTTACCTTGTCACCAACAACAAAAAGGACGTCTACAAGCAGATCATGGCCAATCCCAAAATTGAGATCAGCGGCATGGCGGACGGCAAGTGGATCCGTCTGAGCGGGGAAGCCGTTCAGGATCCGCGCAGGGAAGCCAAGAAGGCCATGCTCGACGCCAATCCCGGCCTGCGCGGCATGTACAATGAAGATGACGGCATCGTGGAAGTGCTGTACCTCAGGAATGCCACTGCCGTTTTCTGCTCTTTTACTGACGCGCCTGTCACCCATACGTTCTGAGCCCATGCGCCGGCTCCTCTGCCGGTCATAAATAACGGGGTTCTGCCTATTTTAGGCAGAATCCTGTTTTTTTGCCCCGTACACGCCGCAGACCACCATATAAGTGGAAAAACATCTGCTGGGCTTTCCAGTCTTTTCAGGTTTCGGCCCGTCCGGATCATCAGCTGGTCTGTTATGGAAAAGGAAGATGCTGAGTCTCCGTAGTATGCAGTTTCCGGCAGCTCATCCATAACTTACATGGTATCTTACATGGTTTCATGACCTGAAATATGTTGAGACGTCTCTGATCATGAATGGTATCCTGCATTGGAAGGGCTGGTGATCACATGGGTTCTGTGTTCTTTCCATGAAAAACGCAGCCGTTCCCCGTCTCCGCTTCAGATCGTCAGTTTTCTCTGTAGATATATCATATCGTCCAGCTGAACGCCGCCCTCAAAAATAGGATGATCATAATGATCCGTAAAGAAATGCTTTACAACATGATGGCGTCTGAATC